>JBBQZT010000001.1:0-294191 GCA_038207455.1 Chloroflexia bacterium
TTGTGCGGATGAAATCCTTACTTATGCTAAAGAGCATGACTTGAAAACCAACGTAATGTTCATGAATGATGGCCCAGGTTTGTTGTCAGGTTCGATGTGGAATGATTATGCAAAGCTAGAAACGCGCTGGCCTGGCAAGATTATGGTTTTTACCCTGCGAATGTTTGAGGAGCGTATCACTACTCACTGGTTACACTCTTAGAAAGTAGGCAGCCTAAAGTGGCAACAAGCATCCCCAAAACCCAATCGAATGATTCTTATCCTTTCCAAAATGATGTTGAAATGCAGCTTTCGTATCAGGGAAAACAAAGCGAAAGTTCTATTTTGCAAAGGTCTCCAGCCGAAGAAGTTACACTGTGGCCCTCGGCTGAAGATAGGGTAAACCTGACCAACCACCTTTATTTCGGCGATAATTTACCTTTCCTGGCTGCTATGTATCATAACTCAGCTATTCGTGGTCAGGTGCGGTTGGTTTATATTGACCCTCCTTATGCGACTGGCGGAGTTTTTCAATCGCGTAACCAATCCGAAGCTTATGACGATAGCGTGAGTGGCCCCCGTTACATAGAATATCTTCGTCAATGTCTGATTTTTTTACGTGAGCTATTAGCCGAGGACGGCTCAATATATGTCCAACTTGACAAAAACATGGCTTTTCATATCAAGGTTATAATGGACGAAATATTTGGGGCCAAAAACTTTCGTAGCTGGATTACCCGCAAGAAATGTAATCCCAAAAATTATACTCGTAAAACCTATGGAAATACCGCCGATTATATTTTGTTTTATACTAAATCGGATAATTGTGTCTGGCATCGCCCGGTAACTGCCTGGACAGCTGGGCATTTAGCTAAAGAATATCCGTGTTTTGATGAGAACGGGCGACGTTATAAAAAAGTGCCAGTACACGCTCCAGGTATCAGGAATGGCGCAACCGGACAGCAATGGCACGGTATGACTCCACCGCCTGGTAAGCACTGGCAATACACGCCCGCCAAACTTGACGAAATGGACGCTAAAGGTGAAATATACTGGTCTCCCAATGGCAATCCCCGCCGTAAAGTTTATTTCGACAACAGTGAAGGCGTGCCAGTGCAGGACATTTGGCTTGAATACTTTGACCCTTATAACCAGAATAGCCAAATAACGGGCTACCCAACGGAAAAACCACCTGATTTGTTGACACGTATTATTGAGGCCTCATCTAACCCTGGTGACCTGGTACTGGATTGTTTCGCTGGTTCTGGCACAACGTTAGCTGTTGCCTCACAACTAAAAAGACGTTGGTTAGGTATTGATAACAGCCCTCATGCCCTGGCTACTATCCTTAGACGGTTTGTAAATGGGTTGAAACCTATGGGCGACTTTGTATCCTTACGCCAAGTTAGGTCTTCTTTTCAAGCGGCATTAGATTGGTCTTTTGAGGTTGCCACTCTCGAACCCACATCTCAAGTACACAAACTCATTGACGATTTTACCTTAATAGCTACGCCTTCTAACAAGCTAAATTTGCATCTAGTATCTTCAATGCAATTACTCCAGATAGCGGATTGGTTCGACGATATAAGCAAAGAACAACAAAAAACACGGAGAGAACTATAAAAATCTTTCCGTGTTTTTTTTACCGTATTAGCTTATCGCTCGGAGCTACCTTATTAGCCAGCCTCGGTCTCGCAGGGTTTGATTGCCCAGCAGCCCCAACTCAGTTTCGTATTTCGACCCGGCCAGTTCGGGGTGATACTCGAAGCGGTTGCGCTCGAAATACTGCACTGTGTAGCTTTTGCCGTCTTCGGGGTTGACCTCTTGAAACTCCTCACTGATTGGGTAGCCGTACAGAGCGAGGCCACCGTGTTGTAACCAGTAGTTCAGGAAGCCGAACGATAGGCTGTGCTGCGTTTGGGGGAAATAGTAACTGGATTTGGTGCTGGTGAACGCTCCCGTTGGTTTGAAAGGGTTTTGGTTTTGACTGAGTTCGGTTTGCTGCACGCCCAACAAGCCCAGCTGGATTTCATTGCTAGTGCCGACAAATTCGGGGTGATACTCAAACCGCGCCCGTTCAAAATACTGCACGGTATAGACTTTACCGTCCGCCGGGTTTAGCTCCTCAAATTCTTCTGTCCAGGGCAACCCGAATTGAGCCAGGCCGCCGTGATTTTGCCAGTAGCCCAAGAAGTGATAAGTGTTGCCTAAACTATGACCCGTTTCCTTGAAAAACATATTGTTAGTTGTACCCACGAAAGCTTTGATGGACGCGGTTGGCAGGTTCATCAAACGCATTACGGGCCAGAAATCAACACTTTCCTGTCCCAACCGCCAGATAGCATAACCGCCCAGGTTGTTGCGTTTCATCATATCGAGTTTGGCGGCAATCGAACGCGGGTTTTCAAACCAGACCCGATGGTGGTCGTTGTTTTGGGTATAATCGGCAAAAGGTTCTTGAAAATTGTCATCGTAGCCCATAGTGCCGTTGTTTTGCTTGACACTATCCAGAATACCTTGATAGGTGTCGCCATGCGCGTTTCCGCCCTGGCTCAAATTCCAATCGTAGCCATAAAAAGGCATCCCCATCAAAACTTTGCCCGGCCCGAATTGTGAAGTAGCATAAGCCATCACCGACTGCACCCAGCTAATTGGCGCAACTGGCCCGTCGTGACCACCCGCATAGCTATAATCGTAGGTCATAACTACGGCCATATCCAGGTAGCTGGAAAGCGCAGCGTAGTCGTAAGAACCGCCCCAACCACTTGTCGCGTCGTGGGCTTTCGCTACCACCGCTTCCGTCACCAATTTGCCTTTAGGGTGCAGTTTAGCATACAGTTGTCCCATAAACGAGGTTAGAAGCGGACGGTCACTGGCGTTCACTTCTTCCCAATCAATATTGATGCCGTCGTAACCGTTGTAGGTAATCAGGTTGTCAATCTGGTCTATGATATGTTTGACCTGGTTGGGGTCAGCCAGTAGCTTGTGAAAGTCGTCATACCCTGGGTTATTTTTAATCATTGGTATGACTTTAACGCCCAAACTTTTTGCCAGTCGTGTCACCTGGGCCTGGTCGCTGCCGCCTACAGTACCGTTTGCGTCCAGATTATAATAATAAGGCGCGAGGACATTCAGACTGCTGAGGTTTTGGCGCACCGAGTCGAGCGAATTACTTTGCTGCACGTAGTAACCCCACTTAATTAGTGAAGTAGGTGCGGCGGCCTGAACGGTTGGGGGTTGGGTGTAATCGGCCAGGTTGAGAACAGCCGTCGTCAGCAACATCACTACCAAGAAGCAAACTTTGATGCGAAAAGACATTTTGAAAATTTCTCCGTATTTTTGGCACTTCGTAAGAAGACTTTATAAAAGACCGTTCTACCAAGTAAAGCTACAGCTATTATACAGCTAACGGCCTTTTATCACTGCTATATTCTAAACGAATAATTTCGCGGGCGGTTGCTAAAAAGCTGTATTCTTGTAAGAGAAGGCTTTGTTCTGCAATAAATAGCTTATCGGTAAAGAAAAAAATCGCAGGACAAAGCCATCTTTTACATAATTAGGACTTTCGCTTATATCAGAGCTTGTCCGACCCTGCGGCACCCAGGGGGTACCCGGAACGGAGTGAAGGGTCTGTTCAAAAGCCCCTTCCACAGAACAGATGCTTCAGGCAGCCGAGCCTCCATTCAGCATGACAAGCGAAAGTCCTAATAATACTAATTATCTGGTTAGTGGGACTTGTACTACCTGAGCCTGATCGAGCTTGTAGATACGATTATTGACCTCAAATAAAGTTACTGTATTGCTACCGTCCACGTTCTGCACGCTTACCTTTTGCAATTTTCCGTTATCAACCGGATAGTCTTGGTCAATGGTATTGACGATATAATATGGAGCAACCACTTTGTGAACATCAGACCGCAAATAGTCACCAGTGTAGCGACTGGCATTAAGAATTTTGCTGCCAATTGGAGAAACCAGAAAGAAACCGATAGCAGTCGAACCTGCCGGGCCACCGCTCCGGCTTCCTAAAGCCAAGTATGAACTATCTGCGGCCCAACCTACAAAACTTGCTCCTACTATCCCAGAGTAACTAGCCACTGTTACTGGCAAATTAATCGCGCCCAACTCTTGACCATTAATATTGCGGAAACTAAGTACAATTTTGTCTGTTCCAGAGCCAGATAGTATCGCTAAAATGTTGCCATCTGGTGATACTGACAAACCTGAAATATTTTCTCCACTGCCCCGCTCAATCAATTTATCGTCAGTTATATCAACAAGAGCAATTTTGTGAATAGGGTTGTTGGCCGAAGTATCAGTGGAATATTCCACCATCAAAGTAGAAAAAATGTTATCCATCCAAACAGCGCGATAGACGCTCGTATTAGCTGGTAGATTTATCGAAGCTTGACTTCGGGAAACTAAATTTAGCACGATAAGCTTACCTGATCCACCCAAAACCAGGTAACGTCCGTCGTGGGAAAGGCTAATGGTTTGCGGCCCAACTTTGACACCATTAGGACTATATGTATAGAACACGCCGTCAAAGTTGGTCAAGGTTTTTACCAAATTCGGCCCATCAAAATAATAAACCGAAACTACAGTTTTTTCATACATGGAATAACCTAGAGTAGGGGCTGGTGTTTGTGAAGTGTAAGTTACCACTGCACGACTACCATCCCGCGACCAATTGACTGCTTCAACCGAGGGCTTTTGCACACCAGGGTTAAGCGGCAACTCCTTGAACTGGCCGGGCTTAGTCAAATCTGCGAAGTAAAGAGCCGCATTATAACCGTTGACATTTGAGTAACCAGCTTCCACAATCGCCAAACCATTGCTTGACGGCCATAAACCGTTAATAAACTGGGGCGCGTCAGCTACTTTGAAATTTTCTTTGCTATAGATGGAACTGGAGACCAAACTTTTACCTTGGGGTAATAATAGCCGATAATTGCCCGGCAATGTATCGCTATGTAAATTTGTACCATACCGCCATTGATAATAATGTTGGCCTACGTTTGCCATCTCTACCTGAAAACCGGACGGATTACCAGGCGTATAAGTCAAAGCCCGACGCTCGAACATTTGGGCCAGCACTAATTGATTTTTGCCTGCAACGGTAGCTGTAATCCAATATGCCTCGCTAATGGGGAAGCCCATCACTGGCAGCCATTTATCTTCGCCAAGCGGGGCAGCCAGGAAGAAGTTGTAAAAAACGTCGGCGATGTTGTGATGGGTATTAGGAATATATTTAGCATATTTCACATTGGTTGGAAGCGGTCTGAGTGGAAGGACGGTGCTGTTACGGGCTAAAGTCTGGTCAACCAGTCCGCCGGTTCTATCGCCATAGCTGGAGCTATCAGGACTGCCTGGCTTCAAAAGGCCGCTACGGTTAAAATCACCATAAGTTGGAGTGTCAGGGCTGCCTTCTGGGTCTCCTGCAACCGGAATATCGCTGAAAGGGCGTTGGACAAAAGTATTATCGCCTAGCTGCATCTGCCCCGACACCATTTCTGAAACCAACAAACCGTTAGTTACTGCGTTGGGGTCTTGATTGGGCCTTTTCGTCAGTTCCATCCGCCCTTTGTCAAAATACTGCACCTCGCGTGTACCAGTGACGGTCTCGCTATAAACCTCTTGGGTGTGGGCAAAAGCCTGTGGCCCCCAAAAGAAAGTGCGGGCCACTTTGCCGCTTGCTATGTCCGCATCGGTGCTGTTCCATTGGTTTTGAAAAGCATTGCTCACAAAGTCTTCGGCCTGGGCAGATGTTACCGCCACGCCTGATATTTGCACAAGCAGTATTACTGCCAAAAGAGTTCCACCTACGCGGCGTTTTACCCAGTTCGGATTTTGTATAAGCAACTTGGTCTCCTTACCCAATAAAGATACGCCAATAGTTTATAGTTCTATCTATTTAATGGTATCTGCACCACGCCCACCAATTTCACAAACTTGTTGCCGTCTTTTGTACTGTACAAATTTAGGCTGTTGCTACCATCGGTATTTTGCACCGTGATGTCTTGCGAAAAAATGTAATTGTACGGATCCCAGCGCGACTCGTGGATGACGAAATGCGGCCCACCACCAATGGATTCCTCGGTACGGTAAAAAATCCCATTGTAGAAGCCCGACCAGCCGATTTCGCTCAAGAACAAAGTTTTGGCTGTTAGGGGCATCAGTTGCCGATAGCTGGAATACAAATGGTTTTCTGCACTATAACGCCCCGTCGTAAGACTGACATAACTGCTATCTACACTCCAGCTAAGTAGTTTGCTACGGAAGAAATCGCCAATCCGCACCGGGGTAAGGTAATCTTTGTCTATCTGTATCGGCCCACTATTGGCAATCTCGGTGGTGGGGTTAGTCATTGCCCGGAAGCTAACCGTCACCGTCTGGGTACCTGCGCCAGATAATATAGCCAGGTCATTACCATCGGGCGAAAGGCTAGTAGCAGAGGTGATAGGCTGACTACTCAAAACAGTAACTTTAGCCGTGTCGGGCGCAACTAAGGCAAGGAGGTTGGTGTTTTTTACTTTTTGATTATAACTGACTAGTAGTTGGCCTGTACTCGCTACCCAATCCAGGCTTTGAATTTCGATATTAGCAAGTTGTGGGTCTAAAGTGACATACTGCACAGAAGACTTGCTTATATTTACAACCCCTAGTTGATAAGCTGGTTTATAGGTATCAGAAAAAGCACTATTGCCAGAAAAGGCCAGATATTGTCCATCTGGCGACAACTTGATACTATCTATTAACTCATCACTTGGCTTACCGTAAGCTTTGAAACTATTTACCAGGCTCGACCCATTGAAATCATAAATTTCAAAAACAGTTACATTGCCACCAGCCCCAATTGGTCTGGGGTGAGCAAAAACTGTGGTGTAAGCTACGGCTAACCGCTGACCGTTGGCCGACCATGACACCCCGTCTATCCCTAAAAAGTCTGCATACTTTAAATCATCATCAATAGGTAAGCTTTTTACCTCTCCTGGCGCAACCAAATCTACCACTCCGATAGTGTTGTTTACATTAATTGCCGCCAGTCCTTGTTTGTTGGGAAACACATCCCGTATTTCGCTGGTAGCCTCGACCAGCTTGAAATTCTCGGCCTTGCTTATCGAACTGGAGTACAAACCGTTACCTTGCGTCCACAACAAACGGTAGTTGCCCGGCAACACATCGTTATGTAAAGCTACGCCATAACGCCAGCTATAATAATGCTGCCCGATGTTCGCCATCTCGACCTGAAAACCAGTCGGGTTGTCCGGTGTGTAAGTCAGGGCGCGACGCTCGAAAAGCTGCACCAACACCGCCCGGTTTTGTCCGGCTACCATAGCCGTTGTCCAGTATGGTTCGCTAATGGGGAAACCCATCAGGGGCAGCCATTTATCGTTACCCAACGGCGGGTTCAAGAAGAAATTATAAAAAACATTGGCGATATTGTGTTTGGTGTCGGCGACGTAATGGTTGTAGGTAACAGTAGCAGGCAGAGGCGTAAGGTTGGCTACCACCCCATCTTTATCTACTTTCTGGTCAACATTCTGGCCCGTGCGGTCTGTGGCCGAAATTGCGTCCGCCACGCCATAAGCCAGCTTGCCTTTATTGAATGAAGCGTAAGTAGGGGCCGCCTCGTTATTGCTGGGGTCGCCTGCCACTGGGTTGGTAGCCGGAGTATGAGCCATAAAAGTGTTGTCGCCCACCTGCATTTTGCCTGACACCAGTTCGATGGTTAGCAAACCGTTTGTCACCAGATTAGGGTCAAGGCCCGTTTTGCGGGTTAATTCCATGCGGCCTTTGTCAAAATATTGTACTTCGCGTGTGCTGGTGGGCGACTCGCTATAGACTTCCTGGGTGTGGGCGAAAGCTTGCGGCCCCCAAAAGAAAGTGCGAGCTACTTTGCCGTTCGCCACCTCCGCATCAGTGCTGTTCCACTGGTTTTGAAAAGCATCACTGACAAAGCCTTCGGCACGGGCCGCGTGCGTACCAGCCACAAATCCGGCCAACAACTGCCCCAAAAGCAGCATTGCTAAAAGCAACCTCATAAAACCAGACCTGGATTGAGCCACACTTTCGGTAAGCATAAAATTTCCCTTCGTTTCCAGCTTGAGTGCTCCAATAATAGCTATGACTATTGTGCCTCAAAGCAAAAATTAAGACTATAACTTATATCACTCATTAGAAACGTAGGGAAAAGGTTGTGGTTGCTCCTATTTTCCCAATCGGGCCAGTCGTTTGCGGTTTTTCTGGCGGTATTCGGGGATTTCCAGCATGGGTGGGCGTTCAAAATCTTCGATATAGCGCGTATCCAGATGCAGACCTTCTTCGCCCAAGCGTATCAGGCGCATTTTGCGGTTCATTTCCTCAATCAGCCGTATCTTTTCGCGGTCTTCCAGACGGTTAATAACCACCTGGGTAATGGCAAAAGCCATCTGGCTTAACGCGCCCAACTCCTGGTTGCGGTGATGACGTGCGCTCAAATTTACCTGCCCAATTGCCGCCAGACTAAAGCGTTCCAACAAATCCAACAGGTGTCCAGTCTCCACGCCGTAGCCTGTAAAAAAAGGCAACTGCTCCAGACAGGTACGCCGCCCGGCATATTCTCCAGCCAGAGGTTGGATAATCCCGCTTAGTTCGGGGAAGAAAAGGTTGAAAAGCGGGCGGGCGGTCAACTCGGTCACGCGCCCCCCGCCCGTTTCATAGACTGCATCTCCTACCTGAATCGGGCGGCGATAATAACCCTTCACATATTGGATACGTTGCTCTTTAAGCAGCGGCCCAACCAGACCATACACAAAACGGGGGTCGGGGTTTTTGATGTCGGTGTCAATCCATACGATGATGTCGCCCTGAGCCACATACAAGCTTTTCCAAAGAGCCTCGCCCTTGCCGCGCCGCGCTCCCTGTTCGGGCAAAATCTGCTGATGCACGTGAACTGGCACGCCTAATTCGCGGGCAATCTCCACCGTGCGGTCTGTGCTGCTGCTGTCAATCAGTAAAATCTCGTCCAGCAATGGATATTTGTCATAAAGTTCGGTTTTGACTGAGGTAATCACATCGCCAAGCGTGGCCTCCTCGTTCAAAGCGGGCAGACACAAGCTTATTTTGAGGTTCTGGCTTTTCTTGAGAGCGACCAATCGTTCGATGTCGGCAAATTCTTTGGCATCAAAAGTATTTTCGGCGAACCATTTATCCACTAATGAAGTAACATAATCTTCGCTGGCCTGCCGAGCCGCTACACGCTGCTGGCGACGTTGTAACTGGGCAAAATAAAAATCTTTGGGCGCACCCGCCCGCACAATAATCACGCCCGGCCCCTTGCGCTTGTCGTCATGTTCTGCCTTGATGCCTTCTTCCAACACGGCAGCGGCGACTGGGCCGAATGGGTTACGTAGCAATGCCTCGGTGCGGGCTGGGGTCAGACTGCTATTCAAGGCCGCTCCTAGCAACACCAAATCATGCTGCTGGGACTCCTGCACAATTGTTTCCTGGGGATTGGAAGATACCACCTGTTTACGCTTGATGCGCTTGCGCCCGGCAGCCGACTGCACCACTTCGCGGTAGGGCGCATCTGCCGGATTATTTTCCAGCATATCGCCCTCAAACTCGTCTTTGACCACGTGCAGCAAAGTAATTTGGCCGTCGTTCTGCTCGGCCACGTCATTTGCCAACCGCAGAGCTAACTCAGCAAACGGCCCACCGCGCACAGCCAGCATAATCTTGCGGGTCTGGCTCAAATCCACCCCCGGCCCAATAATCGCCAGATCGCAAAGGGGTCGTTTCAAAACCTCGTCCAACGGGTTTTTCTGGCCGCTTTCGTTTTCAAACCATTGCCAGCCTAGCAAAAGCTGGGTAGTTTGCTGTTCGATAATGGCATCGTTCAATTCCTGAGCCAGATTCGCTTCGGACGTGACCCGCACAATCACGTTAGTGGCAAGAGTCGGAGACGGTTTAGCATTATCCAGCCCTGGCGCGTTGATAATATCGTTCAGCAGCGTGCGTTGGGCCTGTACCGCTAATGTTCCCTCGCTCAACGACTGACCATGAGGTAGCTGCACCAGCCCCAACACGGTCAAACTTTCGGCTTTTTGAGCCACAGCCAGCCCTTTCGCAGCCTGATACAAACGCACCATTTCGGCGTTGGTTTCCTGGCTCGGATTAGTCGGCTCGTCCAGGGCCAGCAAAATTCGCAACTGACGGGTCACAGCTTGTTTTGGCATCAAAATTCCTTCCGTGCTAATTTAGTGAAGGTCTTCTTTGACCAAAGGCTCGATTTTTTGATAAAAAATGCTGTCCCAGGTAAAATTAGCCAGCACCCGACGGCGCAACCGATATGCCGGGTCTGCCGCTAATTTTTCCATAATAATAGTAGCAATGTAAGCAGGGTCCGCGGACGACGAGAAATAAGTGGCATCTTCGAGTGCTAGTTCGTGAAACGGCTCTAAACCGGTGCAGAAAATCGGCAGGCGGGCCAGTCCAGCCTCCAATATCGGGATGCCAAAACCCTCCTGCGAACTCGGCATCAACATCGCATTACAAAAGCGGTAAAGCGTGGCGATGTTGGTATCGGTCACAGGTTTGGGCAGCCCCGCCACGTCTTGCCAGCTTTCTATCAAAAAATTAACTTCGGCTACCACGTCTAAACGTTGGCGCAAAGTTAGTAATTCTCGCACATAATCATCGTTCTTGGGATTATGCGGGCCTGGTGGCCCGGTCACAATTAAGCTGACGCGGTGGTTTTGCTGTTTAAGGGCCGCGATTATCTCGATAGCCAGTTCGATGTTCTTACGTCGGGTCAGACGCGATGGTAACAAAAACAGCGTCGCTCCCAGTTGCAATTCCCTATCCAAACCAGCCGCCTTGATAAGCTCCTGGCTGCTTGGGTCAATACTTAAAAAGTCGGTTAAATCCACTCCGTTCGGCACAACCGGAACTTGGGAGGCAGTCAAAGTGGGTTTGAGGGTGGTTAAAATTTCTTGCTGGCGTTGGGGCGAAATCGCTACATAAGTAATTTTAGCATCGCTAGTTTTGAGCAATTTCCAGGGATAGCGTTCGTATAACACGGGCAGGTAAAGCTGGTTAGTCCACGCTAAGTCGTGACACCACGCAATAAATTTAACTGGCAACACCTGGGCCAGCCTGAAAAGGGCGGCCGTCAAAGCCAGATTTTTATGTAAAGTAAAAACATTATGCACGATACAAGCGGTATAGCCTATTAACAATACATAAAGATGTTCAAAAATCTCGTTTTCTAGCTGGGCAAAATCTGGCGGAACTTCGCCCCTATCCAAAGCCTGATTGATAGCGTTGATCCGAGTGTTTTTGCTATCAATCAAAGGTTCGACAATGTTATGTAAACCTGCGTTCACCTTTAACTCGCGCCCAGCAATAAGTGTCACATCGTAGCCATTTTTGTAAAACAAATTGGCGTGGGCAGCTATCACCGTTTCCACTCCACCCACAACTGGCGGGCCACTATAGTGCAGCATCGCAATACGGGCCTTTGTCGTTGTCGGGCCTTCTCCCAAAGCTTCCATTGTATTTGATGGCCTTTTTTGATTTATAAACAGTTTCAACGCTATCCTGATTATAACATAGCTGTCAGTTTTCGGTCACTAGCAGGGTGGAGGTTTTTTTATTCAGCACCTCTGGATGATAAACTTTAACAAACAAAATCGGGAGGGAAGTACCGATGGATGCCTGCACCCGGCACGGGTGTATCCATCGGTGTTGCCAGGCCATTGCTTATGTTGAAATACTTATGTCAAGTAACTGTGGAACATTGCCCCAGTAATGGATATTTTGGAACGATTAAAAATCTATTGCAGCTAACAGTTGTTGTTTTAAAGCTGTAGGGAGACTATAAAAATCGTCGGCATTGTCCAGGTCGAAAAGGAAGCCGGGCCGACTCAAAACCTGAATAGTTGGCACGTTGATACTTGTGGCCTGTGTTAAATGAGCCGCAAAACTGGCGTGGCCGAACCGAAAATCGAACCCTTCTAAATTAGCAGGTTGAACAAATAAAGCATTGGTGCCGACCCCTGCACGGTCAGGGCTGATTACAATATGTTTATCACTAGACAGGCCCGCAGCCTTGTTTAGCAAAAAAAGCAAATCGTCTAATTCCAGGAACGGTAAATCGGCTGGCAAAATCAATAGATTTTTGGTGTCGGCATAAGTGACACACAATTGGGCAGCCTGGGTCAAAGCTTTGTTGAGACGTGCATTGCTATCGCCTTCATAGGCAAAATCCGTATCAATAAGGGTATAGAGCCGATATTTCTCGGCCAGTTGTAACAAAAATGGATCGGAACTCACCAGCAATATCTGAATATTGGTTAGTCGCTGCTGTAACGTGTCCAAAATTTGCAGAGTGTGTTCAAGTAGATGGAAAGCGAGATTTTGGCGGGCCTGGGGTGTCAAAATATCGGCTAAACGGGATTTAGCCTGGCTCAAAGGTTTGGCTGGCACGATTATCCAGGTTGCTATATTTGGCGCGGTTAATTTTTTGGTTGCAGTAATCAAATAATCGTCTCCACCTAATCTTTAGCATTATAACAGCTACGCACAGCTTTGGGTTGTGCAATGGCAGTCAGTATGTTATATTCAAATGGAAAACCTATTATAATAGAAGGAACAAACAGTGGACGACTACTTTTACAAGTTAGAAAGCTTGCCAATAGCGCGATTAGAAATGTTGGTTAAAGCTTATACTAAAACTATTCAGAGCCTGGAAAAGCGGCTGCGTGAAGCTACTTTTGTGGCAATGGATACTGACGTAATATATTGTCAGCAAGAACTTGATAAGAAACGACCCGAACTGGCTCGTGTCGAAAGACTTTTACTGGTAAAAAGCCAGGAGGCAAAAAAAGAGCAGGTATAAACCTGCCCCTGCTTTTGCTTGTTGTACCCAAAATTTAGCCAACTGCTTCTTCGGGAAAGTTATATATTTCGCCTTTGGCTAAGGCTTCGGCTTGTTCTATCAGTTTGTCGCGCTGGATGCGTCCCTCACTGAACTCAGTAATCTGTTCAAACTGCTCCATTGGCAACGCCGCAAGTTGAGCAAATGACCAGACACCAGCAGCGTGCAACTTTTGGGAGGTTGCTTCGCCAATTCCCCTAATAGTAGCAAAGTTATCGTGGATTGTAACTTCAGTCTCGGTAGGTGCGGGCATCTCCTGGGGTAAATCCTCGCCTTCTATCGCTAATTCTTGAGTCGCTTCCATTTCAGCACGACCACTGACAGCATTTGCATCGCTTTCCTGAGCAGCTACTGGCTCACTTGTGTCGGCTTTGAGCGTCTCGGTTAGGTCGCTGACTGATTCAGGTGTAGAAGCCCCTACCACCTCGGTTGTATCGCTTACCGGCCCACCTGCATCAGCCATATCACTGATAGTTGGAATTTGTGGACGAGGGCCGTTTGTTCGTACCGTAAAGCGTCCAGTCGAAGCGGGCTTTGTTTCAGCGGAGGCTTCACTCGTCTCTAGCATCGGGGCTTTTGCCACCGGAGTTGCCACCGTGTTTTTGTCTGATTGAGCCGCTCCGTTCAAGCCTAGCCAGCGTCGTGCCGCATAAACCACTCCTAGCCCAATTGAAATGCCCAACGCGAAGCCGATAATTCTCCTCATTCTCTTTATTCCTCTCCCTTAAAATCCTCGGTGCATAATGTTTTTGGTGATGACCAAATAAATTTGTCCATCTTTGGCCTTCGATCCGTACTCGCCCGGATAATCGTGCAATTCCCTGGCGGTCAGCAGCCGATAATCTATAAACAATCCGGTTATAGCCTGTCCGTTTATGCCCTGTACATATAGTGCCTGCCCTTGTACTGGTTTTTCAACCACACTCATAAGCTGGCTGGCATCCGATGGTAACAGCGTTACTTTGCCCTTATAGACAATGTTTTGCTGCAACTGCCACTTTTTATTAGCTTTGAGCTTTTGCTGGTAGTAACTATCTATCCAGGCTATCGGTTCACCCTGCAGTACATTTACCAGAAAAGCTTGCGATGGGCCGGAGTCAGGGTTGTAGTTGGATACCCAGGCGTGTTCGATGCTAGTAGCTTTAAGCGAAGCACTGTCACTGTTTAGCGAGGCAGCTATCGAACCGGGCGGTACAGGCACATTGTTAAAGATATAGGTATCGGTAGGGGTGGGCTGAGTAGCAATATTTTCTCCCACGAAACCGACAATCAGAAATACTAAAATTAGCGTTACAATGGCTGGCAACACAAAAGCCAGCAAAATGCGTATTACTCGCCGATAATATTTATAATACGGGTCTTTATAGCTGGCAACTACCACTGTTCTTTTGCTTACCTGCCTGGTTCTGCTCGAAGATGGTAAAAGCATTGTTCCACCCCTGTTATCTGTTGCTAGAAGAAATTGCTGTATTTGCAATAACACGGTCATCAACTTCTGTTAGCATTATAACATTTTTAGCAAATAGATGAATACAACCGCAACCGAATGGCTGGTTGCATTGTTATTAATTAGGACTTTAGACCGTAGAAAAGACGTAACAAGCAGAGTACAATGGTATTGTTACATACGTAACAAGAAATTATTATTCTTAATGGAAATGGAGGATTGAATTGGACAAAGTAGCAAGCGGCATAGGTACAACTCAGGTTGTAACTGCGATACCGCTTCAGACACCTAATCGCCGTGAGGTCACTCGCACTTTCAGGTTAGATATGTTGGCAGCGGCCTTATATAGTGCTTTTAGCGTAGCCACAGTTTCGTTTCCGGCAGTGTTAATACGTAAAGAAGGCGCGGCAGATTGGATTGTGTCGCTGGTAATTGCTGCGCCTTCGATTGGACAGTTTTCAACCTTGTTTTGGTCACGCTTCACTCAGCGTAGTCCCAAAATGCGTGTAATGACCTGGGGTGGTGGGGCGGCCCGGCTTTCGCTGTTGCTGCTGGTGTTTGCTTTTCACCCCTTTATTTTTGCAATGATAATGGTGTTGTGTAACATATTGGAATTTTCAAAAGCTCCGGCCTACGCTTCGATTATGCAACAAGTTTATCCAGCTGAACATCGCGGAGAATTGATGGGCAAGGTACGGGTGGCGGCCAGTATTGCCACCATCATTGCCTCGACTGTGATAGGTTTAGCTTTGGAAGCTCACTCCTATCGGCTGGTTTTTCCCATTGCCGGGCTGTTTGGTCTGGCTTCTATCATAGTTTTCAGCCGAGTGCGCTATCGTGATGTACCAAGTACCCGGCCACCCACTCCCTTGCGTACTTTGGTGATGATACCCCGCACCGACAAACGTTATGGTTCTTTTTTGTGGTCGGTTTTTCTGATGGGCTTTTTTAACCTGCTCGGGGCGGCAGTTTTCCCGCTCGTAATGGTGGACGATTTACACATTAGCAATGGTTTTGTGGGTATCATCAATGCCACTCAGAGTCTGGCAGCCGTAATATTTTATTTTATCTGTGGCAGCTATAGTGACCGCCATCACCCCATCAAGTTGATTTACCTGACTTTTCTGGTGGGAACAGTTGCCATCTTTATTTATATGGTGGCTGGCACAGGCTGGCTACTGATACCAACGGCGATATTAGCAGGTATCGGCATAGCCAGTGGCGATTTAGGCTCGATCAATAGTGCTATTCGCTTCCCGCAAGACCCGCGCGATATTCCGCACTATATGGCGTTATATTCAACCTTAGTGGGAGTACGTGGCATCATTGCTCCGTTCCTGGCAATTTTGTTGCTTACTTTTGTGGGAGACCGGGGCGTGTTATTGATTGCTTTCGTGGGAGTATCACTATCCTGCCTTAACTTTTATCGGGTGCAGAAAGCTATTCTGGCCGACCCATATTTCGCCGACCCATTGGGGGTACAGTCAGTCATTGCTCCGACCAAACGCCGATTACTAGCTGTTTTAACCCGCCGTTCGTAATATGCGTTTCACGTGGAACAGATTGAGACTGTAGGAGACCTTTTCCTACAGTTTTTTGTTTCACGTGGAACAAACTTTTCGTCGTATCCATTGGTAGAGCAATGTCCCACAAATCAGCCAACAGCCGACAGCCAAAATCGGGAACATCTATTGACGGAGCAATATCCTACAAATGCCATGCCTTATGTAAGACATTGCTCCGCCAATGGATATGAAGTTGGTTTCAGCTGTTGGCTACTTTTGTATCCATTGGCGGAGCAATATCTTACCAGTGTGGCTTTTAACTCCTATATCGTACTTAAAAGCAGTTTTTACTCGTGTTTCACGTGGAACAGAAATAGTTTTATATTGTATAATCACAGACCGTTATTATTATAATATATCAGACGGTTTGACTTGTTTCACGTGGAACATACTAGAATTAGTTGGAAAGGTTGTGGCTTCTCGTATTTGTAGGATATTGCTCCGCCAATGGACAAACTTGGAACAATCGGCTGACGGAGCAGCCTCCAACATTCGCCAATGGAAACCAAACAAAGCTTGTTCCACGTGAAACAACGCTTGTAACCTATAAGCCCTTCAACCGTTAATAAAGGGTACGACAGGCAGTGTAACTAAGTTTTGGAAGTAACGATTAGAGAAATAATTAGACTTAGAAAGGCAACTATGCTTAATTTTCTTAAAACTACACGCTATCGCTCTGGCAAAGCGTTACGTGTGGCAGCAACTATCTTTGTACTTGGCCTTGTTTTGGCCCAACTATTGGCAATTCCTATATTGGCCCAGGCTTCCGGCCCTGGAGTCTCACCTGTTGGTGATGTCCACGTGTTGGCTCAGGCCACTACTACCATACCAGACACCAGCAGTAGTCCCTATGGTGCAAACTTTTTTCTGGATAAGGAAGTCGAGTCCTGGAAAAAAGATAAAACTTTGCAGATGGCAAGGGACGCGGGTATCAGTATGATGAAGCAGGAGTTTGAGTGGAACGAGATTGAGTTCAAGAAGGGGTACTTCGTGGACGACAAGTTCAAAAAGTCTAGCTGGCAGAAATTCGACGAGATTGTGAGTCTGGCACAGAAGTACAACGTCCAACTGGTGGCCCGACTTGACCGCGCACCTGATTGGGCCAAACTTGCTGGTAGTAATCCTGGTGCGCCACCCACCAAAACCTCCGACTTTGCCGACTTTGTAACAGCCTTTGTCAACCATTACAAAGGCCAGATTCACTACCTACAGATTTGGAACGAACCAAACTTGGCCGAAGAGTGGAATTTGGGCAAGCCTGTCAATGCTACCGAATATGTCCAGCTACTCAAGGCGGCTTACGATGCGGCCAAAAAAGCTGACCCCACCATCAAGATTTTGAGCGCACCTCTGGCGATGACCAACGAAGATTTGCCCGGCCATCAGCATCTCAACGAATTGACCTATTGGAAAGAGCTTTATCAGGCCGGTGTCAAGCCTTATTTCGACATCGCTTCCGCCAACGGTTACGGTCTGGAGTTTGCTCCAGATGACGCACCTGCTCCTGACAAGCTGAATTTCAGGCGGGTGGAGCTTTTGCACGATATTATGGCGCAAAATGGCGATACTAATAAGGCGGTTTGGTTCAACGAGTACGGTTGGGACGCACCGCCCAGTTCTATTCCAGCGGATAAACTCATTTGGCGGCGTGTTACCGAACAACAGCAGGCCGATTACACTGTAAAAGGTATTCAGTACGCCAAAGACCACTGGCCCTGGGCTGGTGTAATCTTTATCTGGTACTTCCGGCAGGTTGGTGACATCCCGACAGACCGGGCCGATTACTATTTCCAAATGGTGACACCGGATTTTGAACCCAAGCCTGTTTATTCGTCGGTCAAACAAGCCGCGACCAAATGGCTGACCGACCATAATCAGCCTACACCCGGCCCGCAACCGATTGTCACCAAACCAACTGGGTCTCCTGTGGCTAATAATGTAGCTACCCCTTCAATCAAGCCTGGAGATACGCCAGTACAGGCTATTGCAACGGTAGCTGCAACGGGTACGAATGGGGCTGTTTCAACCACAAGTAATACAACGGTTGCCAGCACAGTAGGGACGAGCAGCACACCGCCTGGCACAATCGTAGCTGCCCAAAACGCCCCAACTAGCTCTGTAGGCACAGTTTCTAATAACATTCCAACCGTCACCATCGGCACGGCTTCGGGTAATGGCACAACTGTCTCTAGCGATAGTGGTAGCAGTCCTTTACCTTTTATTATCGGAGGTTTGCTAATATTGGCTGCGGGAGGCGGTGCAGCCTACTATGCGTTCGGACGCAACCGCAGACAAAGATAAAGTTATCAATTATTAGTCAAGAAAGTACCTTTTGGCTAATAACCGCTAACTGACGACCCATAACTGACAATTGCTAACTGAATATAGTACAATTAAGCCGTCTGTAGCGACCTCCAGTTCTACGGACGGCTTTTTGTTTCCGCGATAGCCTAGTTTAGGATAAACAAATATGAACATTACTGACTACACTTCTGATACGCTTTTAGCGTCCCCTTCCCCTACCTCTGTTCTGTCCGCGAGTGCACGAACAGTCGGCCCGATACCAGCGAATATGATTGAGGCACACCAACTGGTCAAAAGTTTTGGCGACTTTACAGCAGTACACGGTATCAGTTTGGAGGTTGCCCCCGGCAAGATTTTGGGTCTTTTGGGACATAATGGCGCGGGCAAAACCACTACTACCCGAATGTTGGCGGCTATCCTTTCGCCCAGCAGTGGCTACGCCCGCATCAATGGCTTCGACACCGTGCAGCAGCCGCTTGAGGTGAGACGTAGTATCGGCCACCTGACCGAGTTGCCGGGCCTATATAACCGCATGAAAGCAATGGATTATCTGGACTTCTTTGGCGAAATTCATCAAATCCCCAAAAATATCCGCCAGGGCCGGGCCGAAGAACTGTTGCGCCGTTTCGATTTATGGGAAGCCCGCAAAATGCGGATTGGCGAATTTTCCAAAGGAATGCGCCAAAAGACCGCGCTTATTCGGGCCTTGCTTCACAATCCCCAGGTGTTGTTTCTGGACGAGCCGACCAGCGCGATGGACCCGCATAGTGCCAAGACCGTGCGCGATTGTATTGCCGACCTCAAGGCGGATAATTGTACTATCGTCCTCTGCACCCATAATCTGTTCGAGGCCGAAAGCCTGGCTGACCATATCGCCATTATCCGCAAAGGCCGCATTATTACCGAAGGTACGGCAGACCAACTAAAACGCGAACTGCTAGGCGAACCGCAATACCAGGTAAAACTCAACCAGTCAGTCAATATTGGTGGTATTTTGGACGATGTGGGTGAACTCGTGACCCTGACCGAAGCTGGGGCTGACTGGTTTACCTTTGTAACGCCCGATGCCAGCCGCCTTAATCCATTATTACTCAGTACGCTGGCGCGTTGGGGTTTGGGTGTAGTTACTTTGAGTGAGATGCCGCGCAGCCTGGAAACAGTTTATCTTAAAATCGCCGGAACGCCGCAGGATAATGGTGTCAGCCTCGACGAGACCGAACAAACTTTGAGCAAAAAAGGAAAATATAAATGATACAACCGCTACAGTCCCGATTTTCTGAGGTTCAGCAACGTAACATCCTGGCTCGTTGGAGCAACACCTTGAGCCGCGCCTTGATTATTACGCGCCGGGAAATCCGAGATAGCCTGACCGATTGGCGCATTCTCACCCCCATTTTTAGTATGACGGTAATTATCCCGTTGCTGTTGTTAGGTGGTATCAACCTCAGCCATAACCTGATTACTAACCTTGGGCCTGGTGCGCTCGACCAGAAGATTTTGCCGTTTAGCGTGCTGGCAGTAGCTTTTTTCCCCACCTCTTTTTCGTTGGTTATTGCGTTGGAAGTCTTTGTGGGGGAAAAAGAGCGTAACAGTCTGGAAGCTTTGTTAAGTGCGCCCTTGACCGATTTGGAGCTTTACCTGGGTAAGTTTATCGCGGCAGTTATCCCACCCACTGTCGCCAGCACTTTGGGTATGAGCGTCTTTGTGACCGGAGTGGTTTTGACTGGCAACCCCTGGCCGGGTGACGCTTTTACCCTGTTCCAGTTCTGGCTGCTGGCAATGATTCAGGCTTTGGTAATGGTTGCAGGTTCGGTAGTAGTCAGCAGCCACGCCACCAGTGTACGCGGAGCCAACATTCTAGCCAGCTTTATCATTCTACCAATGAGCGTGATAATCCAGGTGGAAGCGGTGATTTTGTTGAGCGGCCAAAAAGATGTGTTGTGGTTGGTGTGGCTGGCTTTGCTGGTAATATTTATTTTGCTACTGAGATTGGGCGTACATATTTTCAACCGCGAGGAAATCGTTTCCCGCGAAGGTGACACTCTCAATTTTAGGCGCGGTTTGAGAAATTTCGGCGGTTTTTTCAAACGCACGCCTCGTGAGTCGCTCACTTTCCAACGCACCAATCTGAGCCGTTTTACTTTGGTGCGACTTTATCGGCACGATGTACCCCAAATCTTGTACTATAATAGAAACGTGTTGGGCCTTACGACCTTGATTATGCTGGCCGCAGTCGGTTTGGGCTGGTGGATTAGCAGTTGGGACTCGGTACAGGGTCTGCTAGGCTTACTGACTGACCGGACATTAGCTCAAAGCAGCGGTGTCAACCCGATTTGCCAGCCAGGATATATCCCAGGCAGGGACATCGTTAGTCTGCCTACCGATTGGTGGGGCATTTTCCTGAATAACGCCAAAACTATTTTGCTAAGTGGGGCTATCGGCTTGATAAGCTTGGGCTTGGGCAGCATCATTTCACCACTTATTTCTATCGGTTTACTAGGCTTTTTGGGCGGTGTTCTGACTGCTGCCGGAGTGAGTCCACTTTTACCAGGAATTGGTTTTGTGTTGCCGCATGGTATTCTGGAATTTCCAGCTATTATTATTGCAACTGCGCTGGCTTTGCGGATGGGTAGTGCTTTTATCGCTCCAACCAAAGGTTTTAGCGTGGGCCGCAGCTTTCAATCAGGGATAGCAGATTATGTTAAAATAATGGCCCTGGTGTTGCCGATGTTGTTTGTAGCCGCCTTAATCGAAGGCAACCTGACTATTCCAATTGGTTGTTGGATTACAGGAGGACATCTTTGATGAGTGAGCATTTTTCGCAGCATACAGATAAGGCCAGTGAGCCGGAAGGTTTGCCAGCCGCCAAAATTGCCCCTTCCATCTTGACCGCCGATTTTACCCGCCTGGGCGAACAGATACGTGAAGCCGAAGCTGCGGGCGCGGATTATATTCATGTAGATGTAATGGACGGAATGTTCGTACCAAATATTACGCTCGGCCCGCTTATCGTCGAGGCTATTCGGCGTTCGACTACACTACCAGTTGAAGTTCATTTAATGATAAACGAGCCTGACCGTTACCTGGAAGATTTTGTAAAAGCGGGGGGCAACTTGCTAATGGTGCATCAAGAAGCCTGTACCCATTTGAACCGTACTGTCCAAAAAATTTTAGATTTAGGGGCGCGAGCGGGAGTGGCACTTAACCCAGCTACACCTTTGGTAATGTTAGAAGATATTTTGCCTTCCATCAGCCGGGTTTTAATCATGAGTATCAATCCTGGTTTCGGTGGTCAGGTCTATATTCCAACTACTACCGCCAAAATTCATCGCTGCCGTCAAATGGTGCGTCACTATAACCCGCAGATGGAGATTGAGGTTGACGGCGGTATCAAAGCAATCAATATTAAAGAGGTTTATCAGGCCGGAGCGGATGTTTTGGTGGCAGGCTCGGCAATTTATAACAAGCAGGAAACGGTGGAGCAGGCTATTCGCAATTTACGTGCGGCGTTGGGATAATTAGTGAATTAAAAAGTTACAATCGCGTCCCCCAGAAACTTTGCTACATAAAACTTCTTTAATCTGAAAGCGTTTTCCCGTCAGTTGTAGCAAGGCTTCTTTCCAGTAAATCACCACGCTCACACAAGCAGGCTGCTCGGCTTTATCCAGATGGGCGCAGTAAATACTGTCGCGGTAAGTCAAAATAATAGTATCCTGGTTCGGGCCTGATTGTACGCTAATATCTTCGCTCATATATCGTTTGATTTTGGTGCTAAGACGCAACGAAACTTCCAACATCAGTTGTTGGGTGGAGGTGGCAGCTTGAAGAATTTGGGCAAATTCTTCTTTGTTACCCGGTATGGCGCAAAAATCGCGGGCGAATTCGCGGCTAAGGTTGCGCTGAAAAAGGTCAGCCAGTTCGCGCCCAATCGTAAGTAGCACTGCCCGGTCAACCGCAATTAGCTGTCCACCTTTTGCTACCACTTCCAATGAAGGGGGCGGATACTTATCGGCGTATTGTTCCAGGCCACCCTGCTTAATCAGACGCACATATTGGTTGCCAGACACACGCCGTAACGCTGCCAAATAACCTCGCAGGTAAATTGCGCTTACATTGTAGTTTTCAGCGTTCATAATTTTTACAGCTTACAACCCATTTAATCGTTTTTAGCTAACACGCCAATTTTATCACACCCCGCAAGCACTGTAACATTCAGTTGTGAATTTGACTAGCAGCGTTCTTCTGACTTAATATACGTTGAAGGGTAATAATTCAAGGACTTTCGCTTTTGGCAGTGCTTGTCACGGCCCATAGAGTTCTGAGCGGAGGCTCTGCGAAGCGAAGAATCTGTTGTTTTCGCCAGTTTTCCGAACAGACGCTTCGATTATGCTGAGGGTGACAACCGAAAGTTCTAACTTCGTCATCAATTGCCAACTTTACATAACATAATAGGAAGAACAATATACTGAAACAACATTGTTGTAAAGAAATGACAAACAAGGCCAATTATATCTGTGATATACACCCTGATCCTTATGATTGTCCTGACAATTTGATTGACTACTCACCAAAATTAGAAGAATATAGTCTAATCGTACACGATGGCGGCACTTCTTCTATAAGAATAAAATTCTGCCCCTGGTGTGGCAAAAAATTGTCCAAGTCAAAGCGAATAAAAAAAGCTTTACATAACTAGAAAGAGAATAATGGCGAATAAAATTATTGATTTGCGGAGCGATACCGTTACCAAACCCACCGAAGCGATGCGAAACGCAATGGCTCAGGCCGAGGTGGGCGATGATGTATATGGCGAAGACCCCACGGTTAATCGGTTGGAGCAACTAGCCGCCGAGGTCATGGGCAAGGAAGCAGGTTTGTTTGTACCAAGCGGGACGATGGGCAACTTGATTGCGCTTATCACCCATTGCGGGCGCGGCCAGGAAGTGATTTTGGGCGACAACTCACACATTTTTTATTATGAAGTGGGTGGTGGGGCAGTCGTGGGCGGTTTGCCTTTTCACATCTTACCCAATGACCAGTTTGGCGGTCTTGACCCTACCCAGGTTGAACACGCCATACGCGGCCAAAATATTCATTATCCCAAAACTGGTTTGCTTTGTTTGGAAAATACCCATAATCGGGCGGGCGGGACGGTTTTAAGCCAGACCCAACTCAAAACATTAACCGATATTGCCCATCAGCATAACGTGCCTGTGCATCTGGACGGCGCACGGATTTTCAACGCCGCCGTGTATCTGGAGTGTAGAGTTAGCGAACTGGTGGCCGAGATGGATTCGGTGCAGTTTTGTTTGTCCAAAGGTTTGTGTGCGCCAGTTGGCTCGTTGATAGTTGGGCGGCGCGACTTCGTGGAGCGGGCGCGAGTCAGCCGTAAGATGTTGGGTGGCGGGATGCGGCAGGTGGGCGTGTTGGCGGCAGCTGGACTTTTGGCTTTGATTGAAATGCCCAAACGTTTAGCTACAGACCACGCCAACGCTCGTTTCTTTGCGGAAAATTTAGCACGTATTCCGGGTTTCACGATAGATATGGCAACCGTGCAAACCAATATTGTGTGTGCAGATACCGAAAAAGAGGCCGATTGGTGGTTACAAGCTTTGGCTGGGGCTGGAGTGAAAATCAATACCTTCGGCAGTCATCGGTTGCGTTTTGTCACCCACAAAGACGTGAGCCGCGCCGAACTTGACAATGCACTTGACATAATTAAGAAGATGGTATAGTTGGGTCTGACTACACACAATCTAACTTTTGTCCAACTAAACACACATGGTGTAAATTATTCAATTCTTGAAATAGATAAAATTCAGATGCCAAACCCCTTGACAAGTTCAGTAAATAGGTTTATCATTCAACTACCAAAAGAAAACGCAACCGCCATTCAGGTTATCTGGCCGAGGGGCGGCAATTCAAGGAACTGCTAAAAAAGAAATCTGGACTGACTCAAGCGTAAAAGACCCTTTTGGCGTGATGGTTCAACCAAATGCTAACCCTACCAGGGGAGACAAACAGGAGGTCTGGAACTATGGTTCATCTACACGATTTATTGGGAGTACGTCAGGAAGATAGATAAAGCCCCGATTTTCGATTTTAACCTGTAAAAAGGACTGAAAACAAGTTTTAGTGATACAAAGTAGTATTTGATGAATTTTGTTAGATCGAAAGTTGGGGCAAGGCAGTCGGCTTCCGTCGGCTCGGTAATCTTTCCGGTGTCATCTATCGGTAAGCACACATATTGTACTATGGCTTATCCGATTGCTTTCTTGGATCGAAACAGGTTCGCTAGAACCGCTACCGCCGCTTGAGCCGAGTTATAATTTAGCCGAGGTTCTTACAAAGCTTAGGCTACCCACTCCAAAATTAAATAGTTTTAGTTAATTATAGCGAAAGGTTCTACTGGCAAGCCCGGCAGAACCTTTTTGCATTAAATCTGAATCTAACCTTAGTTTATTATCTAATAACGTGTGATACCTTCGTCAATTATGGGAGGCGCAACAAAAGTCTGCTTGACTGAATTGAGTTGTACCCCTTTGAGCTTGATTTTATCTTGGTTCATAAAGCCCAGTCCTAACCAATCTGCGAACCAGATATGTTTGATGGTGTTTGGCCCTGGTTCAAAGCCCATAATACGGGCGCAAGTCGCATCTACCGCCACCAAATCGCGTCCTAGCACTAACACCTGGGCCGCCTTCGACCTGCCAAAAAGCGGGCCGTCACCTTCCATTCCCAAAATGCCATCTACAATCGCCACCAGCGGGGCCAGGGTTTGGTACAATTCGATAATGTTGGCCTCGATGCCAGTCACGTGCAGAGTATTTTTGGGCCAGCCATATTTGAGACCCGGCACCGTCCCATAAAGATTTTTCATACTAAGAGTAGCCCCAGTCCAATGATGGGTTTTGAGCTTGGGCATCGAAATCAGCAGGTCAGCTTCGACCACGGTTTTGGGTAGCCAGTAAAATTCACGGCTGGCGTAACCACCCTTGACTGGCACTTTTACCAAATCATCATAATTCAAATCTACGAACCGCACGTTATTATTTTGTAGCACCTGCATAATGCCGCTTTGCCAGAGCAGGTCGGTGATGTCGCGTTGGTAGGCTGTGCCTTCAGCCACAATCACTTCTTTAGCCCCTTTTTCGACGAGTAGCCTGATAGTGGCATCAATCACTTCGGGGCGGGTATTGGTTTCCCCACCTGGAATGTTATAAATGATATTGGGTTTTAAGACCACTCGCTTGTCGGTCACGTCGGGCATATCAATCAAGTCCCAACCCGAACGCAAAGCTGGCAGCAGATCGTTCTCGTAGGTCAAGGCGTTGATGATGGCTACCTGCGACTGCGCCGCGAATACACTACGCTGGACACGATTGAAATTGACCCCCAGCCACTTGAGCAGACCCAACGGGCGGCTGGCAATCTCGGCTACCACCACAGTGCCGCCCGTCGCACCCAACAATAAAAGGCGGGTGAATTGCCGACGGCTCAACAAACGCTTTTTTGGTTTGACACGACTGATACTCATGATAATTTATGAACCAGGTTTGAAATAATAACGGCTGCTACTGAGAGCCAAAGCCCCAAACGCCGTAGCAAAGCTGCTTTCGCCCCACCCGCCTAATTTGCTTTGCTGCTTTGCCAGGGCATCGAACTGGTTCGGGTCGTCCTGCCATAGTCGCAAGGCCCAGGTGGTCAAGGTAATGGTCAGGTCGGATTTAGAGTCGGCCAGAAACGTGCTAAGTTTGGTGACAGCAGCGTTAGTGGTATCCTCGCGGTAAAAATCGGCAGCAGTGCCAGTAGCACTCCAGGCTAAAAGCGCGTAGGCGGTGGCATCTGATGTAGGCGGCAGCTGTTTATCGAACATAAAAGGGTTGCCCACGTTCCAGCCCCCAACGGGACAACTGCGGTCACTCAAATAGCTGCGGGCATTCTGCACAATAGGGTCAGTAGTGGGGGCAGTCGGGTCAAAAACGGTGAGGGCAATCAAAGCCAGTGATGTTGGAATAACCCAGCCAGACTCACGCGGCCCCCAGCCGAAGCCTTGAAAATTATAGTTTATACTGAAAAGATTTTTGATTTGCTTGCCTTCGTCAGCCCCAACTTTGGGTTCGCGCATTTTGTCAAGCATGAATTCGTGGGCGTGTTTCAAGCGGTTTTCGTCGTCGGGTTGGGCGAAGCGACTGACCAGAAGTGGCGTTTTGAGGATTATGCCCCACACCCACGCCCCCAGGTAGGTATTCCAGTTACTAAAGAGGTCTTCGTGAAAAATGCCCCAGCCACCATCTTCGTGCCAGCCCATTCGCAGCCAGTCCAGGCCCGCCTTAACCACCTGCACCAGATCAGTACGCACCTTGTTGTCGGCCCGGCCCGCGCCCACCGGACTTAGTAAAGCCAGAACCGCCATTGCCGTCGGTTCGGTATAACTCAAACCTTTAGCTTTGTAGCTCCAGCCGCCGTCGTGGTTTTGGTTGGCAAAAAGAAAATCAAACGCGCTTTGTTGTCTTGCTTCTAAGTCGGATACCAGCACACTAACTCCGTTTTACACCTTGTTTGTCTTAGCTTTTGAGCCTTTCCACAATTTGGGTTACCACCGTTTCGTTTACCGGATTAGCTTCGGCTTCCAATTTGGCGGCAGTTATCAAGGTTTTTTTGATGTAAGTCTCAAGATACCACAATTCGACAATTGGGCAACTAGGGCGTTTAGAAAATCGAAGTTTACCCCGCGCCAGAATTACAACTGGCTGTACTGTCACCTGGGGCAAATCGCGTACTGAGAGCCACGCTTTGACTTCTCGGGCCGCCCGAATCACCTGCCAATTGGGGCTGTCGTCCAGGCGACGTTTATCCAAAAGCGCATCGTTTTCAACTTGCGGTTTATGGCTTTGAGGGCGACTATATTTGTACCAGGTGTCGCCTTCGCAAGCATATACCCCTCGATAGCGGCAAATTTGCAAAACCCACGCTCCGTGCGGGCCAAGTAACACTCCACTGGTCTCGCCAGTGTTGCCGGTGAGCCAGGAGTTTTTAGTTGCTACGACGGCCCGATTTGCCAATGAGTTCAAATTGCCTAGATATTTATAATCGTCGTTCAAAACCCTGGAAAGCGTTTTGATAACCCGCGTTTGGATAAGGTGTTCATCGTAGTAAAGCCAGGCCAGTCTCCCGAACCAAACACCTCCGCCTAGCAAGCCTACGCCCACCGCTACCAAACTCCAAAAGCCAACGTTTGAGCGCACTGTCTCGGCGGGTAGCAGTCCGGTTAGAGGCAATATAAAGATGACTAGACCCAGGCCACTTAAACTCAGGCCGAGCCACAAATTACGCTGGTAGCTGTTCGTCTCTTTTGAGGTATAGTGCGAAGGTTGGATTACTTGCAATTTAACGTCAACTGTATTTCTTAAACTAATTTATCTGATAAATCTCGGTTCCGTTTGGTAGCGTCGTGACCAGAACCAACCCCGGCGCGGTTTTCTGTTCGTAAAGCTTATCCAGCGAACTGTAATGCACCTGACCAAGTTCTAGCCATTTTGCACCATAACGTCGGGCGGCAGCCAGGTTAGCCTCGACCCCATCGCTTGCCAACGGGATAGCGGTCAACCCATTAGCGTAACGAAAACTTAATGGTTCACCCACCATTATAACATCACTGTCCAATTTATGTTGTAAAAACCATTGGCCCACCTGCCGACTGTAGTTGTAAGCGTCGTCCCAACCTCGCCCTTCGCTATAACCGACGTATAGCGTGAGCACCGAGTTGATAATTAAGCACAAACCAAGTAGTCCATTACGCAAACGGCTAAGATTGATCTGGCGACGGCGAACCCCATAAAAATTGGTTAGTGCATCTATGGCGGCTACCGCAGCCCCAGCCTGAAAGGGTAGCAACCCTCCCGCAGAGTGAAAAACAGTGCCGTGTTCGCCCACCAAAGTAAAAACCAGCACCATCACCACATAAAACAAACCTAAATAAACCCCGAAAGGCCGATAGCTATTGGGTACAGCCCGCTTTCTTAGCAAAAAAAGCCCGACCAAAAACAATGGGCCAAACAAAAATAGACCCTCAATCGCCAGTATCACTACATCCAGCCACAAAGCCGTAAATTTTGTGCCAAGCAACGGCCAGCTACCCCAATCTGATGCTGGCAAAGTCTGGTTTACATAATAACTGAAATCGAGTGGCAAACCGTAGCTGAAAAGCTCTTGATAATTGCGTAGGAACAAAACTTTGGTGCTGCCAGTAGGCAATAGCGTCCCAAAAACGTTCAGGTTACGCCATAACCAGGGTGCTACGCTTAAAAAAGCGGCCAGCAACGCCACACCTAAATTGAGCCAACCAGGACGTGAAGTCTGCGGGTCACGACGTAATTGCCAGCGTCGCCACCCGAAGCAGATGAGCAGAGTCGCCAGCAGCAGCACCCCATCGCTGCGGCTTAGATAAGCGAGGCCGCTTAAAATTCCCGCTGCTATGATAGCCCAACCCTTTTGCTGCCACATACCCAGGTAAATACAAATTAGCCCCAGCAAAAGAATTACTGCGAACGGCGCGAAGTTATCAGGGGAGTTCAAATATACAAAGTAGCGGCCCGGAAAAACCATTGCCAAAGCCATCGTCCAGCTATAGCGGCGTTGAGCCACACCAAACGCCAACCGACCTAGCCAGAAGGCCAGAGGCGGGAGCAGTGCAGCCAACAGTATAAAGGGCAGTTGGGCAGCCAGAAAGCTTGTGCCAAAGATAGCAAAACTGCCGATTATTAACATAGTCGCCAGTGGTAGCCAGTAGCCGAAAGCCGGGCGTGCTGTTTGAATGTTATCCAGGCTCTGACTGTCCAGCTGGTAATTCCAGAGACTCATGGTAGTCAGACCCCGTCCGGCGTGAAAGTTGGCGGCCACGTCATAATAATAATATGCGTCTATGTAACCGGGCTGTTGTAAAAAAAGAGCTACGAACAAGTGCAAAGCCAGAGTTACACCAAATAAAGCCAGGTACAACTTGAGGGGTGCGAAGCTATTTTTTGGTTGTTTTAGGATAGGTTTCATGAAAGTGATTATGCCAGGAAAAAGCCCAAAAAGAAAGACCCCACCAGGTGAGGTCTTACAAGTCATAAGCCAGGGTACTGATTTGTTACTAAACGACAAGTACAAGCTTTATTCAGTAGCAAGCCAGAACCCTTCAGTAATCTAAAGAAGTTTTTCGTGTTCAAACTTCTTTGAAATTACGGCTAAGGTTTTAAGGCTTTAGTAACACCGCTGAATACCGAGCCGATCTGAGGGCCAAGCAAAATCAGAATAGCGATAACCACGATAGCCACCAGGAACAGAATCAAGGCGTACTCGACCAAACCCTGGCCCTCTTCCTCACTGTTCTTCTTAAAAAGCTTCTTGAAATCTACCATTGTAACAACGCTCCTTTCTTGAATTAAGATTTTATGTAGGGTTACTGTGTTTTGGCTGTGTAAATAACAGGTACAAGAATTTGATAGAAAGATAGACCCCTTAGCTTACTGAAGGGGTCTCTGACCGTGCAAATTCCATTGCGATTACCACTACGGCTGTAAGGCTTTAGTAACACCGCTGAATACCGAGCCGATCTGAGGGCCAAGTAAAATCAGAATAGCGATAACCACGATAGCCACCAGGAACAGAATCAAGGCGTACTCGACCAAACCCTGGCCCTCTTCCTCACTGTTCTTCTTAAAAAACTTCTTGAAATCTACCATTGTAAATTCACCTCTCTAATAAATTTGAGTTTCACCTGAAGTTGCCAAAATTGGCTAAATATTGTAAACGCCTGGAGGTAAACATTACACATTCAATTCAAGACATTTTGTATCGCAGTACGACTATTTGTGAGCAAACGAGCCAGCGGATAAAATAAAGTGCTATTTAATAAATTTTTTGCCCGCTCAATTCACTCCAAAACTTACTGGACTGATATTTGATGTTTTGCTTTGTTTGTGTAGGCTTTACCTTCTGCTTTACCTGACCTATTGTAAAGAATTTGAACTCTCTTTACAATAGCCTATTTGTATTAGTACCTCGGTGGAATTGAAGTTGAGTAGAATAGTGGTGCAACGCCGTCTAGGATACTACATATAGATGTAGCTGCCATCGAAAAGACTAAAGTGCTTATATTTGAGATGTTACTATAGCAACATTACGCCCAACCTTACGGAATTAAAGGCTGTGCTTGCCATTGGTACTATAAAGCATATAGTACCTGTACTATAGTATTATGTCAGGGGGATGAGCGCACTCACCCGCGTGCCACGCCCCATAGTGCTTTCGATATTAAGTTGCCCACCGAGCATATCTATACGTTGGCCCATACTGGAAATGCCCAGGGATTTTTGCTGCGAGTCCAGATTGAGTTTATTAATATCGAAACCTACGCCATCGTCCTCCACTGTTATCGAAACCGAATTCTCGTTCAAGTCCAGCATCAATTGTACGTGCAACGCCTCGGCATGGCGGGCCACATTGGTCAAAGCGTCTTGAATAATGCGGAAAATGGCTACCTCTACGTGGTTGGGCAGACGGCGTTCGCGCCCGTTGACGCTAAGATTAACTTCGATTTTATTTTTATCGCCGTAATCTTTGATGTAACGGCGCAGGGTCGGCAGCAGACCCAAATCGTCCAGAATCATGGGACGCAGTTCAAAGATAAAGCGGCGCGTTTCCTGGAGTGTGTCGTTGACCATTGATTTGAGACCCCCCAACTCTGACCGCGCCCGCACCAGGTCAGCCTCCATCCAGCGTTCGCAAATTTCAGCCCGCAGCACTAAATTGCTCATAGCCTGGGCCGGGCCATCGTGAAGTTGGCGCGAAACCCGCAAGCGTTCGTTTTCCTGCGCCTGGATAATCTTGGCAACCATATCCTGGGCATCCTGAGTGCTGGTAGCCCCGGCTACTCGCGCTATCGGGTGGTCGCCGCTACTTTTGGGTCGCTGGCTCAATAGTTGGGCCACTTTGTTACTCAACGATTGTTTTTCTTTCATCAGCCGTTGTTTGGCCTGCAAAGTGTCCAGCTGCTGGCGCATCATCAACAGCCGCATTTGGGTTTCGTGGGACGAGTTGAAGATGGCCTTGATGTCGGGCAGGCTATACTCCTCCATATTGTTTTCCATGTCCTTGAGTCGCCCGGCCAGACTGGTCTCCCGCGCCCCTAGACGGTCAACCTCACCTTGCAGAGAGCGGATAGTGCCATCGTTTTCCTTGATTTCGTTATTAAGGCGTTCCCAATCACTGCGAGACTCTTTAGCCAGCGCGTCCAGCTTTTCTTCGATGTCAACTCCGTCAGGCATATAAGACATAGTAGTTCTCCGTTACTTTACATAATTCTTTGAATGAGCCAGGTCGGTACCCAATAGACCAAGTAAAACCTCATATTTAGTCCCGACATTTTCGGGGTGGTATTCAAAACGGTTGCGTTCAAAATACTGCACAATCAGACCGTTTTCGTTGAGAGGTTCGCTGATAGGGTAGCCAAAGATTGCCAGGCCGCCGTTGCTTTGCCAATAATTGAGAAAGCGGTCTGACAAAATGTGTTGGGTTTGGGGGAAGTATAGACTGGTGAGGGTATTGGCAATCGGAGCGGCAGGGGTAAAATTGCGATTTTTAGTCAGTTCACTACCCAGCAAACCGAGCAGCACTTCGTTGGGCGAACCGACGAACTCCGGGTGGGCCTCGAAACGGTTGCGCTCAAAATATTGCACCAGATGGATTTGGCCGTCCGTTGCGCTGGTTTCCTGGAACGGTTCGCTGATAGGGAAGCCAAAAATTGAGATGCCGCCGTATTTGTCCCAATAACTTTTGAAATTGCCGCTCAAAGTGTGAGCGGTTTCCTTAAAATAATACAGGTCGGTGCGAGAGGCCACTGGAGCTAGTGGTGCAAAAAATTGGGTAACGTCAGCAGGTGATGGCGGCGGGTTGCTGATATTGCCTGTAACAATGGTATTATTGGTAAAGTTAAAAGTGACGGTTTGGGCATCTCCTACATTGCCGTGTATGGTGAGTTGGACTGGCCCTAAGATGCGGCCTAGATTGGGGGCAACTGCCCGCAAGCTATATTTGCCTACCGCTAAATCAGCAAATTGGAAAGTGCCATCGGGATTGGGTGTGACATTGCCACCAGGGTCAAGGTTCATCACCACCAAGCTGCTTTGCAACCCAATAATTTTGCCCTGGACGATGCCGTGCCGCCCTGGAGCTAAATCGCCCGCCTGGACAGCCTGTAACGCTTTGAAGGCATTGACACGCCCATAGCCGCTGGCATCAGTACGGCTAACCTGCCCGCTCAAAGGGTCGGCAGTTCCTTCCAGGATGGTTTTGACCTGGGGCGGTGTCAATCCTTTGTTGAGGCTCAACAGCAAAGAAGCTACACCACTGACGAGCGGGGCGGAAAAGCTAGTGCCTTGCGAAACGGTATAGGTACCTGGCCCGAACTCGCCATTGGGTTTGTTGATATTGGTTGACCAAATTTGAATACCCGGCGCAACCAGCGAGACGAACGGGCCGTAGCTGGAAAAATAGGCCACTTGATCGAGCGAGTCGCTCGCCCCTACCGCGATTACACCCGGCACGGCAGCCGGATATTCGGGCGCACCATCGGGAGTGTTCCCCGCAGCCACTACCACGGTCACGTTTTTGCTCAAGGCATAGCGCACCGCATCGTCTTGGGTCTGCGAGTCTTCTTCGCCGCCGTAGCTCAAATTAATGATACTGGCCCCGTTATCGGCAGCATAGCGGATACCCACCGAAGAAGCCTCGGCTCTGACTTCGCCAGCTGCGTCGGCTACTTTGATTGGCAAAATTTTGGCCGCCCAATTGACTCCGGCGATGCCTCCAGCATTGTTGGTGTTGGCGGCGATGATACCGGAGACGAAAGTGCCGTGTCCATTGTCGTCGTGGGTATCGGTTGTGCCGTTAAAGGCGTTAAAGCCAGGCAGCACCTTGCCGCTCAAATCGGGGTGGTTGGCTTGCACTCCGCTATCCACCACAGCAACAGTCAACGGCAGACCCGTCGTGATGTTCCAGGCGGAGTCAAGGCCGATTTTGCCCATGTAAAACTGTTTGCCATTTTTGTATAACTCGTCGTTGGGCAATTGAGCCAATTTGTAGCTATAGTTCGGTTCGGCGTATTCGATGGCGTTATCGGCGGCGAACTGCGCGGCCAAACTTTTTATATCGCTGCCGGAGTTTGCCACGAAACGAAAAAGCGCGGGCGCACCAGTCACAGGTTGCACATTGGAGAGGCCCATATTATGTAAGGTAGCTACTTGCAAAAAATCTTCTGGCTGCACCTGCCCGAAAGCCAACACCCAGGGTCGAAATTTTACCAGCACCTCACCGGGAGCAAACTGGCTGGTGGGCCTGGCTACATTTGGGGGTTGGGCGTGGGCGGTTGGGGCAGAGCCACCCACGTAGCCACTAAAAAGTGAAACGAACAAGGCCAGTCCCAGCGTGTAAAGACAGATGACCGCCTGTAAGGAGGTTTTATCCTGGCCTACAAAAGCCGTTTGCGTTGGCCCGCTACGGCGCGTGAAAAAATATGACATTTGGTTTGGTTTAATTTCCCGTAACTATGCCGCCTGTCACCCTGAACGTAGGCTCTGCGGAGTGAAGGGTCTGTTGTTAGAGTGCTAATATTCTTCGCTCGGCGTTTCGCCAGAGCCTCCGCTCAGAATGGCAACAACTGACCGTACAGTTACAATTTTCCTGTTAACGGTTTTTAGTGATATGTGATATATGCAAAGCCCCAGACATACCAGCCTTCGGGGTACTAACAATTTACAACGTTTGCAGCTACATTGCAAGTATGCCATTAGTAATGTAATACGGTTTGAGGCTTCACATTGGGCTAACTATTTAGTATAATGCTTCATTATTGTGTGGATTAAAGATTTTTTGGCGCATTATGTATTTCCTAACCCCAGAGTTGGAAGAAAAATAGATGAAGACTTTGCTTTCCGCCGCAGATTTTGTGACAGCTTTGGAACAGTTGCCTGACCTTGCCGCGCAACGAGCTTTTGTGTTGGACGAAATTGACTCCGTTACCGACCAGACTGTACAGGCTATCAAGGCGTGGGCCAACAGTTTGCGTTGGGCCAACCTGCAACGGGCCAAACAAGTCACCGTCTTACTTTCCGAGTTGGCAGACCTGACCAACCTTCCGCTTCATCGCGCCCTGGCTTTAATGGTAGCGGCGAATGATAAAGTATATGAAAATGACCATTCCGAAGCGATAAATTTATATGACGCAGCCCAAAGGTGGGCGGTGGAGGTGGGCAACGAGGTCGAGGCGGCCCGTTCGCAGGTGGGCAAAATTTCTGCTTTGTTACTGGCGAACCGACAGCTAGAAGCTATCCAAACCGCCGAACATATCAAGGATGTGTTATTGCGAAACCACGAATTTTTTTCCGCTTCCACCGTCATCAAAAACGAGGCCGATGCTTACCACGCGCTAGGCCATCGGGAAAAAGCCCTGGAACTATATGATGAAGCATTGGCTTTGGCAACAAGCCTGGATACACCGGCAGCCCGCAGCCTTCGGGCAGACATCCTTTTCAATTCCACTATCCCACTAATCTTGCAGGGTCGCTACGCCGAGGTGTTGGAACGGGCGCAGCTGGCGATCGAGATTAGCCAGGCGCAAGGTAATATTCTGCAAACCGCCGCCCTCAAGCAAACCATCGCACAATGTTACTATGAACAAGGCCAGTTCAACAAAGCTTTGCGATTACTGCTGGAGATTTTGCCTGTTTTCGGCCAGAATCAGTCCAAATATTATGAAAAAGAAGCCAGGAAGGTTTTAGCCGAATGTTATCTGGCTTTAGGCCAATACGAAAAAGCTGTCGGTTTGAGCCGGGAACTGCTAACCTATTTTAGTAGTATCAAAGCAAATGAGTCCAGGGACGCAGGTTGGGTTGCTTACGGTTTAGGTCGTGCCTTGCTCCGCCTGAACGAATATGCGGAAGCTCAAGACGTGTTTGGCGAAGCCATTCAGGTGGCGATAATTTTAGATGATACACGCCTGATAGCCAATTGTAATTTTTTCCTGGCTGAAATCCGGTTCAAGCTGGAAGATTTGCCCACCGCCCGCGAGTTAGCCCAAAGTGCTTTGCAAAAGTATCAACAAGCGGATTTGCCCACAGCGTATGGTGAAACTTTATTGTTGATGGCGCAAATTTCCCAGGCCGAAGAAAAATGGAGCGAAGCTCACGGCCTGGCCCAACAAGCTTTAGCTACCTTCCAGCTTTATCAGCTATTACCAGAGGTTTATCGCGCTCAGTTATTACTGGCTCAAATTGCTAGAGCCAACGCAACGGCTCAAGCTTTGGCAGATGTGGCTAATGGGGCCGAGTCACAAGCTCTGGCTTATTATCAGCAAGCTCTCTACACTCTCGAACAGTTGCGCGGTCGTATCGCCGCCGAAAGCCGGGCCATTTTTCTGCGTGACAAAGAGGCTGTGTATGAAGGTCTGGTCGAGTTGTATCTGGCTCAAAATCAACCCCAGGTCGCCTTTGAAGTCGCCGAAAAAGCTAAATCGCGGGTTTTGACCGAGTTGATTAAAGACAATCTGGATATTCGGGTGCGGCTGCGTGATGAAGCTGACCGAGTGTGGGTGGAAGAATACGAAAGTTTGCGGGCCAACTACAATGCTTATTGCCGCCGCTTGAGCGAAGGGCAGGAAAGTCTTGTGGGGGATGATAACACCCCTTTGAACCAGGTTGAGCGGGCTAAAGTGCAACAATCCAAGCTGGCTTGCGAACGCCGCATGAACGAAATTACCGACTTTCTGCACGTTCGCAACGCCGCTTATGCCGAAGATGTGTTGTTTAACCCCGAAACAAATTTTGAGCCTCCCACGCTTCCTGCTGATACGGCTTTAGTGGAATATTATATTGTACAAGACCGCGTGATGGCGTTCGTGGTGACGGCGGCTGGCATGGTAGCTGTGCCTGATTTGACTCCGGTAGCGGTACTCACTCGCACTTTTAGCCTTTTACGGTTCAGTCTCAACGGAGCGGTTCAAAAGGGTGTCTATCCAGCTAAAGCGGTGGCGAACACCACCCGCCTGTTGCAACAACTATATCAAAATTTGTTTGCGCCGCTAGAACCCCATCTCAAGGGTTACAACAAGCTGGTTATTGTGCCGCACGCCTCACTCCACTATCTACCCTTCCACGCTTTGGCCGACGCGGACGGTAAATATTTGTTGGAGCGATTTGGGGAAATTAGCTATCTGCCGTGTGCCAGCTTATGGAATATTTGTCGCCAACGTGCCGCCGAGTTGCAAAGCAATACCCGCCCGCTTTCGACTTTGATAATGAGCTATAGCAACCAGGGGGCTTTACCTTTCACCAATCAGGAAGGGCAGCTTTTGGCCGAGCTACTGACAGCTAACCAACAGCCTTCTTACTGCCATTACCGTGAGCAGGAAGCTACCCAGGCTCGTTTCGTGGCCGAGGCCCGCCAGTATAAGCTTATCCATCTGGCTACCCACGCGCAGTTCCGCCCGGACGCGCCGCTTTTTTCGTCCCTGAGTATGGCTGACGGTGAACTGACCGTCCAGGACTTTTTTAATCTCGAACTACAGGCCAGCCTGATTGCGCTGAGTGCTTGCGATACCGGACTTGGAGCAGTCAGTGGCGGCGACGAACTGTTGGGCCTTAGCCGGGCCTGTCTTTACGCCGGAGCCAGTTCGCTAACCCTGGCTTTGTGGCAGGTGCGCGACGAGGCCGGAGCCAAATTTATGCAAGAATTTTATAGTCGTCTGCTGGCTGGTGAAACCAAAGCCGCCGCCCTGCGCCACGCTCAACTCGCCCTTATCCACGACCCCGAATTTCAACACCCTTTTAATTGGGCCGCCTTTATCTTGATTGGCGATACTGGCCCCTTATAAAACTCATCCGCCAATTTTGAATTTCTTGTCGTTCATATCATCAGACCATGATATTGCTTTCGATTTTAACCAAATTTTAGCTCAAAATCAAAACGAGGTGAGAAGTATGGAGATTCAAAACAACGCCCTGTATCCTGAACGATCAATGCGCCCTGACCATCGGGTGCCACGTCGTCTGGTGGTGAACGGTCAACCGGAAACTTTGGCTAAGTTTGAGCAAGCCCTTAACAGCGATAGCCAGCTAGGGGCTTTGCTAAAACCGTCTAATGGTACGTCCATTGCCCATCCCACCGCTCCACCTGTACTAGCCTGGGACGGTCGTACCTGGAAAGAAGCGGCCCTGACCTTGCCTGGGACTGCCCAGCCCGCCAGCCTACCCCTAACTGACCATTTTAACCAGCACCGCCAAGAACGTCCTTTTGCTACGCGCCGTTATACCCTTAACACTGACCAACCTATCCTCCAGGCGGCTCAAAGTTTGTATGAAACGCTCCAAAAACACTCCGATTCTAGTCTTAGAAGGCTGAATGTTTTTGTGGAACAACTGGCGCGTTTCTCTCTCAATGGTGGTGGGGGCGGTATGCCAGGCGGCAGTCCAGATTTGCGAGAATTTGCACGGGCTGCTTCCACTGCTACCGTCAAAGATTTCCAAAATCAGGACTGTTTTCGGCGTATCGGGGCAGCTGGCAGCGGCGCGGGCCAAAACCAGGGGGCCGGGGTCAGTGTGGTTATTCTGGATACCGCTCCCACCCATCACGCTCACCTTGACCCCGATTTGGTTGATTTTTTTATTAATATGGCTGGCCCCGACGACGAGTTTGCACCGATGCCCGTGCTGTCGCTCGACCCGCCCCAAGCTTGTCTCAACCTGAACGATACCAAAAGCGAGATGCCCCCACCGCCAGGAGAGCGCAATCTGCAAAACGTCAAGCTGGAACATTATCACGGTTTGATGGCCGCTTCGTTAGTCAAACAACTGGCACCCCAGGCCAAAGTAGTGTTAATCAAAGTGTTGAACAACCAGGGCGAGGTGAGCGGTAGCCGTCTGGCTTCGGCCCTGGATTACGTCAGCTATTTGCACCAGCACGGGGTTATGGCTGACGACGCTCCCTTGATTGCTAACAAGTTGGTAATCAATTTGAGCCTGGGTATTCAGCGTTTCGTGACGGAAAACGTGGAAGCTTGTTATTTATTAGCAGAGTGCGAGGAACTATGCAAAGCTGGGGCAGTGATGGTATGCGCGGCTGGCAACGACTCGTATCTAGGCCGTCCCAAAAACCCTGAAGAACCCGCTGCCTACGGTTATTTCAGCGATACGCCTACCACCAACGCCCAAGTGATAGCCGTAGCCGCCACGTCGCACGAAGCCAATAGCTACGCTTTCTTTAGCAACCGGGGCAATCTGGCCGCGCCGGGCTACGAACTGCTACTGGATACGGGCAAAAACTCGGCCCACCGTGACACCACCCGTTATATTTACTGGTCTGGCACTAGCTTCGCCACACCCCAGGTCAGTGCGGCCTGTGCTTTGCTACTAAACGCGGGAGTCGCGCCCGGTCAGGTCAAGCAAAAGTTGTGGGAAACGGCCACTATGCCTGCCCGCTGGGACGGTGTGCCGGAGATTAATATAGGCAAAGTTTTAGCTTGAACTCGTTCGGCTAACGGCTCAACAACGCCTCTGTTGCTGGAAGTTCTTGCAGCAGGGGCGCGGTCACGTCTTCATAAACTTGAGTAATTTGGTTGGCAATCGCCCGCCAGGTGAACTGCTCCGCCCGCAATACGGCTTGTTGGCCCAATCGCTGACTCAGTTGGGTGTCATCCAGCAATTGGGTCAGGGCTAAAGCCAGAGCCTGACTATCATCGTCCGGCACTAGCAGTCCGCTCACCTTATCTTGCACCACGTAGGGCAACCCACCGACGCGGCTGGCAACGACGGGGGTACCGCACGCCTGCGACTCCAATGCGGCCATCCCAAACGACTCGTAGTGGCTGGACATCACCGTGACATCGGCGGCACTATAATAATAAGGCATTTGGGCCTGGGTCTGAGAAGGCAGAAAATGTACCACCTTAGTCAGACCCGTTTCGGTTACTAACTTTTGGAGCCGTAAAGCTTCGGGATTAAGAAGCTGGCCTTCCTTCGCACCGCCGCCCACGATTAGAACTGCTAGTTCGGCTGGATCATTGCCATACCGCGCCACCAACTCCTGGGTAGCCTTAATTAATACGTCCACGCCTTTAATCGGTTCGAGCCGCCCTACCAGCAAAATAATCCGTTTGGCGGTCAAACCAAGCGTGGTGCGGGCTTCCTGCGGGGGGCGCGGCCAGAACAAGCGAGTATCCACTCCACACGGCACTACCTCTACTTTGTCCAGTGGTGCGCCATAAAGCCAGCCCAATTGCGACTTCTCAGCAGGTGTGGCAGCAATAATACGGTCAACCTTTTGCATAATCTCGGCTTCACGTTCGGCCCGAAAAAGCGGTTCGCGCTCGGCTTCATTTTTGGCAATAGCGTTTTTTAGTTGGGCCAGGGTATGAAACATTTGGACGACAGGCACATTCCAGTATTTTTTTAGCATCAAACCTGCCGCGCCACTCAACCAGTAATGGGCGTGAATTACATCGTAGCGCACGTTTTCCGAACGCTGCCACTCTCTGACATACTGCACAAATTCAGGCAAATGTTGATATACGTCATTTTTATCATAAGGTTTGAGCGGCCCTGCCGGAAGATGAATAATCCGGGCGTTTTTGCTCAAGGTATGGGTTAAGGGAGTAATAGTGTTTTGGGAGCGGGTAAAAACGTCTATATAGAGGCCGCGTCGGGCCAACTCGCGGCTTAACTCGCGCACATAAACATTCATTCCGCCTGCTTCCTTGCCTCCCAGCACGGCCAGAGGACACGTATGCACGCTTAACATGGCAACTCGAAACATCGTCACTATCCTTTTTATTTAATATTTTAATATTTTTTGAATGGAGACCGGGCTTTAATAAACTAACACGATTAACTTGATGTACTAACTTAACATTGTTTGAGGTTGTTATAAATAAACGCGGTTCAAAAATTACCGTTAGAGGAAAAACAATCGCCAATTTTGGGATTTTAAGACAAAATATCATCAAAGTATCATTTGTAGAAGGCTGGTTTGCAATTGACATGACAAAAGCTCACTTACAATCACCGCCCACAGAAAATCTCCTATTTTGAAAAAGTAGCAAAAACGGCAACGTCCATCAAGCCCTTCGTCCCGTTTTTGCTATTAGCAAGATTATAACCACCAAAATTTAATCTACCAGCACCATGCCTGTACCATTTTGAATTTCGCCAATGCGCCAGAGCGGTTCGTTCGCTTCCTGGAAAGCCGCTTCTAGCTCCTTGCCCCGTTCTGCCGGAAGTGACAAAATTAAACCGCCGCTGGTTTCGGGGTCGAAAAGCAAATCCTCGATGTCATCTTCAATAATACGCAAGAAACGTACTTTGGGTTCGCCTTCGTCCATCAGATAGAAACGGTTGCGGCCCGCCCCGCCTGGCAGACACCCTTCCTGGGCATAACGTCGCGCACCGGGTAGCCAGGGCATCGCTGCCGAATGTAGCACAATATCAACCTTACTATGATGGGCCACTTCCCGCGTATGCCCAATAATGCCAAAGCCCGTAATATCGGTACAGGCGTGGACACCCACCTGCTGGGCGAGTTGGGCGGCGCGTCGGTTCAGTTTCATCATGCTGGTACAGGCCGCGTCCAAGTCAGCTTTGTCCACCGTGTCGCGCTTGTGGGCTGTGGTAATTACGCCCGTGCCAAGCGGTTTGGTCAGATACAACACGTCGCCCACTTTGGCTGCCGCTTTGGTCAAAACTTTATCTGGGTGGATAACTCCCGTCACGCAGATGCCATATTTCGGCTCCTTGTCCACCACTGTATGACCGCCCGCCACAATCGCGCCCACCTCGGCCATCTTATCAGCCCCGCCCTGCAAAATCCGACTCAAAATATTATGGGGCAGGTTGTCGGGAAAGGCCACAATATTGATGCCCAAAAGCACCTCGCCGCCCATCGCATACACATCACTCATCGAGTTAGCCGCCGCTACCGCCCCGTAAATATAAGGGTCGTCAACTACAGGCGGAAAGAAATCTACCGTCTGGATAATGGCTTGCTCGGCGTTCATGCGGTAAACTGCCGCGTCGTCGCTGACCTCCAAACCTACAATCAGGTCAGGATGAGTATATTTTTTTAGTGGAAGCAGAACCTGCTCCAGGTCCGACGGACCCATTTTAGCTGCTCAACCAGCGCAAGCTGATAGGCTGGTCAACTTTATATCGGTAAATTCAGGGTCATGAATATGATTCGGGCTAGTCATAATAATAATTCCTATAACCTTTGGTTTTTATATTGATGCAAGCCTGAAACTTTGTGCAGACTTGCACAGAGTATCTTAGCAGTTAGCCGGGGCAAAAACAAGGCATACCGAATTTGCAAAGTGTAAGAGTTTTGTAAAATTTGTCATTCCGAATGAAGGTGTTGCGGAATGAGGAATCTCTAACCCGGTTTTGAATTAGAGACTCCTCACTCCGTTCGCAACCCTAAAGGGCCGTGACAATTGCGCAGGGCTGAGTAGTTACGTTTTTATAAACAAGTAGTTGCTTCAAATCGTTGATGGTCGCATCGGGCTGGGGTTCGGTGGGCAAAAGTTCGCGCCCTGTAGGGTTAAACCAGATAGCATACAGGTTGGCCCGCAACGCACCCAAAATATCGGTATCGAGGCGGTCTCCTACAAAGAAGGTTTCGGCGACCACCGCTCCGATGCGTTCCAGAGCAACTTCGTAAATACGTGGATCGGGTTTGCGAATACCAATATCGGGCATCCCCGAAATTACTACCCGGTCAAACTTTTCTTTCAGGTTGAGATGCAAAATAGTCGCTTTTTGCATATCTTCGGGGCCATTTGTAACCATACCCAGTTTGATGCCCTGTGTTCGCAATTCGGTCAAAACTTCGAGTGCGCCCGGCACGAACTCTGTAGCGGCTGTATAGTTTGTGAGCAGTTCGCGCACTATACGCGATGGCGCAGCCGGATAGTTTAGGCCAAAGCTGCGTAACCCCGCGTCAATTGCTCCTACTGCATCTACGGGGCCGCTTTGGTTACTATAAACCGTGAAAAACTCGCGTAATTTAAGCACGTCAAAAGGCAGGCTTGGGCCAAAAACTGCGTAACAGGCATTGTCAAAAAGCAGCCAGAAATCGGCAGCCAGATGGCACAATGTCCCGTCCAGATCGAAAAGAGCCGCTTTGAACTTCACAAAGTCCCCTTGTACGCGCCGCCGTCCACCAGTAAAGCCTGCCCGGTGATATAGCTGGCCCGGTCACTGGCAAGAAAAGCCACGGCAGCCCCGACTTCACGTGGCTCACCAATGCGCTGCATAGGAATATTTTTGATTTGTTCGGCTTTAAGTTCGTCGGCAGAGCGGCCCGAAGTTTTAGCCGCATATTCGCGCCCGTGTTTCAAACGGTCTGTTTCGATTGAACCCGGCAAGACGCTATTGACCGTGATGTTGTAGCGGCTCAATTCGTTAGAAAGGGTTTTGGTCAGGCCCGTTACGCCCGCCCGCACCGTGTTTGACAACACCAGACCGTCCAGGGGTTGTTTTGCCGCAATTGAGGTGAGGTTGATGATGCGCCCGCCGCCAACTTGCTTCATATACGGGATAACGGTGCGGGTCAGCCTGATGGTACTTAGGAGATTAAGTTCGATAGCCCTGGCCCAATCTTCGTCCCCGAACGTCTCAAAAAGACCCATAGGCGGCCCACCCGCATTATTGACCAGAATATTAACCCGCCCAAAGCGTTCAATGGTTTTGGCAACCAATTTATCTATATCCTGAGCTTTGGTCAGATCGGCTGGCAGAGCCAGAATTTCTGCGCCCGTCTGATTAGAAATTTCCTGGGCGGCCTGCACCAGATTTTCTTCCGAGCGGCTACACATAGTCAGATTAACCCCTTCGCGGGCCAGTTCCAGGGCGATAGCCTTGCCCAAACCCTTGCTCGACGCGGCCACAATTGCCACTTTCCCTTTCAGGCCAAAATCCATAAATTTTCTCCACAATAATTGTAGCTATTTGGTCAGATACTTGCCGATTACCTGGCTGATGGCGCGGGCCATAAAGCGGCGGTTCGCCATCGAAAGGGCGTTCAGCCGCACCATATCCTGATCGGTGCCGGGATGGGCCGCCAGAAATTCGTCCATCGCCTCCCTGATCATGTCAAAAATCTCGGTCTGGTGGTCGTCCATCCAGGTGTTCAACTCGTCTTCCAGATTGGGGTTCATCGGGTCATCTCCTTTTGCTTAGTCTTCTAAATTTTCCATGAACAACGTGCTTTTGATGTGGGTTATCTTAGCGTCAGACAAAAAATTTGTAAAGGCTGTTCGCAACACTGGAAAAAATGGGTATGCGTTGTGGGCCAAAATATAGTACAATAAGCCAAATCCGTGGATTGCAGATAACTTTGGTTTTTGAAACTGTTGCCAGTTTGGGCCAAAAATGGCTGACTGGCAGCCCTGGCTTCTGTTATAATTGGCAGAAGCTGCTAATAGCACTTTTTGATTTTATAATCTCTTCTCAAGTTTGGCAGGAGGAATACTGCATGACGCAAGCCCCGCAGGTGGGTTCAGGTGGGCCTGCACTCAGCGTCCGTTTCGCCGAAGAGTCCAATATTGGTCTGCGTAAAAAGGAGCAGCAGGACTATCAAGGCCATTTATATATCGCGCCCGAAGAACACGGCGACGGGCCGCTTATTGTGTTCGTGGTTTGCGATGGAGTTAGTATGGGTATGGCTGGGGCGTTGGCCTCGCGTACCGCAGTCGAAGTTACTTTACAAAAATTTCCCGAATACCTGAACGATGGTTACGCGCCCTTGATTGCTCTCAAGTCGGCTTTGGAAGACGCTAATTCCGAGGTGGTGCTGTTGGCGGCTGATCGGCCCGGTATGGCGACTACTTGTGTGGCCGTACTGCTCATTAGTAATCAGTTGTATGTTGCCCACGTCGGGGACAGCCGCGCTTATCTGGTATGCCTGGGCCAATCGCCTACTCTACTTACCACTGACCATAGCTGGACAGAAGAATTTGGCCGCACAATGGTGCGACAGGGCCGCATGAGTGACGACGAACTACGCCATGATGGACGGCGACATTCGATTACGCGGGCGATGGGCCTGGAAAACGAAATCAGTTTTGATTTCAACCAGCAGACTTTGCAACCCACTGACCGTATTTTGCTTTGTTCTGACGGCTTGTGGGACGCAGTTGAGGCCGCGACCCTAGACCGCCTGGTTTGCGAGGAACAAGGCAATCAAAGCGAAACAGTGCTGCCCCAGGTAGCCCATAATTTGATTGAAGCTGCGTTGGCGGCGGGGGGTCGGGACAATATTACGGTTACTTTGTTAGAAGTAGATGAAGTTGGGCAACCTGATGGCGAAATAGCCACCAGCATTTTGGTTCAGGAAACCCGACGTAATACCCAGGCCCGCACCGGACAGGATTTACCCTTTGAAGAAGACCAGAGCGATAAACCTACTGTTCAAATCGAATTACCCACGCCTGCCGCCAAAACTATCCCAGCCATCCCATTGCCCGAATTGGAAGCTTATAGCCAGCCTCTTTTTGTCCCGACCCAACCAAACGAAGACGTGATGTTTAAGCGGGCGCAAAAGCTTTACGCGCTAGGTCATTTTGACGAAGCCATGGAGCAGATGCTGGATTTGGAGCAGCTAAATTCGGAACGGGCTGGCTTACATGAGATGATGAGCAACTCGCTGGTGCGGGTGGTGGCTTCGGCTGAAACCCGTGGCGACCTGGATTTCGTTACAAAACTGTTTGATCGACTGGAACGTGCTAATATCGGGCGTTACCGTGAAATTTTGTTCGACTTTTGTATGCAGGAAAGCCATGAAGCAGTGCAAGCCCGCAGTTATGTAGTAATCCACGATTATGCAACCCTGGCTCTGCATCTGCACCCCAACGATAATCGTCCACGCCAATTACTGGATTTGAGCGAGGCGTACCTGAATTTCCAGCAGGATGATTTGCCGCTAACCGAGCGGCTGAAGCTGGGCCAAAATTTGTATGCCCGTGACCCAGATTTTGGCGGCATTCAAGATGATCTGGCCCGCATCTATTTGGAACTTGGCGACGAAGCTTCTGCCACCCACGCCCAACAAGAAGCTATCGAATGGTATCAAATGGTGCGTGGTCTGTGCCCCCGCGACACCCGCATCTACTCGCTGGCTATTGGCAAGCAACGCGCTCTGGAAGATACTTTGCAACGGCAGGCCGAGCAAGCCGCTACCAACAAAGAGCTAGAATTGATGACTGTGGCTGCCACCAAACCCACTCCCACCCAGGAAAATGCCGCCAATCCCCAACACGAAGAAATGGAAGAATTCATACCTGACCTGGACGGTATCAATCGTCTCAAAGAACGGGTCTCGCGTACTCAAAAAGCCTGGGATAACGGGCGGCGGGAGGTAGGTAGCGATTATATTTATTTAGTGGAAAAACTTAATAGTATGTTGTCGCCCAACCCCTGGCAGCCTACTTATCCCCGCGTTTGCTACGACTATGGCAAATGGTTGTTCGAGCAGCACCAGTATCGTGAAGCCAAACCTTATTTTGAAAAGGCCAGCGATTTGGGAGTGGGGGCGGCCCAACAAAAGTTGCGAGAAATCGAGCGGCTGGAAGAAGCGGGGGAAATAGATATTAACACGGGCCTGGCCGTCAGCCGTTTGAGCCAGCCCGCCAAATCCGTGACCGCGCGGATAGCTGCCGAACCCGATACCAGTTTAGAAACTCAACCGAACCCAACCATCGCACAAAATATGCCGAATTCGAGCTTCAACTTCCGTCAGCCTTTTATCACCCCACTGGCCGAGCCGCCCGTCGAGAAAAACTTTGTCGGGGCCAGTCACGCTGGTGATGGAGTGCTTGGCCCAGCTGGACGTGCGCCGCGTCGTCCGTTGCCACCTTCGTCTGCTACACCCCTCAGCCCACCGACGGAACGAGCGGCGGCGGCACCCACCAACGAGATTGGAGCGGCAGACTCTGGTTCGGATATGGTCGCTTCACCCCTGGACGGTTTAGGGATAGATTCACCAACCCGCCGCGCCGCCAAATATGTGAAAACCGAACGCTCAGTAGGGGCAACCGGACTGCGTACTCCCGTCAACGCTACCACTAATAAATCGCTCCAGACTGCCGTAGCGCGGGAATTGTCGCGGCTGCAGACGACAGGTGTGCCACAGTATATCGCTCCCAAACAAGCGGCCCGACGGCGGGCAATGGGCTACCTGGATTTGCTACGAGGTTTATGGTTGCCTGTATTGTTGGGTTTGATTGTAATTGTAGCAGTCTCGGCTCTGGCTTTGGCTTTGCTCACCGCTAAACCGTCAGCCATCGAACCAACCTCTGAGCCAACAGTGGTAGCCGCTGCCGTCGTTACCAGGGTGCCGACAGTCGAGCCATCACCTACTGTTACATTTGCGCCACCCACTGTGACACCTATCCCCACGCCGCCACCGATTCAGCCGCACGTCAACCTTAAATTTAGTGGCGCAGTTCCGAGCGATTTCAATTTATATTTGGGTGTGCAAGCGAGTGGGTTGAAAAACTTAATACCACTAACCTTGACCGACAAAGACAATGGCGTTTTTAGTCCTGGTCAGCTTGATGTCAGCAAAATAGACCGCAGCCAGATTTATTTTGTGCTGGCCCGACCCAAAGATACCAGCACTCGCAAGTATTTGCCAAACTTGCCGCTTAACAATCCTTTGCAAGCCTTATATGTCCAGAACCAACTTACTTTCGATGTTGGCTATAACGTCAAGGCGAATTTCAATTTTGGGGCGCAAGCCGCCGAATTTTATCCGTTAGACGGTGGAGACCAGAATGGAGAAGCTCCCGGTGGTGGGCGTTATTACAGTACCACCCATCATATTGTGCGGCCTGCCTTCCTGGATTTTTACCTGAAGAACGGGGATACTGGCAGATGGGGCTTCCCGATTTCCGAAGAATTTGATTGGAACGGAGTTGGACACGTCCAGTTTTTTGAGCGGGGCTGGCTGCTCAAAAATATTGATGGTAGCATTGTGCCTGGAACGAGCGGTCAAACATTGCTAACTACACCTTGTAAAGTCAGTCCAGGGCCGGTTTTGCCGCCTCCCAATCCCAACGCCACAACCTTTAATACGGCCAACAGTTTTGTTACTTTCGTGACTAAGAACAACATAGGCAAACCCGTCAGCGAATTTTTCTTTTTGCAGGTAGGCGATACACGCAAGCTGTTCCAGTATTTCGAGTATGGACGGCTAGAAGTATCTCAAACTGCCCCCAACTTGCCAGTTGATATTGGTCTGGTTGGAAGTGAGTACGCTCGTTGCCAGAGTTGGACAACTTAGTTTGGGGCTGGACTGTGGGCTATTAAGGTTTTGGTGATAGCGTCTATCACCGTTTCGTCACGCTGGTTCTTGACCATTAAATGAGCCGTGACTATGCCCCCTTGCAGCCCTTTGTCCTGCTTTGCGGTTAGCTGAGTTTCGACATGAATGGTGTCGCCAATCTTGACCGGAGCGGTAAAACGCAGCCTGTCATAACCATAGAAAGCCAGAGTCGAGCTTGGTTCTGCCATCAGCAATCCAATCGCATACGACAATACCAACATCCCGTGTGCAATGCGTTCGCCGTAGCTGGTGTTTTTGGCATATTCAACATCGGTATGCAACGAATAGTTATCCCAGGTCAGGGCCGCGAAATTAACCAGGTCGGCCTCGGTGATGGTGCGACCCTTCGTCACTACGCTCTCCCCTATTTCAATAGTATCGAAATATTTGGGGGAAAATATTGCCATTGTATTATTTTTCCTTAATCTCCGAAAATTTCTTGCATCGAAAGTTTGGGTTTGCGACTGCGCCAGATGGTAGTGCTGGGAACCATCGCCACTTTGTACCAGGGGACATTCGACCAGGTACTTTCGCGCCAGCGTTCGCGTTGCGGTTCTAGCTCAATCAGGTCAGTCAGGAGCAGACCCGCCCTCATCAAAGCTTGCTGCCAATCCCCAAAAGTGTGATGGAATTGAACATAGGTGGTGTGCATTCCGTCCGGCCAGCTGCTTTCCGTCGTCAAGGGGCTGCGGTCAAAATAGCTCCGCACAATTTCAAGCTGATTTTCGTCTTCGTCCGACAGGCAATCAAAAAGCGGACTGAGCCAGCTATATGCGAACAGGCCACCTTTTCGCAAGACGCGGGCTACTTCGCCAAAACATTTGTCAATATCTACAAAGCCCACCGCCCCAAAATTGCTGAACACAATATCAAAGCTTGCATCGGGCCACTCGCTCAAATCTTCGGCATTGCCCTGGCGAAATTCGGCTTGGGCTGGCATTTGGATTTGAGCCGTCGCCGCCAGTTCGCGAGCGAATTGCACCTGCACGTCCGAAACGTCTTGTCCCACCGCCCGCGCTCCCTGACGCGCCACTCGCACCGTCCATTGTCCGCCGCCGCAACCCAATTCCAGTACATCCTTGCCTGCCACGTCGCCTAAAATATGCAAATCCGTCTCGCCCGGCACACCAAAAACCGGACCCCACAAACCGTTAGAACCGACCAAATTGGGCCGATGGCGTTCTTGATAGCGTTGGGCTTCTTTATTCCAATCTTCCCTGTTTAAGCTGGCGTAGTTTTGTAGCAAGTCGCTTTGCGCCATTTTCCAAAACTCCTAACTTTGATTTTTTGTTTTTTAGATGTGAAATAAAAATGCCTACGCAAGCAATTTTGTGTAGGCATAGTAATATCACAAAGAGCGTTCAGCCTATAACTGTTAGCTAATTCCGAACTACCATTTCGTTGAAAATGTTACGAATATGGCTCTGGATTTGGGCAGCATCGGGCGCGTTTGGCACGTGACGCAGATAGCTCCTCATATCGGCAATGGCGGCCCAAAAATGGCTCAACCTGAAATGGATCGCGCCCCTGTCTCGCACTTCCGTCCAGTCCTGCGGGTTGAGCGCAATCAAGAATTCCTCGATTTGCAGCGTGCGCTCGAAGTCAGGTTCGGGCTGCTGGGTATAAGCCGCCTTGAGATTGCCCAACATTCGGGTTAAGAACGGGCGGCTGGCTATTGGCTTCATATAAGAAGCCAGCACCGGCACCCCGCGCCCGTAAGTTTCTTGCAAGCGGCGGATACAATCTTCTTCGGTCAAAATATCACCGTTGTTGAACGGGTCAATCAAAATATCGGCGGTTTCCTTTACCTCGTCCGAAATATCTTCGGTTTCTAATAACCGGGCCAGACCAGGATAGAGGGTTAGCGGGGTGCGGCTCAAACTCCCTTCGGAAAAAGTTTGGGTGTTGTCGGTGGCTTGATGATAACGCACGATAAAATGGCCTGGCAAACCAATTCCTTCGATGGGTAGGTGCAAGCGTTTAGCAATTTCCATATAAACCAGGGAAAGAGTGATAGGGAGGCCAGTGCGTCGGTCTAAAACATCATTCAAATAAGAGTTGCGGGGGTCGTTGTACTCGCTTTGGTTGCCGCGAAAGCCCTTTTGGTTAAAAAGATAATCGTTGATATAACCTACAATCCGCCAGGGGTCAGTTTCGCCGCTAATTAACACACTTACATCGTCCGCCATTTTGTCCAGGTCATCCAAGTACGCGGCTTCTTTCAAACCAGGGTATTGTTGGGAAGAAATAATCAGGCAGGCTTCGGCCAGGTCTATCTCGCCTGTCTGAGAGGCTGCCAGCAATGTTTGAAACCGTCCTAGTGGACTGTTAGCTCCTGTTTCGGTGCGTTCGGGGTGGTACTCAAAAGCGTCTCCGTAAACATAATCATCCATGTGTTAATTCTGCCATCGGGTAATAGGCCGATGGTAGCCTCATATTATATTTTGCTATCGCGCCCGGCTTTGCTATGTCGGACATTTTTTTGTTATAACCATTTATAAAAACGGTTATAGCAATTATAGTACCCTGAACGGGCTAAGTCAACGCTGACTTTGGTTTTTTAGGGGTTTATGCGTTCTCCCGAAAACACACCACAGAGACATGGAGGAATGGAGGACACGGAGTTTTAGCCACGCTAAGACTGTTGTTAAAACCAGGCTTGTTGTTGGGATGAATTTAATCTGAAAGCTGACTAGACCTGTTGCTGTTTTTCTCCGTGACCTCCGTGACTCCGTGGTGCATCTGGATTTTGGGTTTCAGGGCTGTGGGTTGCAGCTACATCGGGACGGTGGTATAGTAGATGCCAGCTAGAAAGCAGGAGGGCTTTGATAAAGTGGTGGAGCTTAAAAAATTTAACAGACCGCGCAGTTTGCCCCGCGCCCTGACCATTCGGCGGAGCGATTTTTCACTGCATTTGTTGGGCAAGGTCATAGTGGTGTTCGTGTTTCTTGGGCCTATCCTTGTTCCCCTCCTCTGGCTAACCAATATTCCCTTTTTTCAAGGCATCGCCCGTTTTGGCTGGAGCTTTGGCGCGTCTTTCTGCACCTATACCGCTAAATCGTTCGTAATCGGTGGCTCTCCCATGATGGTATGTGCGCGGTGCTTTGGGGCGGCCTGTGGTATCTTGCTTACGGGGCTGACTTATTTTTATACGCCCTGGCTGCAAAAATACTTGCCCAAGCGCAAGTTGTATCTGGCCGCGTTCCTGGCCGCGCTATTCATTCCCTGGCTGCTCGATAGTGGCCTCGAACGCTTGCACCTCTGGCTAACCGACTACTGGCTGATGGTGCCAACCGGAATGTTAGGTGGGGCGGCGGTGACACTCGCACCCTTACTTTTTTGGCCGCGAAGTGCTGCCGTTGATGAAGATGAATAATGTCAAGCAAACGGTAGGAGGCATTATTTTAGCGGGTGGGCGCAGCCTGCGGATGGGGCGCAACAAAGCCTTTCTACGGCTAGAAGTGGACGGCCCAACCATAATCGAAAAAGTAGTAGCGGCTCTGCAACCAGCTTGTGCCTCTGAACCAATAATTGTGACCAACACGCCCGACCTTTACCAGTGGCTAGGCTTACCATTGGTGGGGGACAGCTTTGCTAACGCCGGGCCATTAGGTGGCATCGAAGCGGGCCTGGCTGCCAGCCCTTACGCCTATAATTTGGTAGTTGGCTGTGATATGCCTTATTTGCAACCAGCTTTGCTAGAATATTTAGCGGCCTGTATCCAGCCCACCGTGCTGGCAATCGTGCCGCTCAACCAAACAGCCAGACCAGAGCCACTTTGTGCAGTTTATTCCAAAAGCGCGTTACCAGCTATTCGTAAGCGGTTGCAGCAAGGGCAATATATACTGCTTGGGTTGCTACACGAAATTGAGCCGCTTTATGTGGCCGCCAGCCAATTGCAGCCGTATGACCCGACCCTGCTCTCGTTTGTCAATATGAACGCACCTTCCGATTTACCAGCGAGTTAGCAAATCCAATGCTGTTTTGTTATTCCGTCTGCCATAGGTCTAGTCACAATTAGGACTTGCGCTTATAGTAGAGGCCGTATAACCCGGCGGGCTGTGATAAGCGCAAGTCCTAACAATATTTTAATGCCTGCATTTTACAAAAGAAACTTCGTTGAAGTCGAGGCCGACGCAAGCAAGCCTGCCAGGTAGCCTTCTTCAAAGGGTAATATGCCCAGCCGATTATTATTCATGTGGATGTAGTCAAAGCTCAACCGGGTGGTGGGCTGGAATACTTGCTGAACACCTGCGGTGGCAACCGCGGCGTTAGCTTGACGAATAGCTAAACCGTAGCGGGCTACCAAAGCATTGATGCGCTCCCTTACAAAGTTGGAAGGCGGGGTATCCAGGCCAGCTTCGCCAAAATGGGCTAACAAACTTTGATGCTGTTGCGACATCTCAAGCATATAATTGTTATGCCAGGCCACTGCTTCCGCCTTTGTCGGTCTGCTCCAGTAGCGAGCATACTCATCCAGGAAGCGGTGACGCTCATATTCCTGAGAGAAGGTTTCTCTGACAGTCAGGTGCATAGTATGCAAACTCAACCAGGTTCGAGTTAGACCGACCTGGTTGGGGGCAGCCCCTAACTGGTTATTTTGCAAATCCGAGACTATGACTTCAAGGGCGATTTCACTTGAGACCTCAAACAGTTTTTCGGCGATAGCCAGCCCGACCTCCCCACCATATTTCAGATATTCCGGCTCATAGTGGGCTATGCTGTAGCCAGAATTTGGCTGCGCCGTCACTTCTGGCGCGAGTTTTGGTAGCACGAAATATGGTTGATCCCCGCTGGCCGGAGACTTGAGCGTGGGTAACACCTGTTCAATCAGGTTGCTAATCTCTGGCCGTAATACCGCGTGCAAACTGGCTGGCCCTTGCAAACGTAAACGGATATGCCAGCCCCAACGGTCAATAAAGCGAATAAAAAACCACCGATCAAGATCTGGATTGGTACGGGCCAGTGCATGAGCCGGGGCCACTATGCGACGAACTACCTCGTCAAGCTGGTTAGACCAGGCCGGGTAAATCTTAAAATACAACCAACCATTCGCAGGGGCAGTCCGACCCAGGTTAGCAGGCAGTTTGGCAGTTGAAAAAATCTGCCTGGTTTCGAAGGGCGATGGCTTAACACCCCCAGGCATAGACCAACGTAGCGACACCATAAACTCGCTGGCAATTTTTTGGCGCGAATGGCGACCACTACCCTGCTCTACTAACGTAGCGTCTTGCGCCCCTTCACCCTCAAGCGAGGTTGAGAGCCATTGTTCCTGACGACCCGGCAGGGCTTCGGTCAAAACAATGCTGACCAAATCTCCGGCTTCATTTCCGTCCAAAAGCTGGCGAAACAACTCCAGCGAATGAGGACTGTTAAAATTTATCCAGATCGGTTTACGCAGTTTGGCTTCAAAAGCGATGCGTTTATGCTCGGCAGTCACATAAACCTCGTCTGGCAAATTATATTTGGTACGCCACTGCTGTACTCGCAGGAAAAAGTTGAAATCGGTTTCGCCTTTGGCCCGCACCGGGAATAAAGCGGGTGGAACGCGCCAGTAAGCCCGTCGCAAAACCACCCGACCCTCCTCGTGACGGGGTGTGAACTCCACTTCCTCACCTGCCAGGTGAGCGGAGTTATTGTTAATAGGTAAGGGGCGACCCACCTTCTGGTAATCGCTGATCCAGGGGTCAATCAGAATTAAAAACAACCTCAAAGCGTGAAATATAAAGTGAGATGGCACTACTCCCTGATAAGTGGGAGTGATAATACAGCCCTGGCTATCCACTAAATAAAGAGTGTTATCGGTAGGGTTGGCCCGTAGTCGCAGGTCGCCCAACTGCAAATTGACGGCTGGCTGGGCCTGTTCGTCAGCAGCTTCTTCACTGGTAGGTAATTCTCCCGGCCATTCCAATACCCGCTCGGTAGTAGGATGGTCAGACTGCAAGTTGCTCCAATCGCTGACAGTTGGCACACGCACGACGGAGGCCGGGTCTTTACCTGGCACACTGCCCAACCAGGCTTGCAATTTCGCCGCTAGATTACCCTTTTCGGGCGGTAACAAATCGGAAAAGCGGCCCAGCAAGCCACCTTGATCCTGGCACACCTGGTTTACTATCAGCTTGTAGTCTCCCTGCTCCACCGCTTCCGGGCTTTTAGCTGCTATCTGGAAAAAGACCGTAGCGGCAGGTGGCATCGCGCTCCAGCCCCCACTTAGCTGAGAACGGCTATGATTGGCTTCCTTAACCGCCATCTGGTCTTCGGCACTGGCGCGGCCAATCGTTTCGGTAGTATCGCTTTGACTAAGAAACTCGTTGAAAAAATCCAAAATGTTAGAAGCTTCCCCTTCTACTCCATACCGATGCACGAAAAAACGGTAAAGGCAATCGTAAAGCTGGCTGCGGACAATACCAGGACGTAGATATTGGGCTACTTTGTCCAGGTCTGCCCGTATTTGTTGGTTTAGTACCAGACTGGGATTTTCAAAGCGCACATCTTCATAAACCAGATTGACTGTTTTAAGCCAGCTGGGGGTAGGCGTACCTAGTGTCTCAAACATCACAGCCGCCTTTTGCCGGAGCAGGGTTAAAATCTCCAGGCGTTCAAAGCCACTGGCCTTAACACAACTTTCAAGCTGTTGCTGGATTTGCTGCATTAAGGCAGCAATGTAGTTAGCCTTCGCGCCCGTTAGAGGCGCAAGGCTTTGGGCCAACCGGGTGAGTGGCGCGGCTTCGTGGCGAGAAAAAGGCAGCACCGGGCGCACTAACTGCTGGTTTAGCAACTGGACTAAAGTTTTGTGCGGATCAGCAAATTCGCCGGTGGTCGCCAGCAGCGCGATTATTTCGGAATAGGTTTTGCGCTGACCCGCTGCCAAAAACTCGCGCAGTCCAGCCGCTCCACTATATTCTGGTCGCTCCACTAGCTCTTCACTGCGCCAGGCAAAGGAGTCGCGCAAGGTATATTTGGTGATAAGCACCATCAACTTAGCTTCTTCACCTGCCGCGTCTGCGCGTCGGTATAAGCCCTGGTTAGGTTCAAAGGAAAAAGCCGGAGCCAGTTCACGGTCCCGCGCCATCAAGAGCAGCCACGAAACAGGCAGAGCTTTGAGTAGTCGCATTTGATTACTGCTGCTTTGAGGAGCAGGGTTTGAACTCGAACTTTTTGCTGGCTGGCTCACGCTGCTCAACGACCCACTATTATCAGGGGCGGCTGGGCCTGGGCCAGCAGCCGCGAAATCTACCACGCCCATCCTAGTGAAGGTGCTGAACGGACTGGTTTTCATAGCGGCCCTGGTGACGTAGGAAAGCCCCGAACGTACCAGTTTGCTGCCCACCCGTTCGTCCTCGCCTCGCCCATTCTTTTTGGCCCGCCCTAATTCTTCCAACAAATCAGGGCTTGCCAGGGCCAGACCCTGTTGTAAAATAGGATTATTCAAGCTACGGTTCAAAGCGCGGCTGGCCTGGCCTAATTCTTGGGAATACCTCGTAGCCGCTTCAGCCAAAGCCGCCTCTCTACTAACCACCAACCCCTGCCACTCCGCCAGTTGCAAGCGGGCTGTAGGAGGTTGGCCCGTGTCAGTTAGATTAGCCGCTACAGTGGCTATGTCCGAGGTCATTTGAGGCCAGCTACGTCCGTTATGGACGTTACGTTTGACTGCTAAAATGCAACGGCGTAGCTCTTTGTCTTCACCTGCCAGAGGTACTAAAACGTAAAGGGCCTCTTCGATAGCTGGAGCCAGCCTTTCCATTGCACTTTGCGCGGCAAAAGCCGTCTGTAGTAGCCCCACCGTCAACTCAAGCTGGAGTGGCTCTAACTGCTGCGAAGAGATGCCGCCCGCCCGCACCACTCCAAAAGGCGCAATTTGGACGGGCTGGGTCGTTGGTGCGGGTGTAATCGTGGCGGTTTCACCAATGCTGTTAGTATGGGTCAAAGTCGTTGAGGTCATCATAAATTTACTCCTCCCCCATTTGCACCTGATAGTAGCTTGAATACCAGACTGACCACCCCGCCAAATAGCAAGGCAATATAGATTAGCGAAAACAAAGCGTAGCACACCCGCAAGACCCGCTGCTTCTGGCTCAAGGTAGCTAGATAGTCTTCCAGTCTCTGGCGCAATAGTAGCTTGAACAGCAAGGTGAAAGACCTGCGCCGAAAATTTAGCTCTCCAAAACCTGCCTCAATTGCGTGGTAGCCATCGCTGGGCATCAAAGGGTTCAAGTCGTAGGCAAAAGTAGTCATTTGTAGCAAAAACAAAGCGTGAAAGGTGGCGGCTACCCAACCTGTCGAAACACAAGCAATCAGTCCAGATAGAGCCGCCGCCGTAAGGTCGAAGGCTGGCCCGGCCAGAGCAATGTAAGCTCGTTGGCTAGATTTGTTAAGATGGTAATTGTCAGTATGGTCGGCATAGCCCACCGGGATAAAATAATAAAGCAAAGCCACCCCTAGCTCCCGCACTTTTACCCCGAAGTAAGAACCAGTTACCGCGTGACATAATTCGTGACCAATCAGGTGCAGTACAATCACACCCAACACCACAGGCAAGGCTAACAAGTTTTGGTCTGGAGCAAAACCTAGTTGGGTGAAGGCATAGATTGCCAGGGTGAACATCACCACCAGCCACCCAGCCACCAACCCTTTGATAGTACGCCCCTCGACGCGATGCAAACATTCCACCAGCGGGCGGGCAATGGGTCTGTTTGGACTCCAAAGCCTGACGCGAAACATCGGACGCTGGCTAATTTTCCGAATAATCCGGTCTGTAGTAAAGCGGCGGGTGGCTGGCTTTTGGTTTGGGGCTACTTCATCGGCTGCGTCCGCGCTTGCTGAAGAAACTGTAAACGCCCCCGCCTGCTCAAGCTGCGCTAGAAAGCGACCTAGTTTATCAGTTATTTGAGCCTGGCCTGTTGGGTAGCGGGCGATAAGCTGCTGCGTAAGGTCGTCTGCATTGAGTTCAGGCTGGACAGTCAACATATTGATAATTTCTGCACCCAAAGGGCTGATATGCACATAGCGTTTACGTTCGGTGATATGCAAAAGCGTTTTGTGGTTAGCATCTACAAACATTTCAACTCCGCTGGCTAACCGCAGGGGAGGCCGTACCACCGTAGTTGGTGGAGTGGCAAAAGCGATGTCCGTACTCATAATAATCACCCCAAGTCCAATTAAAACTAGCTTGTCAAATGTAGCCAGCTTCGGGTAAAACCGAAAGCGGCTCAATCACGCCTGAAAATTTAGTTCAGATAACGGCCAGCAGATGAATGTTGTAAAGTGGGCCTGCCCTATTGCTGGCCCTTTCTTTTCTTTACTAACATCTGCCTAAGACCAGTCCAGTCGTTGCCTATCGGTTGGTAAGCTGGAACAAGAAACTACTAAATGGCAACCAACCGATATTATAGGCAACATAAGTAACCTCCTAGTTGGGGTTAAGAGTGGAAAGGGTGCTTGCCATACTGCTGGTAGCGGCACTGCTGGCTGTGGATAGCGACAACAGGTCGGCCTGATCGTCCAGTTCCTCAGCAAACAGTTCCAGACCGGGGTTGGTCTCGTCGCTCTCAATTTTCTCACCCTGCTCGTTGGTGATGTGGGCCTGTACTTCTTTCTCATCGTAATTGTTCATGGTAAACTCCTTTTGCTTTTGCTTGTAGGGAAGAAAGAACACTGATATAAGCTCGCTTCCCCTGGTTTTGAAATAGTAAAAAACATTGTCCATCGCTCTGATGCTACTCATCAAACAGCTATCAAGCCAGGTAACATCTCAACGGACGGATTGGCACTGCGAAACAAAGATTGTTGCCGATTGGTAACGCTGCTTGCCAGGAGGCTACCAACCAATCTCGTGGGCAACATTGGCAATCTCCTAGTTAGGGTTGATGGTGGAAAGGGTGCTGCCCATACAACTGGTGGCGGCACTGCTGGCGGTGGACAGAGAAATCAGGTCGGCCTGGTCGTCCAACTCCTCGGCGAACAGTTCCAAACCAGGGTTGGTCTCGTCGCTCTCAATCTTCTCCACGTGGTCGTTGCTGGTCTGGACTTCGTTCTTCTCGTCGTAATTGTTCATGGTAATCTCCTTTTCTCTTTCTTCGATAGACTCGATAAAGTTGTTGAGCAATTAAGCTCGGTTAATAAGAAACACTCAAAAGACCGGATGCATTGCAAGTTTGCTTAAACCCAAGCAATTTAGCCTGAAATGCGGTGTGCTTGCCTGGAGGGTAGGGAAGGAAGAACACTTTTTATCTCAGTTCGCTTCCCCTTCGCTTTCGTTAAGATTGTCAAATGACCTATAGCGTCAATCTGCTTCGCGGGCCACTATCCCGCTTGCAACCTATTTAGGGTTGATAGTCGAAAGGGTGCTGCCCATACAGCTGGTGGCGGCACTGCTGGCGGTGGACAAAGAAATCAGGTCGGCCTGGTCATCCAGTTCTTCGGCGAACAGTTCCAACCCAATATCGGTCTCATCGCCCTCGATCTGCTCGGTCTGGTCGCTGGTAATGTGGGCCTGTACTTCTTTCTCGTCAAAATGGTTCATGGTAAACTCCTTTTCCTTTTTGGTTAAGTTATAGGGAAGACCCGTTATAAGAGTTTGCTTCCCCTGATTTTGAAAATAGTAAAAACATTGTCCCTTTTGATGCTACTCATCAAATAGCTATCAAGCCAGGTAACATCTCAACGGACGGATTGGCACTGCGAAACAAAGATTGTTGCCGGTTGGTAACGCTGCTCGCCAGGAGGCTACCAACCAATCTCGTGGGCAACATTGGCAATCTCCTAGTTAGGGTTGATGGTCGAAAGAGTGCTGCCCATACAACTGGTGGCGGCACTGCTGGCGGTGGACAGAGAAATCAGGTCGGCCTGGTCGTCCAACTCCTCGGCGAACAGTTCCAAACCAGGGTTGGTCTCGTCGGTCTCGATCTTGGGGGTCAGGTCGCTGCTGGTCTGGACTTCGTTTTTCTTCTCGTCGTAATTGTTCATGGTAATTTCTCCTTTTGTGAACTGGCTAAGATTAGCCTGTATTTTGAAACCGCTTTTAGACATACTTCCTTCAAACGCTGACTGGTGTCGGTCTGATTGGCGATATGCCCAGGAAGATAGCTCACACGAGTTAGCTTCCCCACCATATATTGATTTGTTGAATGCTTTCGCCAGTCTGCCACGCTTGCTATTCTAATAAATAGAAATGTGACAAACGGGTAAGCGTACCCAACGGAAATTTCTAGTTAAAGTTAAATTGCCAGCCTCACCCAACTAGCAGCCGCATTAGCGACTGAAGTCTGGTAGTACCGTCGAAGCGGTACTGGCCCCACAACTACACCCAACCGAACTTAGGGTAGAGACGTGCAGAAAGTGGGTATAGTCGTCGAGTTCCTCCACAAACAGGTCAAGGTCGGAGTTAGTATCGTAGAACTCTATCTGGTCAAACTCCTCCTCTTGCATAGAGGCTATGGCTGGCATTTCGTTTCTTACTTGAGCTTCTAACATCTTTTTAGTCCTCTCCCGTTTGGGTTGTCTTGTCTTTTCTAATTAGTTGATAAAGTTTGTGCTACCTGCACTGCCTGGCTCGTAACCGACAGAATAGGCAAACAGGCTGGCGTTGGTTGAATTATTTACCCAGGCAATGCTTTGGGCAGCGCGCGGTAAAAATCCCGCAAAGGTAGTCCCCGCCAATCCGAGACCCACCGAGGCCAGCCATAAGCGATGCCCGGCTGCCCCCGCCCGCAGCAGTAATTGGCGATGTCCCCACCCACCGTAGCGAGTGCAAGCCGCCGCCAGATTTCCGGTAATCAGGACGATAACCGGAGCTTCGGCAAACTCAGCCTGTAAAGTCAGATTATTACGGGCTTGCTTGCTAATGGGCGCAGCCCCAATGTGTAGCAGGCTATGACTTTCAGCCTGATAGTAATAAATCGCTGGGGCTAAATCGCACACCCGCCACGCTACCACCAACAAATGTAGGGCAATGGCCGCTTCGTTTTCATCTGCGTCTGGCTGCTGCTGTAACCAATCTTGTTTGTCCCCATCACTGGCAACTTTAAGAATGGTAGCCAGTTCCGCCTGCTGGATTGGAGTCGGGTCGTAGTCGCGTATCGCTTGCCGGGTCTGAACCGACCTTAGCAATGGATAACTTTGAGTCAGAGCCGGTGGTAAGGCGACGGTCAGGCCGTTTTGCGGCCAGGGTTGCTGGCGCAGAGCGGCTGGTACGGCTGGCAGTTGTTCGGCTGGTATGTCGGCCTCGGTCAAACGGCTTTCGTCGTGTAACTTGATCATCAAGCTGATAGCATCCAATGCTTCGTAATCCGTCACATCTCTTTGATATGTTTGCATCGTCTTCGTCCATCCCTACTTTAATTGGTTAAAGACCTTTTACCGCCAACACTCCCGTCACAATTTCAGCAATGGCTTCTAGATCGAGCTTGTCTGCAATCAAGTCATCGGCCCAACGCGGTACAGTACGAGTTTTGAGACCGAGGCTACTGCCAATCATGTGTAGCTGACTAAGGGCTACGCCTGCGTCCAGATTGATGACCCGATAGGCAAAAGCACTGTACTTGCGGGCGACGCGCTGGTTAGCACCCACCAGTAGCAACATCGCATCGGGTAAAGTTTCGATAGTGTCAGGCGTGACTTTAGCCATAAAAGCCTTGACCACTTCCGGATGTCCTACTTCCCCGATACAGGCCAGCAGATGTTCGTTGGGCTGGTAGAAATAAATGCCCGGTTCTAAACCTGCCACCTTATAGGCCACCACATATATTTCTGGTGAGCCTAGATTGCCCCCGGTTGGTGTCCACCGCCGCACCCGTTTGACTGTATCGGTAGTAACGGTTCTGATACCCGCACTTAACCTTAACAAGGTAGCCAGTCTGGATAAGTCCAGAGCTTCAGTAGCGAGTTGGGTCAGGTTAGCCCTATTACCAGTACCAGATGGCAGATGCGCCAGGGTAGAGCCTATCAACGGTTCAAGCGGTTCTGGTTGTGGCAAGCTTATCTTTTTGATGCTCGGATATTCTTTGCCTTCAAAGCTCAATTCGTGATTTGTCACCCGGTAATGCGCTTGATGAGCCTTTGGGTCAATCAAATGCCGCGATGGAAAAAGCACCGAATTTTCATACAGCAGCGCAGTATCCACCAAACCATCAGCCTTTGCTTGAACGGCTCCTGGCTGCGACTGCAAAGGATAGCAATAGACACAGCCGGGTAGCTTGGGAAAATAAAGCCGCGCCGAACTCCAATCCTTCAAATCATAGCGAGTAACCACCTGCCCCGTCGCCAGTGGTACAGTCCGGCTAAGTAAATAAATTACTTCCATTGCTAACATATTGGCCCACAAACGGCCTTCAAGTTTGCCCGCGACTGTCGCCCGGCCAGCTTCATCTTCAATTGGTGGCTCTGGCTGGCTGACCTGCCCTCTGGCAAAGCAACGATAACAGGTAGTCTCGTCCCGCTCGAAATATGGGCCTAAATCGGCAGTCATTTGTCCAGAGTTAAGAGCAGCTCTTAGCCAGGGAATTTTGAGACGGGCGCATTCGTCGTCCAAATAAACCAGGTCGCGTTCCAGATTTTGGCTGACTGGTTCTGCCGTAAACACCACTACCAGCTTCGCACCCTTAACGCTATTGTCAAAATTCACTTTTAGTTCGGTGTCAGGCTCAATACATTCAACCTTGCCCACTCCGGCTTGTTGCAACAGCCGCGCTAACAACTGACCATTTTCTCCACGTTGCGGGCCGCTACAATAAATCAGCACCTGCGACATAGCTAACCGGGCGGCAGCCTCCAGCCCGCTGCGATTGACCCGTGTGCTGTCTATATGGCGACGCAGAAACCCCAGCGTTGGCGCGTCCAAAGTGTCAGGGTCAAGCTCCGGGTCGGCGACACTATCTTCTAGTAAGCCGCGAGTGTAAAGCAGAGCCACCGCACTAGAAATATGGGTAAGTGGCACGTGGGGCAAAGCCTGTTTCAACTCCCCAATGGTGCGAGTACCGTCCAACAAAGGTAGTAAGTGCGGCAGTAAATTCTTAGTGGCCTTGCCGCGTAGCACCTGGCGCACGTCCGTACCTTCCACCAGTAAACCATCTTCGAGTGGGACTACTACCAGTTCGTGGGGGAAACGAGGCTGGGCTGGCATCTGGAACTGCGGGTCAAACTCTACCGCACGGGCCATCGTGTTACCTTCCAGTAGCTTTAGTTCTGCCAACTTGCGCCTCCTTTCTCGTTTGTGCTGCTCAACACTTTTTCAACACTCTGACCACGCGATTTCTCAACATGGGGCTGTCCAAAATCAGACCTGAAAATCAACTCACGCTGCTCCGGTATTGGTAATTGGCTGTTTTGGTCAAGCTTGTCACTCCAACCCAATAACTTTGATAGCTCCTGACGCAGTGGAGCATAACTGCGGGTGGTTTCGTCCCGCTTGAGACCGCAGCGAGGGCAACCATGTAGGCCAATCACCTCACCAGTCGTAGCTTGACGAGTAACAGTATTGAACTGCCAGACCTGACCTGCCGCCTCAACTGCCAACTCACCTTCTGCGCCAACCACCATCTGAGCTAAACGTATCGCCCCGACTTCGGCAAAAGCTTGTAAGTATCCACCAGGCCCACTTTGCGGCTGCCGTTCGTAATGGTTTTGCAGAGCCTGGAGAGCCGCGAATTGGGGCGAATGCTGCAAAACCCGTTTCTCGTAACAGCTATAACACGGGCCAGTATCCGGCAGCACTAGCGGCCCTACCCGCACATTGGGTGTCTCCATCACAATGGTGGTAAAAGGTAACTTCCATTCATAGCTGGTGGCTTCCAACAAGCGATACATTCCAGGCACTGGTCGCCAGGCCGCTATCACGTTTAGCTGGGCAGTCGGCCAGTTGGCGACGGCGGGAGTCTGATTTTCGGTGTTTTGGGGCGTGACTATGACGTTTGGCAAGATTTCTTGTAAGATTTTAGCTACCGCTTCCCCAAACGAACCGATAGTTAAGACGTGTAAGCGTAATGGGCTTGTGGGCCTGGCACTCGATACAAGATATTCCATAAAAGAGACCGCTTTCTTAAAAAGTTAATTTCTAAGTTCAGTTCAGTTAATACCCACCTGCTAAAGGTCACGCAAAAGGCTGCGGCCAGTAGTTGACTTCTGCTTCGTTCCGCACCTGGTAGCCCATTCGTAGTGGGCCATCATAAAGGCGTGGGTGGCCCAGGTAACGAGCGCGGTAGCTGAACGAAAGGGGCTGTAGGGCTGGAATAATAGTTCTAACTACCCGCATACCTGCTCTCAAGGCTTCGTCCGACGTAATATCTACCGCGAAAATATCCATCTGCCGCTCCCGAAAACGTTCGATTACATTGGTTAGGTTTCGCTGCGGGTCTCCGGTATCCAGCACCGCCATTTCGCTCAAGCGGCGGCGGTTGGTAGATTTGACCAGGAAATCAAAGGCCGATAGGCGGTCTGGGTGGCCCATATAGACTGCCCCATCGGTCACAGTGCTAAACTTGTCCCATTGGGCCGGAGGTTGCCAGTCTCGGTGTAAAGCCAGCCGGGAAGATGCCGACTCTGACACCACTTTGGCGATAGCCACCGCCGGATTTAATTCAGTGCTACACATCACCAGAGCCGCCAGTTTTTGATTATCTGGCGATAATTGGACGCTATAGACAGTTGGTATGCCCAGGTCAGTGGTTGCGTCAAAGAAAAGCTGCCGTACCGCCCCACTTGCTCGCTGGTTTCGCTCCAGGAAAGCTTGCAATCTGGCTGGCACAATGTCCATTTCGATGCGCGGCAGTTCCAGTTGCTCTAGCCAGATGAGTGAAATAGCATCGCGTTCTACCACCTCACAAATAGCTCCCACTAAGGCTTTTTCCAATGTAATGTGAGCCGCACAGCCCGTCGAGATAGGCATCCAGATACGTTCGCCAGGGCTTTTGGGCGGAATATACAGATAAACCATCACCGCCGGAACCCATTTCAACTTACCATCTAGTAACGATACCGCCCTTACCCACCGAATGGGGGCTTGCTTATCCGGGGCTACGATTGGACAAAGTGGGTGAGCGTACTCATTCTCGCTGCACCGGGGCAAGCTATCCAGGTCTAAGGCAGCCTCGCCAAGCTCCTCGGCGGTGGCCCACAGAAACTGTTTCTCGTCATAGACACAACTAGAGTAGCGTTCCAACCCTTCGGCCAGAGCTTTGAGCCGGGCCTCCTCGTAGTCAAGACTGTTGCCGCAACCATCAAAAGTGCCAATGCCGGGACTTTGCGCTCCGACTGCCTGGGCTACACTTGCCACCGAGCGGCTGATGTCGCCCATCGGAGCAGTTACAATTGCAAAGCGTGGATCACCTGGTCGGGTCGCCAGTTGGATTGGGTGGCTCATCAAACCACCAATGGGTTGAGCCAGTCTTTCAAGGTTAGCCACCCTGGTAGTGATGGTGGTGATATTGGCTGCCATAGTTAGTCGTTCCTTCCGTTCCTAATTCCTGCTTATCAAAGCACACTCTTGATGAGTAAAGCCAGTCTTATGCTAATCTTGCCCAAAGCTTATAAGTTACTGCAAAGCCAGCCTTTAGAACTTAATTGGCATCAGCTTGTGCCAAAACTTGCTTGTAACCTTCGGTTTCTTGGTACTGGCATCGGGCTGTCCCCAGTGAAAGAGCCTCACAGCCAGCACTACCAGGAAGGCGGCTGTTCCAAACAGTACCAGGTCATCTACCCACAGTGAGGCTATCGGCTTCTCACCCAATATCTGCTGACGTAGCGCATCTCCCAAATAAGTGAGCGGAATAAAACGGGCGATGGTCAAAATAAAGTCTGGTAAGCTGCTGAACGGTAACAAGATGCCAGTTAGCAGTAGGATTGGAGCTACCAAACCACCAATCGGGCCACCCGCCGCTTCGGGGGAAGGTATCACCTCGCTCAACACATAGCCTAGAGCGAACATCATCACTATGCCCAAAACTGTGCTTAAAACTATGCCGGGCAGGTTAGCCAATGGAAAACCGTTCAATAAAAGGTAGCTAAAGGTCAGCATTATCACCAGTTGACCGAGTGCCAAAACCAGGCGGGCCAGAATTTGGGCCGTCACGAAAGTTAAGGGCGAAAGCGGAGTCAGACCTAGCAGACGTAATGTCCCGTTCTGCCGCAAAATTAGTATCGGCAAAGCCAGCCCAAAGATACTTAGCGAGACAAAAGACATAATCAAGAGACCGGGTAACAGGTACAGGATTGAGCCATACGCTTGCTGCTTCCCCACCGCTTCCTCGGTAATGGCGGGTCCAGTGTCTGGGCGAGTCAAGCCCTCGATGGTAGAGCGCAAGGCAGCACTGGTGATAGACCCGTCGGAGTTACTAAGCAGGTGTACATCGCTGTGGTTGGACAATTGGGACGGTAGCACCAACACCACATTGAGCGTACCCTTTTGTAAGTTGTCCCTTTGCACCGTTTCGGTGGCCCTCACCAGTTTCAGACTGGGGTTCTTCTCCAGGTTGGCTACCAAAGCCCCTACCTCTGCCCCCGCGTTATCCGGCATCACCAGACCTACGGTGTAAACCTTGCCCGTATCCGGTTGGGATAGGGCCACGAACATCAGCATCAGCAGAGACGGGAAGGCCATCACGAAAAAGAAGGTAGCCTTATCACGGGTGAGTTCGCGTAGATTGGTCAAAATCAGCTGTACCATTGCGCTATTTGCTGGAAACCAGCGCGAGTTTTTTAACTTTTCAAACATGGGCTTGCCACTCCTTTATTTGCTTTGCTTTGCAACCTGCCGTCGCTACATTACGTGTGTTAATCTCAATAGCTTTCAAATAAGTTGTAGGCGGCGCGTCCTCGTCCCTGCACTGTCTATGAGTTTGGTAACATCGCTGGCGCGGGACGCGCCGCCTACAGTTAAAATACTGGTTTAGTCTCGGATAGTCCGGCCTGTGAGGGTCAGGAAAACGTCTTCCAGGTTGCCCCCCCGAATATCAAAGTTGTGCCAGCCGCTTTGGGTTACCAGTTCTTGCAAGGTACGGTCACTATCCTCCGTGACTAATTCGACGCGCTTCCCGTTCAGGCTGGCTTTACTTACGCCTGCCACCCGATATAATCTGGATAGGCTTGGCTCTTCCACTACATCGAAGCTGATGGTTTTAATCGGGAAGAACTGGCGTACCAGTTGAGCAGGTGTACCTAGAGCGATGATCTGGCCCTGGTCAATAATCCCCACCCGTTCACACAAACCCTCGGCTTCTTCCATTGAGTGGGTGGTCAACACCACTGTCCGGCCCTGGCGACGAAAATTGTCAATGATGGCCCAAATCTGGCGGCGGGCCTGTGGGTCAAGCGAACCAGTCGGTTCGTCCAGAAATAAAATCTGCGAGTCAGCAATCAGGGCGATGGCGATAAGTAAGCGTTGGCGTTGCCCACCCGAAAGACCTTTGACCGGGCTTTTAGCTTTCTCGGTCAGTCCCACCATTTCCAGCGTGTCGGCAATGCTCAAAGGGTGGGCGTGCAGGCTGGCAAAAAGTTCCATAGTTTCCAGCACTTTGAGATTAGGAAACAAGCTGGCTTGCTGCGGTTGAATACCAATCTGACGGGCCAGGGCTACTCGTTCGGTTTGTGGATTGCAGCCTAAAACCCGCACCTGCCCGGTGGAAAGCGTCCGTAAGCCCACCGTTATCTCCAGAGTAGTAGTTTTGCCCGCCCCGTTCGGCCCAATCAACCCAAAGGTCTCACCGCGATAAATTTCGAGCGAGAGGTCACTAACCGCCTGGAATTGACCATATTTTTTGCTCAAATGGTCTATAGCGACTACCACTTCACGGGTGTGGTTGGCGGTGCTGGCAGCAGGTCGGTTTGTTTCGCGGGGAAGCTGACCCAAATCCAGTCTGCGCTCACCCAATATCGGAGACGAAATTTGCCTGGTATCTAACATACTAACTACTCCTTTGGCCCTACTATTTATTTGGTTTCGGTTTGGCCTGCTCTGCTGGTCAGACCCGTTATTGCCTAATCGAATTTGGGTGGGCTGGCGCGCCCAGGGTTTTTGACCAGCCCCGCGTCATATAGCTTGGTAACGACTTCGTGCAGGTTGTCAGCTTTGACGCTCAAAAGAAATTCGCGCTCATCAGTCTCTAACTCATACTGCTCTACTACTTCAAGTGGACAGGTGAGCAGCAAATGTCGAAATTCTCGATCCGTAATGCAACGGTTAATTAAAATGTTCAGGTTTTTCGATGACATCTAAGTTTGCCCCTTCAGCATCATCTGACTGACTAATGTTTCCTGGCTGGCCTGGCGCAGTGTGCCTACTACTATCCACACCCTATCACCAGGGCAACTTCGGGTCGTCGTTGGGTGTAGGATTTAACAGTCCCATCAGGGCTTGCAGACAAGCCATAAGCCCCGAAAAAGCCGACCATTGTGCTTTGTTGCCACCATTATTATTTGTCATCATCTTTTTTCTAGCCTTTCTCGAACCCTAACTAACCTGTTAATTTAGCTTACCGTTGACAGACGAATTGTTTTTGCTATCGTCGGTGTTTGGTTTTTGCTTGGTTTTGTTTGTTTGTTCCTTATGGCCTTAGAATACTAAATAGATTCCACCATCTAGTAACCAGAAAATAGCAGTTCTCAAAAATTAGTGACCACCGAGTGACCGCTATTCCGCCTGAGTGACCAAAATGGAGGTAATGCGGCTGAGTACAATCAAGGCTGGTTCTACAAATGTCCATTTTGTAACTGGTTCTAAAATTCACAATGTTGACAGCCTCTAAAAACCGTTATATAATAATTTTAATACTAACGCCATACAACTTTATATAGCAGGTTTTACTGAACTTTAACTTCGCGCTTGCTCATTCTTGCTGACGCTATATGGAGTTTCTGCTTACTTCTAAAACACCACTGGTCAGGTAGCTTTATTACCTGATTCTCGCTTTTTTCCCAAAGTAGCCCTAACTCCTGGTTTGGGTCAACTTTATTCTGAAATTATTTAGCTTCTCTGTGTGACGCTTGCTAGTTGATCTAGAGCGAAGACGCTCAAGGAGGTAATAATGGCGACTAAAGCGCGTTTAGAGGAAGTTCACGTTGTCTGGATTACGGCTGGCTTGAGTTGTGATGGTGACACCATCTCAATTACCGCCGCCACCCAACCCAGCATTGAGGATGTTTTGTTGGGGGCCATCCCCGGTCTTCCCAAAGTTAATCTGCATAACCCCGTTTTGGCCTATGAAGTTGGCGACAGCTTTATGGATTGGTGGTATAAAGCCGAACGCGGCGAACTCGATCCCTTTGTCCTCGTAATCGAAGGCTCTATCCCCAACGAGAAGATTAAAAGCGAAGGTTATTGGGCGGGTATGGGAACTGACCCTGCTACCGGCCAACCCATTACAACTTGTGAGTGGATAGACCGTCTGGCTCCCAAAGCCTGGGGTGTAGTAGCTATCGGCACTTGCGCTACCTATGGTGGTATCCATGCTATGCAGGGTAATCCGACGGGAGCGATGGGTGTCGCTGACTATCTAGGTTGGAATTGGAAAACTAAGGCTGGATTGCCTATCGTCTGCGTACCGGGTTGTCCAGTGCAGCCAGATAATTTTATGGAAACCGTGCTTTATCTGCTTTATCAAGCTGCCGGGCTTGCCCCAATGATTCCCTTAGACGACCAACTTCGCCCGACCTGGCTCTTTGGTAAGACCGTTCACGATGGTTGTGACCGGGCTGGCTACTACGAGGAAGGCAATTTCGCCACCACCTACGACTCGCCTAAATGTTTGGTGAAATTGGGTTGCTGGGGGCCAGTGGTGAACTGTAATGTACCCAAGCGCGGCTGGATGGCTGGTATTGGTGGCTGTCCTAACGTGGGCGGTATTTGCATTGGCTGTACTATGCCCGGCTTCCCAGATAAATTTATGCCTTTTATGGACGAACCGCCTGGTGCTAAAGTCTCGTCGAATGTCATCACTATTTATGGCTCGGCTATCCGAAAGTTGCGCCAGTTGACCAACGATACAGTCAACAAAGAACCGTCCTGGCGGCATAAAGGCCGGGAGCTAACCACAGGCTACGTAGCCAAACGCTAATCCGACAGTTCAGAGCCGACACTTAAAGGAGACAGCAAAATGACTATTCAAATGAGTAAAGAAGATTCGGCCACTAAACCTTCCCAACTGGTCGAAATGTCGTGGGATCCAATTACCCGCATTGTGGGCAGTCTGGGTATTTACACCAAGATTGATTTCAATAAACGTGAAGTGGCGGAATGCTACAGCACTTCTTCTATCTTCCGGGGCTATAGCCTCTTTATGCAGGGCAAAGACCCGCGCGACTCGCATTTTATCACCAGCCGTATCTGCGGTATCTGCGGCGATAACCACGCTACCTGCTCGGTCTATACCCAAAATATGGCTTATGGTGTAAAGCCTCCCCCATTAGGCGAGTGGGTTCTCAACCTGGGCGAAGCGGCGGAATATATGTTTGACCACTGCCTGTATCAGGATAACCTGGTGGGCGTAGATTTTTGTGAGCAAATGGTGCGCGAGACCAATCCGAGCGTGCTTGAGTTAGCCGAGCATACCGATTGTCCGCACGCCGAAGAGCATGGCTACCGCACCATCGCCGATATTATGCGTGCGCTTAACCCCTTTACGGGCGCGTTTTACCTGGAGTCGCTCCAGATGAGCCGCCTGACGCGCGAAAAGTTCTGTTTGATGGAAGGGCGGCACGTTCATCCTTCGACCCTCTATCCGGGCGGCGTGGGAACGGTAGCTACCATCCAGCTTTTCACCGACTACCTGGTGCGCTTGATGAAGTACGTTGAGTTTATGAAGAAAGTTGTGCCGATGCACGATGACCTGTTCGACTTCTTTTATCAGGCTCTGCCAGGCTACGAGAAGGTCGGCCAACGCCGCATCCTGCTGGGTTGCTGGGGTTCGTTCCAGGACCCCGATGTATGCGACTACGACTATAAAACGATGGACAAATGGGGACGAGCTATGTTCGTCACACCGGGCGTAGTGGTGGACGGCAAATTGGTGACAACCAGCCTGGTTGACATCAACCTGAACATCCGTATTCTGCTCGGTCACTCTTTTTACGATGATTGGCAAGACCAGCGCACCTTCGTTGACACCGACCCACTCGGCAACAAGGTGGACAAACGTCACCCCTGGAACCAAACTACTATTCCTAAGCCGCAAAAGCGCGACTTTAATGGTAAATATAGCTGGGTGATGTCGCCCCGTTGGTATGACAAGCGCACTGGTGATTATCTGGCTCTGGACACTGGCGGCGGCCCGCTGGCTCGTTTGTGGACGACGGCTCTGGCTGGCATTGTTGACCTGGACGGCTACATCAAGGCGACTGGCAACAGCGTCAAAATCAAGCTGCCCAAGACCGCTTTCAAGCCCGAAGTGGAGTTCGAGTGGAAAGTACCGCAATGGAGCAACGCTATCGAGCGTGACCGGGCGCGGACTTATTTCCAGGCGTATGCGGCGGCTGTCGCGCTCCATTGTATGGACAAGGCGTTGGCTGAACTACGCGCAGGCCATACCAAAACCTGGACTCCTTTCACTGTACCAAAAGAAGCGATTGGCTGTGGCTTCCACGAAGCGGTGCGCGGCGTGCTTTCGCATCACATGGTTATCGAGGGTGGCAAAATCGCCAACTATCACCCCTATCCGCCAACACCCTGGAATGGCAGTGTGCGTGATATTTATGGCACACCCGGCCCTTACGAAGATGCGGTGCAAAACACGCCCATCTTTGAGGAGAATGGCCCGGACAAGTTCAAGGGTATAGATATTATGCGGGCGGTACGAAGCTTCGACCCGTGCTTACCCTGCGGTGTACATATGTACCTGGGCGAAGGTCACGAGCTTGACATCCTGCACTCGCCGACCTTTGGTGTAGGCCAGTAAAAATTGTCATTCCGAAAGTAGGCTCTGCGTTGTGAGGAATCTCTTTATAAAAGGTTTAGGGATTCCTCGCTTCGTTTCGTAATGACAATTTTTACCAGCTTTAAGGAGAATTAACTGTTCAGCTCGTGTTGTCTTTTGTAGGAGGCAGCTCCGTCAGCCGATAGTTTTCCGCTTAAACGCCAGCAAAATCGGCTGACGGAGCTGCTGCGCGTCCTACAAGTGGCCTGAATGGTTACAAGGAGAATATTCATGACTCACGCTATGCAGGAGCAAGACCAGGCAGCCCAAATCGAGAGGCTGCTCCAGGATGTGGCGGCCTTTCCCGACCCAGCTGACCGTGCCACCACCGAACAGCTTGTCCAGGCTCTGCTGAATATGTACGGCGAAGGACTAAACCGCTTGCTTGAGCTGACCACTGAGGCAGGAGCGGTAGGTTACAACTTGATCGAAACTTTTGCCCAGGACGAACTGGTGGGAGCTTTGTTCTTGCTGCACGATTTGCACCCTGTCGCGCTTGAAACCCGTGTTGTGCAAGCTCTGGACGAAGTACGCCCCTATCTCAAGACACACGGCGGCAGCGTCGAGCTAATCAGCGTCGAGGATGGCATCGCCAGCGTCCGTCTTATCGGCAGTTGCCAGGGTTGCCCTTCGTCGGCTGTCACTCTCAAAGGGCTAATTGAGGAAGCCGTTTTCAAGGCCGCCCCTGACCTTAAAGAAATTCGGGCCGAGGAGATACCCGAAGCCCCACCGCCTGTCACCTTTATCCAGTTGCAACGGCGTAAGGATAAAGATTTGGTTTGTCCAACCGTGCCAGCTGGAACGAGGTGAGCAGTATGTCAGCAGCTTATACTCCTGACGGCAATGGGGCGCGTCCGGCCACCTCTTTAGAGGGTTTACGCCGCCTTGTCCGGAATCAACCAGCCTCACCACCTGTAGTCGTAGAACATTGCGAATTGTGTAACGAGGTTTTGGCTACAAACCATCGCCATCTACTAGACCTTGCTGGTCGCACGCTGGTCTGCTCGTGTACCGCTTGTTCGCTTCTTTTTGACAAACGGGGTGCGGGTCATCACTACCGACTTATACCCAATCGTTATCTGCTCCTGCCCAATTTCCAGATGACTGATGCACAGTGGGACGAGTTGATGATTCCGGTCAATATTGTCTTCTTATTTCGCAGTACCATCGGCAATCCTGTAGCAGCTTTTTATCCTGGCCCCGCCGGAGCAACCGAGTCGCTGCTTGACCTGGAAGGTTGGGCGGCACTTACCAACGCCAATCCAATTCTGAATGAACTGGAAACCGATGTAGAGGCATTGTTAGTCAATCGGGTGCGGACTACCCGCGAATACTACATCGTCCCGATTGATACTTGTTACCAACTGGTTGGGCTGATTCGGCTCAAGTGGCGGGGATTGAGCGGGGGAACGGAAGCCTGGGAGGAAATTAACAAGTTTTTCCAGGAGCTTCGGCAAAAATCTGATTCTGTGGAGTAAGTTGTGTCATTCCGAACGCAGGCTGCTTTTCACTGTCATTCTGAACACAGGCTTTGCAAAGTGAAGAATCTGTTACTGGGTCTTTCGGTAGCAAGAACCGTAACAACAGACCCTTCACTTCGTTCAGGGTGACAACATTTACTGCATAAACTATAGGGAAAAGTTGATGCCAGACCTGAGCTTTGAGGTGGTGGGGGTAGAAGTGCCAGCTTTTGCGGCTGTGCCGATGCTCGCATTCAAACTTAATATCAGTAACGCCAGCCCGACAGAACAGATTCACTCGGTGATGCTACGCTGCCAGCTTCAAATTGCCGTGACGCGGCGGCGTTATAGCAGCCAGGAACAGGCCCATTTATTGGAAATTTTTGGCGAACCGTCGCGTTGGGGTGAGACCTTACGTAACCTGCTCTGGACGCATACCAGCACTGTCGTCCCAACCTTCGTGGGAAGTACCAGCGTGGATTTGACTGTACCTTGCACTTACGATTTTGATGTGGTGGCTACCAAATATTTTGATGCGTTAGAGGAGGGCGATATTCCGCTCACCTTCTTATTTAGCGGCACTATCTTTTACGAAGGTATGGCTGGCAATTTACAGGTCGCGCAAATTTCGTGGTCGAAGGAAGCTAACTTTCGGCTGCCAGCCCGCCAATGGCACGCTATGATGGAGCATTATTTTCCTAACACCGCCTGGATCAGACTAAACAAAGAGGTGTTTGACCGTTTATACGCATATAAAACCAGATACGGCCTGGTTTCGTGGGAAGAAGCTTTAGGGCGGTTGCTGACAGCACAGGCTGGGGAGGGTCAAGCGTGAAAATAGAGCAAATCAAGGAAATCGCCAACGCGGTGCTTTATGAAGGCTATCTGCTCTACCCCTACCGCCGCTCGTCCATTAAGAACCAGCAACGCTGGAATTTTGGTCTGGTCTATCCCCGTGAGTATAGCGAGGCGAACGGTGGAACTGAACCCTGGACGATGCACACCGAATGTTTGGTAGCAACGCAGCCTCGCACTGAACTTGGTATTTATGTCAGGTTTCTGCACTTACTACAGGTGCAATCGGAAGATAAAAATAAGGTCTCTGAAACCTGGGAAGAAGGCGTGGAGCGTGAAATCAAAGTAGTGGCTCTTGCGCTGGACGATTTAATAGAGCGTCCGCGTCGGATACCGATTAGCTTTGCGGGCGGGACTTTGGACTCTCTCCCCAGTAGTCGGTCAGCCCAGCGCGAACAACAACCCATCGTGGGAACAATTATAATCGCTGCCGAGCCAGCCAGCGCAGAGGCTAAAAACATTTACAGAGTGAGCGTCCAGATCGAAAACACTACCACCAACACTGCTACCTGGCCTGACCGCAGCCACGCCGTTCTGCTTCAATCGTTCGTCTCTACTCACACTATTTTGCAACTGCATCAAGGTAGTTTTATCTCGTTACTAGAGCCGCCCGAAGAATTGCAAACTGCCGCCCAACAGTGCCAAAACGTGCGTACCTGGCCGGTGCTGGTGGGAGAGGTGGGCGAAACTGATGCCATGCTGTCCTCGCCTATTATTATGTATGACTACCCACAGATTGCACCTGAAAGCGCAGGCTCGCTCTTTGATGGGACGGAGATAGATGAGATTCTGACCCTGCGGATTATGACCCTGACCGACGAGGAAAAGGCGGAGATGCGGGAAGGTGATGAGCGGGCGGCAGAAATTTTGGAACGTACCGAAGCCCTCTCGCCTGAACAAATGATGAAACTACACGGGGCGATTCGCGGTCTGCGGCCCGTAGGCGCAACTGAAAGCGAAGGCAGCTATGAATGATAACGATAAGTTTGGGGCGTGGGATTTCGATTTCCAGCCGCTCACCTCGGTGGTGGTGGGGGGGCGTGAAGTCAAAGCTGGGCAGCGAGTGCGGCTGCGTCCAACTGTCAAGGCCGATGCTTTTGATGTGCTGCTGGAAGGGAAAATGGCCCGGATCGAAGTCATTCAACAGGATTACGAGAACCGCGTTTACGTGGTGGTTACGTTGGACGACGACCCAGGCCGTGAGCAACCGGACGAGCGCGTTCAGCCCGGCCATCGTTTCTTCTTTTTCCCTCAGGAATTGGAATTGCCGGAGGAGCATATACTTTGGAAGTCGCCCTAGAGCAAAATTCAGCCTCCCAAAGTACGCCTCGCCGCATTTTGATTGCCTGTATCGGCAACATCTTTCTGGGAGATGACGGTTTCGGGGTGGAGGTGGCGGCACAGCTGAAGGGCCATAAATTCCCACCCGGTGTGCAGGTGGTTGACTTTGGTATTCAAGGGGTGGAACTGGCTTACACCCTGCTTGAAGATTACGATACGCTAGTGCTGGTAGATGCTGTTCCTCGTGGTGGTGTACCGGGAACGCTTTATCTAATTGAGCCAAAGTTGGACGATATTAGCCCAGAGAAGGGCGCGGAAGCAGGGCGCGTGGGTTTGGATACCCATAGTATGGACCCGCTCAAGGTATTAGCTTTCGCTCGTACTTTGGGGGCGCGGCCCATTCGGACTCTGCTGGTGGGTTGCGAACCTGCCAAAATTATCGGTATCGAAGACTACTCCGAAATGGAGATGGGTTTGAGCGAGCCGGTACAAGCAGCAGTGGCGGGCGCGGCGGAGATGATTGATACGCTGGTGGAGCGGTTGCTTGCTGAATAGCTACAAAGAATAAAGAAAGGAAGCTTACAATGTCTAAAAATAGCGAAGAAAAAAAAGGTAATCCGTTGATGTCGCTGGCTGTATTGGCTGGTTTAGGTGCGCTTGGTTTCAATCTTTTCCGGGCGTTGCGGCCCGACATCCAACGCTATATGCGGATGCGTAATATGTAGCTTATGCACGAACTCTCAATTGCCCAAAGTATTGTCGAAGCGGTGGAAGAGCAGGCTATCAAAAGCCAGGCGACGAAGGTTAAGAGTGTGCGCCTGCAAATCGGTGACGCGGTTGGCATTGTGACCGACTCGTTGAGTTTTTGTTTTGAGATGCTGACCAGTCTTGAGCCGACCTTAGCTGGCGCACAACTGCTAATTGATTTTGTGCCGCATCGCGCCCATTGTAGTAATTGCAACCAGGAGTTCAGTGTTGTCAACTTTGTGGTACAGTGTCCGCTCTGCCTGAAATGGGATTCGCAGGTAGTTTCGGGGACGGAATTTAAGCTGCTTGAGATGGAGTTCGAGACCTAGCACGCGCAAGAGACCGAACTGTAATAACCTTTAATGTATGAAATCAAGAGATAATATTGTGAAAGAATTTAGTGCCGCAACTGAGATTAGTGCCTCAGCGCAGACAATTTGGGATATTTTGACGGATGCCGCGAAGTATCCTGAATGGGATCCAGGGATGTTGCGTTTAGAAGGAAAGATTGGCTCCGCTGAAAAAATCACCATTTACACCAAAGTCATGCCGAACCGTGCTTTTAAGGTGACGGTCAGCGAGTTCGTTCCCGCTAGTAAAATGGTGTGGACTAGCGGGATGCCGCTAGGGTTGTTTAAGGGCGAACGCACCTTCACCATTGAACCGCTTCAAGGCAAGCGGACTAATTTCAGCGTGCGCGAGGTTTTTACTGGGCTGATGCTGCCTATGATTGGGCGGTCACTCCCGGATATGAATCCAGTCTTTGCGGCGTTCGCTGCCGGACTAAAAGCACGGGCAGAAGGCCATTAGGAAGTAAAGTTCTGTATAGGAGTGATAACCATGCCCAAGCTCACGATTGCCCAAAATATCCTGGCCGTCAACGATACGGTAGCAGAGGAGATCAAGAGTTTGCTGTCGCAATATAATCTTCGCAGCCTCAATATTATGAGTTCGCCCGGTGCAGGTAAAACTACCTTGCTTGAGCGAACTATTACCCGACTACAGGGAAAGCTGACGCTGGGCGTAATCGAAGGTGACATCGAAACCAGTGCCGACGCGGAACGGATTGAGGCGGCGGGGGCCGACACGGTACAAATCAATACACGGGGAGCCTGCCACCTGGAAGCCCACATGGTTCGGGACGCGCTTAAAGAGCTTGAACTGAGCCGTATCGGGTTGCTGGTCATCGAAAACATCGGCAATCTAATCTGCCCTTCGAGTTGGAATTTGGGAGAAGATGCCCGCATAGTGCTGGTCAGTACGGCAGAAGGTGACGAAAAGCCCTCTAAGTACCCGGAAATGTTTGCGGTTTCGCAGGTGATGGTAATCAATAAGTTGGATTTGCTGCCCTACGTGGATTACGATATAGCCAAAGTCAAACGCGATGCGCTGGCTATCAACCCGCATCTGCGTATTTTTGAGCTTAGTTGTCGTACAGGCGAGGGACTGGATGCCTGGTGCGATTGGTTGACCGCATTTGCCCAGGGCCAGGTATAAATTGTCCCCCTGCGGAGGCTCTGCGGAGTGAAGGGTCTGTTGCAAAGGTTTTGGTTCTTGGTACGCACAGACTGTTAGCCACAGATTCTTCGCTTCGCACTTCGCCAAAACCTCTGTTCATAACCCTGTGGGCCGTGATAGTACCTTTTGGAAAAGGCGTTTGTTATTATGACGTTCATAACCGAGCCTACAATTAAATTTGAACGACAACGTATCGTGGTGCAAGGCATCGTGCAAGGGGTAGGCTTCCGGCCTTTCGTTTATGCTCAAGCCCACCGCCTGAGTCTGGCTGGCTTTATCTTTAACGATAGCAACGGCGTGACCATCGAAATCGAGGGGACTGGCGAGGCTTTAGCTGAATTTCGTAAAGCTTTGGCGGAAGAAGCCCCACCTTTAGCCCGAATTGACAGGGTGGCCGTCGAATTGCTAGAGCCACGCCACGAACATACCTTCGTAATCGCCCATAGCCAAAGCGGGAATGCACGCTCCGCCCTGATTTCGCCCGATACCGCTACCTGTGACGATTGCCTAAACGAACTTTTTGACCCACAAGACCGCCGTTATGGTTATGCTTTCATCAACTGCACCAATTGTGGCCCGCGCTTTACCATTATTCAGGACGTGCCTTATGACCGGGCCGCCACCACAATGCGGGTTTTCCCGATGTGTCCAGCTTGTCAGGCCGAGTACGATGACCCTTTGAACCGACGCTTTCACGCCCAACCCAACGCCTGTCCGGTTTGTGGCCCCCACGTCTGCTTGCTTGATAAGGCAGGTTTAGCGGTAGAAAACAGTGACCCAATCGGGGCGGCGGCGCAACGTCTGGCAGACGGGTCAATCCTGGCGATTAAAGGTTTGGGCGGTTATCATCTGGCTTGCGATGCCCTCAACAGCGAGGCCGCCCAAAAGTTACGCCAACGTAAACACCGCGAGGCTAAACCTTTTGCGCTGATGGTGGCTGATGTCGAGACGGCCTGCCAGTTGTGTCAGATTAATGCGGACGAGACAGCCTTGTTGCAATCGCGCCGCCGTCCAATTGTGCTATTGAACCAACGGGCTGACTGTTCCATTGCGCCCGACATCGCTCCTGCCCATAACACGTTAGGTATTATGCTGCCTTATACATCCTTACATCACCTGCTGTTGCACGCTTTCGGGGCTATTATTGGGCCAGCACATCCAGCAGTGCTGGTGATGACCAGTGGCAATTTGAGCGACGAACCGATTGCCTATCACGATGCGGACGCACACCAACGCCTTACAGCTATCGCCGAAGGCTGGCTCACCCATAACCGTGACATTCACATTCGCTGTGACGATTCGGTAACGCGCGTCATGGCGGGTGGCGAACAGATTTTCCGGCGTTCGCGTGGTTACGCTCCTGAACCAATTCCGATGGCCTTTGAGTTTCCGCTGCCGTTGCTGGCCTGTGGCGGACAGCTAAAAAATACTTTCTGTTTGGGCAAAGGACGGCAAGCTTTCATCAGCCACCATATCGGCGACCTGGAAAATTTGGAAACGCTGACTTCTTACCGCGAAGGTATCGAACATTATCAACGGCTTTTCGATATAGCTCCCCAGGCCGTCGCCTACGATTTGCACCCTGATTATTTGGCGACTAAATATGCTCTCGACCTGGACATACCCTATAAAATCGGAGTACAACATCATCACGCCCATCTCGCCAGTGTTTTAGCCGAACATGGATTGGAAGGGCCAGTTATCGGGGTGGCTGCCGATGGCACGGGCTACGGAGCGGACGGCACGATTTGGGGTTGCGAGATTATGATAGCCAGTCTGCGTCAGTTCGAGCGGTTAGCCCATCTGACTTACGTGCCGTTACCGGGCGGGGAGCGGGCAGTACGTCAACCCTGGCGGGTGGCGGCAGCTTATCTTTCGCAAATCTACGGTGAGGCTTTTCTTGACCTGGACATCCCGTTTGTGGGTCAACTTGACCGCAAGCGGTGGCAACCGTTGGCCCAAATGATTGCACGCGGTATTAATAGTCCCTTAGCTTCCAGCCTGGGTCGTTTGTTTGATGCAGTCGCGGCATTACTGGGGTTGCGCCACGAGGTTATTTACGAGGCGCAGGCGGCGATTGAGCTAGAAGCCATTGCCCAACCGACAACAGTGGGCTATCCTTTCTCTATTACCGATGGGAAGCCAATGCTTTTGGACATAGCTCCGCTCGTGCGGGCCATCGTGGAAGATTTGCAACAGGGCGTGTCTGTCGGTCAAATCGCCGGGCGTTTCCATTTTGCCATCGCCGAAATGTTGGCCTCGGTTTGCGACCTAGCCCGTCAGCAAAGTGGTCTCAACTTGGTGGCTTTGAGCGGTGGGGTGTTCCAGAACCGGCTGTTGCTGGAGCAACTGATAGCCCGTTTGCAAGCGATGGACTTTCAGGTATATATTAATCGGCGTGTACCGCCCAACGATGGCGGTCTCAGTTTGGGGCAGGCGGCGATTGCGGCAGCCCAACTTAAAGACATCAAAAGCCTTTGTGAGTAATTATGATAGAAATGCAAAAGAATACAATTTCCCAGATTGAGGAGCAACTGCGGCGACTGCCACCTGAGAAGCTGCTGGTAGCTTTAGATTTTGTACGCTATTTGGTTGAACGTCAACTTGCCTCTGAACCATTTCAGACAATGCTGGCCTCGGAAGCGGTGCTACAGCGAGATTGGGAAAGTCCAGAGGAAGAGGTGGCATGGGCAGATTTGTAAAAGGTGATGTTTTGGTACTTCCATTTCCGTTCTCGGACTTGAGTTCAACCAAAAACCGTCCGGCTTTAGTTGTAGCTACCTTAACAGGCGATGACGTAATTTTATGCCAGATAACCAGTCGTGCTTTAGCTGACAATTATGCCGTCTCTGTTAAAGATAGCGATTTCGCAAGTGGACAACTACGTAAGGACAGCAATGTGCGTCCAAACCGTTTGTTTACGGCGGATACTAACATCATTCTCTATCGCATTGGTACATTGAATACCATCAAAATGCAAGAGGTTACTGCTATGCTAATCGCTATCATCACTGCCTAAGTCAGTGTATAAAGTTAAGCTCCATTTTGCCATCGCCGAAATGTTGGCCTCGGTTTGCGACCTAGCCCGTCAGCAAAGTAGTCTCAACGAGGTGGCTTTGAGCGGTGGGGTGTTCCAGAACCGGCTGTTGCTGGAGCAACTGATAGCAAATTTGCAAGCGATGAACTTTCAGGTATATATTAATCGGCGTGTACCGCCGAATGATGGTGGTCTCAGTTTGGGGCAGGCGGCGATTGCGGCAGCCCAACTTATGCCGACCTGACAAATATTATGGATAGGAGTCAAAAATAATGGTCACGGTAGCATTGTTAGTGCGGTTAGAGGCCAAACCTGGCAAAGAGCAGGCGGTTGAAAGCTTTTTGCAAGGCGGGTTGGCGATAGTTCTGAACGAGCCGGACACGACAGCCTGGTTCGCCATCCGGATGGGGCCTTCAACCTTCGGTATCTTTGATGCTTTTCCAACCGAGGAGGGCCGCAAGGCGCACTTAGCAGGTCAAGTTGCGGCGGCCTTGATGCAGCAAGCCCCCGATCTTTTTTCGCAGCCACCCAGCATTGAGCAAGTGGATGTGCTGGCGGTCAAACTTCCAGGGTAGTTGCGACATAATAAGTTTTACTGTAGGCGGCGCGTCCCCGCGCCCGTATCGTCGAGAAGTTTGGCAGAATTGCGGGTGCGGGGACGCGCCGCCTACAGGTTAGAGCCTATCCCAATAGGAAGTGGGTTTGTCCACTGACGGAGCAGTGTCCCACAAAAACACCCACTCGATTGGGATAGGTTCTTATTTGAACGGTATGGTATCTTGAACTGACCCACGAAGTCATAACCCAACTAAAAGAAGTTCAGCAAGGAGACAACTATGTGTCTTGGAATTCCTGGGCAAATTGTAGCTTTCGTAGATGAAGCTAAATTCATCGCCAAAGCCGAGGTATCTGGTGTGCGGCGCAATGTGAATGTAGCCCTGCTACGTGAGGACGGACTGGTACTGGGCGATTGGGTGTTGATTCACGTCGGTTTTGCGATGAGCAAGCTTGATGAAAAGGAGGCTCACGACACCCTCAAGCTCCTGGACGAAATGGGTACTGCTTTCAGCGATGAGCTTCAAATGTTACAGCAAAGCCAGTTTGATTGAGGTAGAAACAAATGGTATTACAGTTGGAACAAACCGAACTACGAACGCTAATCACCGCGCGTTTTGAGCGTAGTATGGAAGTTTCCGAGACCTTTTTCACGTTGGAAGCGGAACGAATTGCTGAGGCGTGTTGGGCGATGGCCCGACGTTTTCACCAGGGTGGCCGCTTACTATCTTTTGGTAACGGGGTGGTGGCTTCCGATGCTCAACATATTGCGGTAGAGTTTGTTCATCCGGTACTGGTAGGTAAACGCGCGTTACCTGCTCTAGCCTTGATGGGTGCAACTTCGAGTGGAAACCGCAACGCTGACGGTAGCCCCGATACATCCTTTGCCAGCCAGCTTAAAGTGTTGGGGCGTTCCCAAGATATAGCGGTAGGTTTTTCGCCCGACGGCCATTGCCCAAATGTGCTAGAAGCCCTTCAAGCAGCCCGCCACAAGGGAATGCTGACTCTGGCCCTGACGGGTGGAGATGGAGGCGAGTTAGCCCAGGCCGACCTCGATTTTTGCTTTGTGGTGCGTACTAACGACTCTATGATAATGCAGGAAAGCCACCGCACGCTTTACCACATTTTGTGGGAGTTGGTACACGTCTTTTTTGAACACGAAGGGTTGCTGACGTGAGCGATTACAATAATAAAACCGAGTGTGGACTGGATAGTGCGGGCCACTGTATGACTTGCTCGGACGAAGCTTTGCCAGCCAAAGTGTTGCGCCTGGAGGCGATGACGGAAATGGCTCTCGTAACTATTGATGGTGCGACGACAGAGGTAGATGTAAGTTTAGTCGGAGATCTTGTGCCAGGCGACATGGTGCTGGTTCACGGCGGGGTGGCAATCGAGCGTTTGGATTTTGTCATTGAATAAAGGGATTCCTCACTACGCAGAGCCTCCGTTCGGAATGACAACTCTAAGCAGAAACTATACTTGGAGTGACAAAACCAAATTATAAGTTGGGGCAAAAACAATGAACGACCAGCAAGGTTCGGAGTACGACAAATTATTTTACCCTTTTCTGTTCGAGGGTGGGCAATCCAGTACCGCCGATGTACTGGCCCAGGTACGCAATTCGACCCTTCAGAAGTCCCGTGATTTGGTTGAACTGCGGCAACGAGTGCTGGAAGGTATGCTTGACCAGATATTGAGCGCGGGAATTGCACTTGCTCAGGCTTTCGCGGCGGGGGCGACCCTGCTGGCCTTTGGTAATGGCGGCAGTTCCACCGATGCGCTGGATATTGTGACCAAATTAAGTAACCCACCTCTGCCCAATTGTCAACCTTTGCCCGCCCTGGCTCTGGCTCACAATGTGGCTATGGTGACGGCGGTTGGCAACGACGTGGGTTTCGATAATATTTTTGTGCGCCAGATTATCGCTTTCGGCGGACCAGGAGATATTGCTTTGGGTATCTCCTCTAGTGGCAATTCAGCCAATATTGTGACGGCTTTCGAGCAAGCTAAACGCCAAAAGCTACTGACTATCGGTCTGGCTGGTTACGATGGTGGCAAGATGGCGCGTTCCGCTGCTGTAGATTTCAGCCTGGTTGTTCCCAATGACTATGTCCCACGTATCCAGGAAGTGCAGGCGACGGTCTATAATGCGCTATTGGACGTAATCTTTTATCAGCTGAAAGCGGCGGACGCAAGCCAGGAATCAAAGAAGGAGTTGGTACGATGAAGTACGTGGACGAATTTCGAGATGGGGAAATAGCTCATAAGCTGGCGGCGGAAATCGCCCACTTGAGTGCCGGGCAAACCTTGAAAATTATGGAAGTCTGCGGCGGTCACACCCATACTATTTATAAACACGGGATTGAAGACGTGTTGCCAGCCAACGTAGATATGGTTCACGGGCCAGGTTGTCCGGTTTGCGTACTGCCGATGGGCCGGGTAGATGATGCGATTGCGATTGCGCGTACACCGGGCGTTATCTTCACCACGTTTGGCGATATGATGCGCGTACCCGGCTCTAAAGGCAGTCTGCTTGATGCTAAGGCGGACGGGGCGGATGTGCGTTTTGTGTATTCACCACTTGATGCCCTCAAATTGGCGCGGGAAAATCCAGAGCGGCAGGTGGTCTTTTTCGCTATCGGTTTTGAAACCACTGCCCCCTCGACGGCTATTACTTTGCTGCGGGCGCAAGCCGAAGGTACTAAAAACTTTTCGATTTTCTGCAATCACGTCATGATTATTCCGGCCATCAAAGCCATTCTGGACTCGCCCGATATGCGCCTGGACGGTTTCCTCGGCCCTGGTCACGTGTGTATGGTGACTGGTATGCGGCCCTACACCTTTATCGCCCGTGACCATCGCAAGCCCGTGGTGCTGTCTGGCTTTGAACCTCTGGATATTATGCAGTCGGTTTATATGGTGGTGAAACAACTGCACGAAGGCCGTTCCGAAGTGGAAAATCAGTACGCGCGGGTGGTGCGCCCCGAAGGTAATATCAAGGCGCAGCAGGTGATGGCCCGCACGATGGAGTTGCGCCCCTTCTTTGAATGGCGTGGCTTAGGCTTTATCACTCACAGTGCGCTCAAATTGCGGCCCGAATTTGCGGAGTGGGATGCCGAACTGCGTTACCAGGTACCTGGTGTGCGAGTGGCCGACCCCAAAGCCTGTCAATGTGGCGAAGTCCTCAAAGGCGTAATCAAACCGTGGGAATGCAAAGTTTTCGGCACGGCCTGTACCCCCGAAACACCCATCGGCACTTGTATGGTCTCGTCGGAAGGAGCTTGCGCCGCCTATTACAATTATGGCCGCTTCTCAATGGCTTCAAACCGGAAACTTCCAATGTTCGACCTGACAGCCGTTACCTCTACCCTTGAGGAGGCCAAACGATGAGTAGCGACCCCAACTATAACCATAATCATAATCAGACCCGGATTGGCGATGTACTGGACAAGATTGAGCGCGTGCGACAGGTCAGAAAACAAAAATTTCACCTGCGCGACCAGCATATCACACTCAGTCACGGTAGCGGTGGTAAAGCCACCCACAACCTGATCGAAGGTATCTTTGCGCCCGCTTTCGCCAATCCAATGCTGGATAAAATGGACGACTCCGCCGTTTTTGCCGTGGAGCAAGCAGGTTCGCGGCTGGCCTTCACCACCGATAGCTATGTAGTCAGCCCGCTTTTCTTTCCAGGCGGAGACATCGGGAAACTAGCCGTTCACGGTACTATCAACGACCTGGCGATGGCCGGAGCCAAACCGCTCTACCTTTCGGCGGGTTTTATTTTGGAAGAAGGCTTTGCTATCGAGGATTTGCGCCGTATCGTGGCTTCAATGGCGCAGGCTGCCACCGAAGCGGGTGTGACGATAGTAACTGGCGATACCAAAGTAGTCCAACGGGGGAAGGCCGACGGTGTGTTTATCAATACGGCTGGGATTGGTATGGTGATGGCAAATTGGCCGCTCGGTGGAGCTTACGTTCAGCCGGGCGATAAAGTATTAGTTAGTGGCCCGGTTGGAGACCACGGCATCGCTATTTTGATGGCGCGGGAAGCTCTGGAGATTGAAACCGACGTGCAGAGTGATACTGCCCCCTTGCACGATTTGGTAGCAGCATTGCTGGCAGCAGTTGGGTCTGGTGTGCATTGCCTCAAAGACCCGACGCGCGGAGGGGTGGCAACCACGCTCAACGAGATTGCGTTGGGTTCAGAAGTGTGTATTGCACTCGACCAAAAGGCCATCCCGGTGCGGGTTGGTGTACGCGGTGCGTGTGAAATTTTGGGGCTAGACCCTCTAACCATCGCTAATGAAGGGAAGCTGCTGGCTTTGGTAGCACCGGAAGCCGCCGAAGCAGCCCTGGCCGCAATGCGTAATCACCCGCTAGGACGAGAAGCGGCCATTATCGGCGAGGTTCAGGCCGAGCCAGCCGCGATGGTCTTTCTACGCACAGACATCGGCGGCACGCGCGTCCTGGATATGTTGGTGGGCGACCCACTTCCGCGCATCTGTTGAAACGCGGGCAAACTTTACGGGTCATCTCTACGGGTCATCTCGTCCAGGCCACGCTTACCCGCTTTGGTCAGGCTATTTTGATGACCTGGCTAGGCAGAGGTAGCGTTTAGCTGCGTTTGGAAACTTAGGTAAAGAGCCTTAACTTCATTTGAAGGCCCCAAATTAAGCTCTTGCTTTAGGGTGTAACAATATTGTTGGTAGGTTTGGGTGATTAAGGCAGCGTTACCCAACTGCTTGAAGATACGTAGCCGCAATAGATAGGCCGCATCATTGCACTTATCGGCAGTCAAGCAACGGTCAATAGTAGCCAGGGCCACTTCAGGTTTAGCCAGTTGAAGCTCTAGCTCGGACTGTTTCAGCAGCGTTTCTACATAAAGCACGACCAGCACTTCCTGTCTTTCGGTACTCCATTGCGAGTAAACATTTTCCATAAAGTTGCCTCTGTACAAAGCCGTGGCCTGACTATAGCAATTCAAAGCCTGCTCCTTTTGGAGCTTGGTGGGAGTTCCGTGCGCGTTTGAGAGATTACAGCGGTCTCCTTGAAGCACAAAATCTTCAAACAGTGCCACATCATACCAGTAAGCTACATCAAGCGAATAGGTAGAACCGTTGCGTTTAATCCAATCGCGTGAAAGCGCGTTACGCAAGCGATAAATTGTAGATTTGAACAAACTATCGGCCTGTTCCAGGTCAAGCTCCGGCCAAAGCGCGTCCACGATAGTTTCTTTGGCTAAGGGCTTTTTGGCATCAAGCAGCAGCAGCAGCAGTTCGGAAGCTTTGGCAGTGCGCCAATCGTGTACCACCGTTCCGTGTACCAAAACTTCGGTCACTCCAAAACCAAAAACTATCAATGGTTGGTCTGGTTGCGCTTTAGCATTTTGGCCCGGCGTGCTTGAGCTTACAGTTTGATTTTTCTCGGTCTGGGCTGGCATACTCAAAGCTGGGGTGGCGGCGGATGAGCTTTTTTTAGCTTCCTGCTCTATATCGGTCTGGGTTGGCACTACAGCGTCCACTACTTTGGGTGTGAGGAGTGCCGCCACCTTTGTTTCGCCCGACGCAAGTTGCCTGGTAGCTGATAGCCCTTCCAATAATGAGTTCAAAGCTGGTTGCAGCTGCGTCTGTCGCCCTAACCTGGCCGAAGCGAACTGTAGCAAGGCCAAAGCGTGCTGGGCCTCTTGTTTGAGAATTGAATGATTACCAGCATAAACTAAAGCCTCACTCAGAGCTTCTAATGCTTGCTTATGCTTATCCTGTAAAAACAAAAGACGCGCTTCTAAAAATTTCTTCAACGCAAACTCGCGTTTGTTTTCGCGATTTGCAAAAAAATCGGTGTTAGCTTGAAGCAGCCTTTTAGCACTATCAAGTTTTCCCTGGTCTAATTCGATGCCTACCTGGAGCAACCGAAGTAGCTCCACGTTATAGTCCCCACTTTTCTGTTGGGCAGACAAGGTATCTAAAGCTTCGGTTAGAATTTGATGCGCTGTGGCATAGTCGTTAAGGGAGCGTAGCACAAATACAAGCTCCACCCGCACCAAAGGCAGCAGCCGCTTTTCATTCAAGTTTTCGGCCAAAGTTTCAGCTTCACGGTAAAAGCTGTAAGCCTGGGTAAAAAGCTTTCTGTTGCGGCAAAGGTCTCCCTTAAAAGCTAGAACATGGGCTAAACCGCTTTGATAACCAATTTGCCTGGTGTAGGCTAAGGCTCTATCTAAGACTTGTTCTGCGGGGGCATAGTTGCCATTAGCAATATGTACCTCGGCCAGATTTATTAAAGTGTTGACCAGACCTGGGCCGTTGCCAACCTGCTCCCAATATTTAAGGCTGGTTTCGATATGTCGCTGACGAGCCACATAATCGTGCAGCCCGGCATAAACTAAAGATAAGTAGTGGTGGACACGTGCCAGCCGCTCAGGAGATTGCAATGTTTCATAAGTATTTCGAGCCTGTTCTAAAACTTGTATAGCCTGGCTCAAATGACCGCTCATGCCCAAACACATACCCAGTTCTAGCTCGTTTTCGGCTCTAGCTTTAACCCAATCTATATAGCCCGGCTGGTCAGCCCAACCAGAAAGCGTAGTGCTTTCATTTAAATTGGGTGCTGTTACTCGCTGGTCGGCTATAGTTTCAATTACAGCCAGCAGGAGTTTCAAGGAGGTTTGAAGTATCTCTACTGATGCACTATAACTGGTTTCAAGCCGCAGTATTTTGCCTCTTAATAGCATAGCCTGGATTAAATTATATTGAGACGAAGGCACTGGTTGGAGAGATAAAGTTGCCTGTAGTTCGTCTAACAAACGGTAGGCTTCGGGGTATTCGGCAGTCAAACCCGAAACTTGGGCTTTAAGTAACAGTAAATTCGGGCGAGTGTAATACAAATCAGGTGGTAAAAGTTCCAACCAGCTTTTGACACTTTGCAAACGTCCGGCCTCGATTTCGCCTTCACTAACCTCAAGTAAATTAATAGCGATTGCTTCATAAGCCTGGGCTTCGGCCAGATAGGACATCATACGGGCGAAATTACCCTGCTCCCGAAATAAATTAGCACAACGATAATGTAGCTCATGGTAACGTGCCAAGTTTTTTTGCTTGAATTCTGACAGCAAAAATTCACGAAATAGATTATGCAAACGATAATAACTACCGCTAGTATTGCGAGTGTTTTGCTGAGGAGTAAAATCTTCTACCCAATTAATAAATAAACGCCGCCTTTCACATTCTAACAGCCAATGCTCCGAGGTTGTGGTTTCCAGCAGCCGATTACAGAAATCCACCTGTAACTCCTCTAATACGCTAGTGTCAATCAGGAAGTGTTGTAGTTCTAGGGGCAATCTTTGTAGCACCTGTGAAGCCAGATAGCTGAAGACCTGCTTATGGTTGGAAAAATCGGCGGTATGGCTTTGCTGTCTTACAGCTTTGTTGCTATCCAACACTATGCCTGTGACCCAGCCTTCCGTTCGTAGCGTCAATTCGCAGGCTTCCTGTTCCGTTATAGGCGATTGGTGCTTATCCGTAAGTAACATTCGCACTTCATTGGGTGTCATTTTTAACTCGTTCACGCCAATACCCACCACATCGCCCCGCAGCAAAAGCGAGGTTAGTTCCAACGACACCTCTACCCGACTACTAAGTAACACCCGACAATTAGAAGGCAAATAGTTAAGGAAAAAGCTTAGGAGTTGGTTAAGCTGGGCGCAATCTTCTACCAACTGGTAATCGTCTAGCACTAAATCAAAATCGGCCCCGATTATGCTATAGATTTGATTGACTAGCAAACGGCTACAAACTTCTAGCCCATTTTCAGGGTCACGCAAGGCTTCTATCAAATTTGGCAAAAAGTGCTGGTTGTTTGCAAACCCTGGGAAAGTCCGACTGATTGCAATGACTAGATTTTCGGCAAATACTGCCGGGTCTTTATCAATTGCGTCGAAAGTTAGCCAACAGCAAGGCTTGATAACACGGCTAACATAGTCAGCTAAAAAAGTGGTTTTACCGTAACCAGCCGGGGCAGAAATAATAGCCAACGCCACATCATTGTTTTCTATCAGAAAGTCAATCAATCTCTGACGCGAGAGCATATTCTTTCTGAAACGAGGCGGAGAAAAATTGCTTAATAATCTAGGGAAACTTACAGTGTCTTGAATATTAGTCATAGCAAAACGACGCTAATACTGTTGAAATTAGGTACAGTATCACGCATCTGATCTCCCTCCTAATATAAGCTAAATATGTATCATCTCAAAGATGCGGAGGTAGGGGCGCGATAAATCTCGCCCAAACGGTAGCAAACCCTGGTCAAAGTGGGCGTGATAAATCTCGCCCCTACCTTTTGAGATGATACCTAAATATGATGGCAACTTAAAAAAGAGCTATCCAAAACACAAGCGTAGTAAAGAGGTAGGACGGGTTGGTTACAACAACAAATGAATTGTAATTGCTTAAATTTGTGTCACTTGCTTGAAGCTACATCAAGTCTGACATAGATTAAATTGCATATAACAAAAGTGGTCCCAAGCGAAGTCTCTGAGCAGGTTCAAGACGAATATGTATTGCGCCAGTTTTGAACCCAAATGAATTGCCTAATAATACCATAAATTCTGAGAGTTAGCCTCCAAACTGGCTACTATAGAACTCAAAGTTACCGAGGAAGTTCCACCGAGAACCGGAATTTATGCGAAAGATATTGGCAGTCTATCTTCCAGGCGATTTTCTTAAAACATGATTGCCTTATATTATCACATTTGGCAAAGTATTTCAGCAAGGGCGTGTTAAGCGGGTGTGGTATCTACTCTAATTTGTGGATAGCAGTATGTAGTGGTTACGGTAGCCAGGCAGAAACGCAGACCCTGCACGAAGTGCAGGGTGACAGGTGATGATTAATTAACTAGCGGGGTTTGTTGCGCTCTTTGTTGTAACCAGCCATACCCGGTAGCAACGCTCCGAACATACTGGCAGGCATCTTGTAGCCAACTATATCCAGTTGTTCGATGAAGCGCGGCCGCAATCCGGTAGGCTTCAAATCGCCCATTACCTTGCCGTTGGAGTCCGTGCCGGTTTCGACAAAATGGAAAATGTCCTGCAACACAATCTGGTCGCCTTCCATCCCCTGCACCTCGGTAATATACGTAACCTTGCGCTGACCGTCACGCAAACGGGCTTGCTGCACAATCAGATTGACCGCACTAGAAATCTGCTCCCGAATAACCTTGAGCGGCAAATCCATACCCGCCATCAAACACATCGTCTCCAAACGGCTGCACGTATCGCGAGGAGTGTTGGCGTGGGCCGTAGTCAACGAACCGTCGTGGCCCGTATTCATCGCCTGGAGCATATCCAATGCCTCGCCACCGCGACACTCACCCACCACAATTCGGTCAGGTCGCATACGCAAACAGTTTTTGACCAAATCTCGGATAGTCACTTCTGCCGAACCATCTACTTCGGGTTTTTTGGTTTCCAACGAAATCACGTGGCGTTGCTGCAACTGTAGTTCCGCCGCGTCTTCGACAGTCACAATGCGTTCATCTTCGGGGATAAAGCCCGACAACACGTTTAGCAGGGTAGTTTTGCCCGAACCCGTACCGCCCGATACTACAATGTTCAGCCGCGCCACCACGCACGCCTCCAAAAATTTCATCATATCTTCGGTGACAGTGCCAAAACGAATTAAATCTTTGTAAGTGAGTGGCTTCTTGGAAAACTTACGGATAGTAATACACGGCCCTTTGAGAGCGCAAGGCGGAATAATGGCGTTGACGCGGCTACCATCGGGCAAACGAGCGTCCACCATCGGCGATTTGCGGTCAATGCGGCGGCCCAGTGGAGCAATAATGCGGTTGATGACCCGCATCACGTGTTCGTCGTTTTCAAAGTGAATATCGGTCTCGTGCAGCTTGCCTTTCTGCTCGACAAAAATCATTTCCGGGCTATTGACCATGATTTCGGTGATGGACTCGTCGGCTAGTAAGGCTTCCAGCGGCCCAAAACCCACCATTTCGGCCAGAACTTCGTCAAACAGCAGCTTTTGCTGGTCTGGTGGCAGGTTAACTTGCAATTGCTCGTAAATAGTGCGAAATTTGCTGGCAAGTTCCTTGATAGTTTTTTCGTCACGCATCAAAACTGTGTTGGGGCCGATGCTGTTTTGGATGCGGGTGACGATTTGATTGCGGAACTCGGTCAGTCTGCCCCTATCAATCACCAAGCCGGGCATACCCATACCTGGAATAGCGGGCATCGAACCCGTACCGGGCGGTGGGGCGGCAGGCGTAGCCACTCGCATCCCTTCAAAATTACCGTTTGTGCCATTACCATTGCTGGGTGTTTTTGGCATTGGCGGAGGAGGTGGCGGGGTGGTTTCGGTAGAGCCGGGCGGCGGAGTGGTCTGGCTTCCAACTCGTTTTAATAACATAACAAAACTTTCTGTTTATTTTATAATTAAAGTTCCACAAAATAGCTGGCAACCGCCGCGTCCAGCAGTTCTTTGGTCAGGGACGGTTGTACGCCCAGGTAGGCGGAAATACCAATAATTTGTTTGGCTAAGTCGCGGGGCTGACAGGCGTGCAGTTCGCGTTTGGCCTTGATATAGTGTTCCTTGAGTAGATAAACCAACCCGTCCTCGATATACTCTACCCCTAGCAGTTCGCAGTTGCGGTGCATAATTTCCCGGAACTCGTCGGGGGTGGGGTTGCGTATTTCGATTTTATTTTGGATACGACGCAAAAAGGCTTCGTCCACCAAATCGCGCGGAGCCAGATTGGTCGAAAAAACAATCAATTCGTCAAAAGGCACTTCGATTTTCTTGCCCGTGCGTAGCGTCAGGTAGTCATAGCGTTTTTCAAGCGGCACAATCCAGCGGTTGAGCAAGTCGCGGGGACGCATTTGCTGGCGGCCAAAGTCATCAATCAGGAACATCCCGCCATTAGCTTTGAGTTGGAAGGGAGCTTCGTAATATTTGCTGGTTTCGTCGTAAATCAAGTCGAGGCTGGCTAAGGTTAGTTCGCCTCCGACGATAATAACCGGGCGTTTACACAACACCCACCGCGAATCAAGCCGCTTGTCCATTGAAGCCAGATCATAGCTGGGGCGGGCCTCGTCGGAAGGAACATGGATATTCTGGTCTAACACCTTGATAACATAGTTGTCGGCTTCAATAGCGTAAGGCACATAGATGTCGCCGCCGAGCATGGCCGCCACGTGTTCGCTCAAAAGGGTCTTGCCGTTTCCGGGCGGGCCATACATAAACATCGAACGTCCGGTATTGATGGCAGGCCCAATAAGCTCGATAATGTCGTTGCCCACCACCATATCACTAAGGGCTTCGCGTACCTGTTGCGGCCCAACTCGCACATCACCGATGGACTGCGCCTTCATCACGCGCTTATACTGGTCAAGCGAAACGGGCGCAGGGCCGAGGTACGTGCTACGGTCTAAAATTTCTTTGATACGCTGCGCCCCTTTGGGAGTAAGCACGTATTGGTAGGCCATTTCGCCCAAGCCTTCGCTGCCGCCCACATCTATCAGTTCGGCTTTACGCAGACTCACGATTACTGGCTCTACTACGCCGAAAAAAGGTAGTTTTATCATTTCGGCGATTTTTTGGGCTGAAATAATGGTATTTTGATAGATAGCCTTCATTACCAGGTCGCCTATCAAACGTACTGGTAGCCCGGTATCATTGACCATAGCTGGTTCGGGAATAATGCGCTCCACCTGACGATTACGGGTATCGTTCAGGCCGATATATTGGGCAATGGGCATAAATGTGCAAACCTCCAACTACTGATCTTTTGTAGTCAATGATTTCTACGTTACTGTATAATAGCTTTGTTGGGTTCATAGTTATACTCTTACAGTTATATCAGCCTCATCGAGATTTGTAAATGACCTTTTTGTACTGGAAATTTTATAAGGAGTGATTGTATAGTGGAAGCAGCTTACATAACCATATCAATTATCGCCGCGATTGCCCTGGTTTTGCCATACCTGCTGTTTTTGGCGTTTCCGTCGCGGCGGGAAGCTATCGGGCGGAGCGTGTGGTTTGCGTTTGCCCCGCTTATTGTGGGGGTTTGCGGTCTGGTTGCGGTCGCTATTTTCGCCTTGACCGCCGGAAATAAAATTACGCCCGCTACCAGTGCTGGACTGGCAGGGAGCGCAATGTTGACCGCTTTTAATTTATTAAACGGCTACCGTAGTGTCACGGCGTGGTGGCGCAGCCGCCGTCAGAGTTAGCTGGGCCGATAGCCGGGGTCTTCGTTGATGTCACTGACTACCTGGCTATCCGTGCCAAAAGTGGGGGAAGCCTGGGATTGCGTAGTGTATTCTTTAGGTCGGTCTGCGTCAAGCATACTACCCTTGAAGCCCACCTGGTTTTGCTGAACCGTATCAGGATTGAGGCTTACACTATCAAGCTTGCTCGGCCCATTATAGCCTTGCTCGTTGAGAGAGACCGTTTCGGGCAACTGGTTTTCCTTCTCTCCCCAAGCCTGGGCCACCTGCGGCTTATAGCCAAGTTGGTCGCCTGTATTCTGGCCTCGGCGCGTGGTGAAACCTGGCCCGCCGTGTTCCGAAACCACATCTATATTCTTGTCCGCTCCGGCAGTATTAACCGGATAACCGCTACCTTCAGATAGAGTTGAACCCCGTTGAGTTGGCTGATGGTTGTTAGCATTAGCTGGGCTAACACTCCGTTGCCCACTGCTGTAGCCCTGTTCCTGGCTGCTATTGTGCAGCGAGTCGCCAAAGTTGGGGTTGTCCGTATTGGCGGGGATACTGCTATAAGTTGAGTCACCAAAGTCCTGCTGGCTATCGGGCATATCATCATCAATAGCCAGTCCGTTTTTATCCCGTTTTTTGTTAGCCAGCTTATAAACCGAATTGCGGTCGGCAATCTGGCGGTCTGGTAAATTCTGCAAATCGGCAGCCGTCGTATCGCCGCCCGCCGCATTATAGACCGAATTGCGTTCAGCCGACTTACGATCTGGCAAATCCTGCAAAAAGTCCTCGTTCAAAGGCACGTTATTAGGGTCTCGTCGCTCAGTCATTTTGCCAAAGTTCCTTTCTCGCCCGGCGTGGCAGCTTTGCCCGTCGGCGTACTCTTATATATTTCTGTCTTGCAAATTAGAACTTAACAGACCGCTCTGCAAGATGTGTGTGAGATTAGCTCAATGGTAGGTATAAGCAGAGACCGTGCCAAAGTTACAAAAATTTACAGATGTGCCAAGTAACTTTCCAAAAGGCTACCTTAATGCTTAGGTATCCAGCTGGAAAAGTTGCACATCTTTGATTTGCGCCGGGCCTAATTCTCCTAATAAAGTGAGAATTGCGTGGTCAGTGTTGGGTGCGGCAGCGAAAATTAGACCGTCCTCGCTCCACTGGGCCGAATTAATTGTGGTAGGCGGGGGCGCATAACCGTCCCAATTGGGTAAGATGTCGGTATTATTCCCTTTTTTATCTTGGAGTCCCACAAAAATTCGAGAAGGGCTGCCCTTATACTTGAACTTAACATAATAGTATGCTTTTTGCTGCTCAGTATGTATAGGTAGGGCTATATAAAACGGTTGCTCTGTCAAATTTATCTGGTCAGGAGTTTGTAGAGCAACTAGCCTGGAAGCGTTCAAATTTAGCGCGGCTAAAGTCTGCGCTGACTCGACAAGGTTGGGATTTAGGAACTTGAAGCGATTCAGTAATCGCATTATCGCCTCGTGCTGATTAGATGGTTTAGCAACATCTTGAGAGTTAAGACCGATTATACAAAGTTCATAATCACATTCGGTTACAAAGTCGGTTTGAGCGGCTTGCTGTATTTGGGTCGTAAGTATATTTGGTTTTGGGTCAGGCCAGGGTGACATCAACACTGCCAACCACACCCGTCCCTGACTGTTTTGAGAATTTTGCAGCTTTGTAAACGGTACAATCCGATCAACTCCCACAAAGTAAGCCGGTAATTTTTCTTCCTGGCTACGGTTGTCGCTGAGGCTAAATTTTAGTTTGAGTTGAAAGAAACTGCTCAAATCAAGCTCACGCGGTAAAAGTGTCAAAATCACATCGTCGGGCTGTAACTGTGCTTTTAAGCTTTTCGCAGCTGCATTCAATCTGGATTGTGGAACTGCGCTCTCCGAATTGGTTGTAGGGAGCGATTGGTAGATTAGAAAAGCCAGCATTAGTGTGGCAGGTACAAATGTCAACTTTTTCAGGTGCTTTTGGTTTGCTGACAAGTGACGAACTATCACGGTAAGCGCAGCCAGACCTTGTGCCACCAACAGCAGATACACTGGAACGATAAAGCTGTAATAACGACCATTTGTTAGTAAATTCTCCCCGAGGGGCAATGCCACAATAATGAGCAGCATGGTACTGGCGAAACAGAGGCAAAATAAGCCGTAGAAAAAACGTTGGTAAAGTAGCCAACCGAGACCTAGCGTTGCTACTGGTACAGCCACCCAGGAAGCCCAGGTATAGCCAAAACCTAACTTGATTATAAACGCAAAGATTGTAATAAAATCGAGGGCTGTTCTACCATCTCCTCGATTAACACCGTAGCCAGGCGTGTTGATGAAGTTGAATAAGTGTGACAACCAGGGAAGATACAAACCTACGATAATTACGAAGCAACCCAGAAGAATGGCTACTCTTTGCCCAAGCTGTTTTGCGTCAAATTTGAGAGTAGTATCGAAAATTTTGTAGCGGCTCGGTTTCAAAATAAATACCAAATTTATGGTGAACCATACAGCTACGAAAACACCCTGTTCAAACAAAATAAAAACTGCGTTATAGTGGTTGTAAAGGTTCGCAACAGCCAGCAGCACAAAGCCAACCCAACTGAGCCAGAAATTGGTACGAAGAGCGTGGAGCAGACAATAGGTTGACAATATCGCCAATAGGATCAAGAGCGAGTACATCCGATAAGTCTGGCTCAGGTTTACCAACACTGGGGCAAACACGGCGATAGCAGTAGTTAATAGCGCAACCTTAAGGTTTTTGACTATCTCGTGGGCAAGCAGGTAGATAGCTGGTATCGAAGCTACACCGAATAGAACTGCGGGCAAACGCAACCAAACTACATCGTGCGAGTAATTGGTTACGACAAGCATAAAGTGGCTGAAAAAAAAGAATAGCGGCGAATGGTCAGGCCACAAGCGCGGAATTATAAGGCGAAGTGGGTAGGCCGACGAATAGTATTGCCAAATTTCGTCCCCGCCAATGGGAGCATCAAGAAGGTAGAGGCGTACTCCCAACGCCACAAAGGTTAGCAAGGCCAGCGTCAACAAGAGCCAATATCTTGGTAGCCAATTTTTAATTTTAACCTGCTTTTGAACTTGCTCCGGTCTTAAAACTGTTTCCAACCGCGAGTTTCTCCTGGTCTTTAGCTATTGCAGAAGCAGCTAACAAATTCGTAACAACTTAAAATTGCGGGCTGGTCTGGTATCCGTCGGTATTATAGATTTATTGTAAATCTTCTTCTTTAAAATCAGGGTTAAAACGGCGTAACATCTCTTTTAGCTTTTCGACCCGTTGTTGTTCGGCCAGGCGTTGCTGTCGTTCAGTTTGGGCTAGAGCCTGAGCAGCCAGGCGTTGCTGTCGTTCGGTTTGGGCTAGAGCCTGAGCAGCCAGTCTTTGTTGCTGTTCGGCTTCGGTCTGCTGCGTTGTATGTTCGAGTTCGGTCAGGCGCAAGTTCCCAGCCACATCGTAAAGATGGAGTTGGCGATTGCCGATGCCTTCCATAATCAAACCGCTTTGGAGTTGGTCACCCCATAATCGCCCGTGCGCGTCCGGCGTAATTCTTTGATAAAGCTGAGTTTGGGGATTGAGTCGCCACCCAATTAAACGCCCTTGCTCTCCCCACATACCTGTCCAGACCGGGTCAATATGAGGGTCAGCCGCAAAGTATTCCGGCACACCCATTCTTTGATAGACTTGTGGTTTATCTGCTAAGTCGTTGACCCAGGTGCTTTCACTGGCAGCTTCCAGCAAAAAGCGGGGCGGAGCATTATCTGGCCCGATGTAGTAACTGATATATTCGTGATGAGGGTTCTGTAGCAAGCCGCCAATTACCATCAAGTCAGGGCTTTTGGGAGTGATAGGGTGAAGTGGGTCGCCAAAAAGATTGATACTTTTGAAAATACCGACAACCTGGTTGGCGAAAAGCAATTTTATCACGGAAGCCATATAATCAACTAACCAGTTATGCAAATCACTCTGGCTCATCTCGTCTTCTTCTCCGTAAGCGTGATCATAAATTGGTCTGGTTTGGGTATCCATTGGTTATACTCCTGCCTTTACTAAATTTTGATTGGTGGCAGCCATTATACCAAAAGTTAGCTTGTTATAACAACGTCATCAATAAACGGCCCGGTGTAGCCTGGTGCGACCCCGCCACTTTGGAAACGGAAGCGCACCAAGACGATTTTGCCCCGCCAGGCAGTCAGGTCAACATTAGTAGCTTGCCAGTTGCTGAAAGTGCTGCTGAGACTGAAAACAAGCTGAAAGTCGTGGCCCGGTTCTGCCACCTCCACAAACAAACGGTCTTGCCCGCTCGGATTGGCCTGGTTGTCGAACTGGCCGTTTAGCTTAAAACTGAGCCGGGGATTTTGAGCGTGGGTCAGGTCTAGCGGTTGATTGAGCGTAGCCGAAGCATTAAGATTGGCACTATACTGGTGGGTTTGCTCGTCACCTGCCCATAAGCTGGTCGTGCCGTTAGCGGCAGAACGATTGGTAAGATGCCAGGGTGAGTCCAGTGTCCAAATTTGGGCGGCTTTGGCTTTATCTTCAAATCCGTCCGTATAACTGCTAACAGGTGCAAACACGGCGGTAGAACGGGTTGGCAGATTGGCGTTTGTACTGTCGGCGACCATATTTTGAGTTAGCAGCATAAAAAGCAATAAAACTAACAAAACCAGAGCCAGCAGATAGGGCAGAAGTTGGCGACGCTGGCGATATAAGAAGATTTTGAGCCAGGCCCAGCCTCTTTTTGGATTGACCGCCCCGCCTTTTGGCCCAGCGAAAGGCAAATCGTCCCAATCATAGTTGTCCGTATCGCTACTCTCCCCGGCGGGAAAATCTTCAAGCGGAGGCAAACCAAGCAGGCTGCGGTCATAGTTGGCGCGGTGCTGGTCGTCACCCAAGACAGCGTAAGCAGCGTTAAGCTCCTGCATCCGGGCGTTAGCTTGCAAACCAGGATTGCGGTCAGGGTGGTATTTGAGAGCCAGCCGTTTGTAAGCCGCTTCAATTACCTCGGCCTCGGCTTTGGGGCTAACTTGCAAAACTTCGTATAAATCTAATTTATCGTGGCGTGGCACGGGCTGGGCCGCGTCCGCCGAATTAGCGCGAGTATGCACGAGGCTAATCTCCTCTTATCGTCGTTTTTTTGTTTTTGAGCCGCCAAATGGCAAGAACTAATGTTCCCTTTTATTATAAGGCAAACGTGGGGTCTGTCAAGCCCTGATTTTGGGTGGTTGGTGGGTTGTACTCCGACTATAAATCGGTTACTATACGGGAAAGCAAAGTGTTGGCAGGCGGGTCAGGAGGAGGTAGATATGGCAGAGATTGTTGTTAGCGAAGCAAAGCCACTAGATTTCGCGGCGATTCGGGAGATGGTTTGGCAGAGTCATCAAACGATTTATGGCGCACAACCTATACCCGAAAGTGACGAAAATTTCTTTGAATGGGCCTACTCTGACGAAACCTTGAACCGATTGGCGCACCAACCCTTCACCTGGCAAGGTGTAGCTACTGATGAAATGGGCGAGGTGGTCGGTTATACGGTTATTCAGCTTGACTCCACTGGGGCGGCAGAATTGATGCGCCATTATATTAGTCCCACCTACCAAAGACAGGGAATTGGGGGCTATCTTCTGAACCAGGCGATAGCCGAAATTAGCAAACGCGGTACCCTTTCAAAAGTGTGGCTGGCGGTATTGCGCGAAAATCCGGTGGGGAGGTCGTTTTATGAGAAATATGGCTTTGTTCACGAGCGTGACGAAGGGCCGCATTCCCAATTTGGCCCCCACGAAAGCTATTATGTCTATACTCCGCCTGGTGACGGTATAACCTAACAGCCTGGCTAGATCAGTGTTCAGATTTACCCTTAATATGCAGGCGGCGCGTCCCTGCGCCCGCACGGTATGAGACTGGCAACACTGCGGGGATGTGCCGCCTACCGTTGTTATTGGTTTTGATTCGTTTACCTCAATTCTGAACACTTACCCAGCTAGTTAAATTAGAAAAAGCTTAACAAAGGTTGCGGTAGGGGTCGCAGCCTTTTTTGTTGCACGGCTGGAACAGTTTATGCTTTTAGCCGTTGATAGCGGTAATTGCTAGGTTTTCAAAATTTAGTGGTAGGGGTTTGCTTCCATATTGGTCCGGCTTGGGTACAGCGGACTATGAGATGGAACGAGGGACTGCTCTTACCATTTAAAAAGATAAAAGTTATGCGGACAAGTGAAGCTATAAAAACAGAAATTAAGGCAATGTTCGGGTTCATCCCGGCCTTGTTTGAGACTGTCCACGAAACGCCCGTATTGTTTGATCATCACTGGCAGCAAATGGCTTTTGCCTACGCCACCAATCCCTTACCCATCCTGTTTAAAGAGCAGTTGCTGGCCTATCTATCGCGCTTCGTACAAAACGATTACTGTATCGTTTGCCATAGTTGTGCTTTGCGCCCGCTCGGAATGTCCGGGCCAGAAATCCAGGGTATGCTAACTACTCCGCTACCTACCCTCGCAGAAATCCAGACACATCTGGAAGTTTTGCAGGGCCAGCTGGAAGACCTGCTACATTGGCCCGCACCCAACACGACCCTGGGCGCGACCACTTTTTATAGTGCGGCCTTGATGTATCTGAGTCCGCACACCGCCCAAATTCTCCAAACCGAGTTGCGGCGTGTTCTCAAGCCCTTTAACTATAATCATCTAGCATCTTTCCTGGGTTTTGTCAAAACATATCATCAATGGGCCGAAACGCACCCGGATATTTCTTACGAGCAGGACGAGCGTACTCGCCAACACTTGCCGAGCCTATTGAAAGAAGCTCCTACTCTGGTCGATTTTTTTCAAACTTATACCGCGCAAGTGGCGGCTGAGTTACGCAGCCAGGAAAACAGCCAGCTAGAGCAACGCCTGCGCTTACAGTTTGCCGCCGAAACCGAAGCCCTCTTACGCCAGCAAGAAGCGCGTACCCGGCAACTGCACGCTTTGACCCGCGCATCGGTGGCGATTGACCCGGCTTTGCCTTTCGACACCTTGCTAAATGTGATTGTCAAGCAGGCCCGGCGCGTGGTGGGCGCACATCAAGCCTATATTGAAGTTAGCAGCGATGATAACTTAGGTACACCGAAAATTATCCGGCTTTCGTTATCGGAAAAGTACGATGGTCAGACCTATGCTGAACCGATGGCCCCAGCGGAGCTTTATACTCCGGTCTATCATAATAAGCCTATACGTCTGATGCAGACCGAGCTTGCGGCCTTTTTAGCCGGGGCTGCCGACCAAAGGCCAGGCCAAATACCTTTGCGAGGTTTGTTAGTCGTACCTTTAAATAATCGTGATGACCACAACATAGGTTTGTTGCAACTTTCAGACCGCTACGACGGCGATTTTAGTGCCGAGGATGAGGCGGTGTTGGTGCAACTGGCGCAGCTGGCGGCGACGGCGATTGATAATGCCCGACTTTACGAGGAGACCCGCCGCACGGTTGAAGCTCAAAAAGAGTTAGACCGACTGCGTGACCAGTTCTTGTCTATTGCCAGCCATGAGCTACGCACACCTCTGACCTCGATTAAGGGTTTTGCCCAAATTTTACAGCGCAATCTACAGCGTACTCAGCAAGCCGAGGCATCAGGTGGTATAATTGAACCGCTGCTTCAAGCTGCTTTAACTTTAAGTCTGGAACGCCAGGGCCGTATTTTGGGCAGTATCGTCCACCAAAGCAACCGTCTAATCGGTCTGATTGAAGAAATGCTGGATATTTCGCATATCCAAAGCGGCCAACTCCGGTTAAAATATAGTAGCCCGGTAAATATTGTCGAACTGGTGCAGCATATTGTGACGCAACAACAAGACGTAAATGTAAACCGTCAACTCGTCTTTGAGCCACGTCAGGCGGTTATTTTGGGCCGGATAGACGAGGCTCGTATCGAGCAAGTGGTCAATAATTTAATTATCAACGCTTTGAAATACAGTGCCGCCGAAACTCCAATTATGGTGGGGGTAGGTTATGAGTTGCCACCAGCCAGCCAAGAGCGGGCAGGCTCACGAGTAGTGCGAATGTGGGTACGCGATATGGGTTGGGGTATCGCCCCCGAACAACAGCCGCACATCTTCGAGCAGTATTATCGGGTGCGTAACCCCGATGACCTTACCACAGAAGGTTTAGGTTTGGGTCTCTACATCAGCCAGGAAATCGTTACCAGGCACGGCGGTCAGCTATGGGTAGAAAGCACCCCCGGCGAAGGTAGCACCTTTTCTTTTACTCTGCCTCTGGATTAATTAGAAAGCAAAAACCTATAATGGCTGCGCCTCCTAACGGTAACATCAGCAATCGCAAAGTTGAACATATTCGTATCTGTCTGACCCAGGACGTACAGGCGCGGGGGATTGGGGCGGGGCTGGACGAATGGCGTTTTGTGCATCAAGCTTTGCCCGAAATAGATTTGGCCCAAATAGATTTGAGCCAGACGCTATTTGGTAAAACCATAGCTGCTCCTCTTTTGATTAGCTCTATGACAGGTGGGGCGGAGTGGGGCGCGAAGATCAACCGCACGTTGGCCCAGGCCGCCCAAAAGTGGGGTCTGGCGATGGGGGTGGGTTCGCAACGGGCCGCAGTCGAAAATCCTGATTTGCGCTATAGTTATGCTATCCGTGAAATTGCGCCCGATGTGCCGCTACTTGCCAATTTAGGGGCGGTGCAGCTAAACTATGGCTATGGAGTGGAGCAGTGTCTGGTGGCCGTGCGGATGTTGGAGGCGGACGCGCTGATTTTGCACCTGAACGCCCTGCAAGAAGCGGTGCAGCCGAGCGGCAACGTCAACTTCAAGGGGTTGCTGGCCCAAATTGGGGCTGTATGCGAAAAGCTGGCCCGCCATAATATTCCAGTCGTGGTTAAAGAAGTGGGCAACGGAATTTCGCCCGAAGTAGCGCGTCGGCTAATCGAAGCAGGAGTGGCTGGGCTAGATGTAGGCGGCAGCGGTGGCACTAGCTGGAGTCAGGTCGAGAGTTTCCGGGTCAAGCGTGAAGTCGAACAAAAGGCTGCTTCTGCCTTTGCCGATTGGGGTATTCCTACCGCTCAATCTATTTTATGGGCTAGGCAAGCCGCCACCGACGCGCACGCCCAAGTAACCATTATTGGAAGTGGTGGTATCCGCAACGGCGTGGATATAGCCAAAACCATTGCGCTGGGTGCGGACGCGGCAGGAATGGCGTTACCCTTCTTGAAGGCGGCGGAACAAGGTCTGGAAGCCGTGAACGATTTAATTGAGCAAACCCTCCGCGAACTACGCATTGCGATGTTTTGCATCGGGGCCGCGACTATTCAGGCGTTGCAGGATACCCCTCATCTGATTAGGATTTAGGATATTTTATGAAGGTAGAAAAATTAGAAGGCACCCGCGACTTTTACCCGCCCGAAATGCGTTTCCGCAACTGGCTTTTTCAGAAAATGCGCGACGTGTCCGAACTTTATGGTTACGAAGAATTTGACGGCCCGTTTTTGGAAAAATTCGATTTGTACGCCGCCAAATCGGGCGAAGAACTGGCGAACGAGCAGACCTACGTTTTTAATACGCGCGGCGAAAACCCAGAACGGATTGCGGTGCGGCCCGAAATGACCCCGACCCTGGCCCGAATGGTGGCGGCTAAACAAAACGAACTGCGTAAACCCGTGCGCTGGTTCACCATTCCTAATGTATGGCGGTACGAACGGGCGCAACGTGGGCGCAAGCGCGAATTTTACCAGTGGAATATAGATATTTTGGGCGTGGAGACGATGGACGCGGATGCCGAAATTCTGGCTGTGTCTATCGCCTTGTTGGAAAGCCTGGGATTGCAAAAAGGTGAGTTTGTGGTGCGTCTTAGCAATCGCTACTATCTGGAGGATTTGCTCAAACGCTTGGGGATTGATTTGAGTCTTAAAGAAGGAGTGTATCGCCAGATTGACCGCATCGAAAAGCTTAAACCGGAGGATTTTCGGGCTAATTTGCAAGCACTTGGCCTGAGCGTTGAAACGGTAGCCGAACTCGAACGTTCTCTGCGCGAACGCAACTATCAGGATTTTGGCCCCCTCAAGGAGTTGTGGGAACGGTTGGAAGATTACGGTATTGCCGACTACGTAGAGTTTGACCCTAGTATTGTGCGCGGTCTGCTTTATTATACTGGAACAGTCTTTGAGGTGTGGGATCCAACCAAAAAATTCACGCGGGCGATTATGGGCGGCGGACGTTATGATGGTTTGGTGGAGGTTTTGGGTGGGCAGCCGCTTCCGGCAGTCGGCACGGCCATCAGCGATGTGGTGTTAGAGGAAATGCTCAAACAGCAGGGTAAGCTGCCCAAACTTGAGCGCGAACTGGACGTATTTGTGGCCCGTTATTCGCCAAACGAACGCCGCCAGAGTATTGCAGTAGCCCAACAGTTGCGCCAGGCTGGGTTGCGGGTGGAATTGGGCGTGCTGGGCAATTCTATGGACAAACAGCTAAAAGCGGCCAACAATAGCGGCGCAAAATTCGCGGTTATCGTTGCACCTGCCGAACTGGAGCGCGGCGAGGTCAACCTCAAAAATTTGCAAACCCGCGCCCAACAAACGGTCAAATTAGAGGCTTTGGTAGAGGCAATCCGAAAGGAAGCGTAGTTTTTTATTTGAACAAGTCGCTGACCTTGAGCTTGAACTCTGGAATTACCTCTTCGCCGTCCAGCACGCCTTTCAGGTTTAGTACGTCTTTATCGGGGTCTTCCAGGCGATAAATAGCTACAAATTCTTCCATCAAATAAATAGACCAAATCAATGGCACTCCCGCTTGCCTGTACAATTCTATTTTGGCTTTGATATGTTCGCCATCATCGCTAGGAGAATTAATTTCGGCTACAAAATCCGGCACAACGGGGACAGGGCCGCTAAATCTATCAGGTATGCGACCTGCTTTTACAAAAAGAACATCCGGTATCAAATAGCTGGCCTTTTTTGGTTTGCTAACTGGTTGGGCCTCATCGGTGGCGGCGGTATTAGGGTTTAGTTGCGGCATCTGGCAAGGTGCGTCGGTGAAGACCCGCCCCAGATTGTGCGATAAAACGTGAGCTTTTAGGTAGTAACCTAGATTGTTCATAATCTCGCCGTGTCTGCCACTTGGCCCATTTGGGCCTGCTGCATTCTTTTCCACAATCTCTCCGTTGATTAGTTCAAATTGGCGATCATCGGCCACGTTTTCTTTTAGCCAGGCGAAAAATTCCTCCAAAGAGTATTCTTGCGGCTCTATATTTAGTTCGCTTTTGCTAATAGGTCGTTCTAATGCTATGGTCATATATTTTCCTTAAGACTAGCCCAAAATTGACGGGTGTTCACATTATACGATATATTACGAGCCAATACGAGAATTGTCAACTGTTGTACCAGAAAGGTGAAACTATGCGGGTGGCGATTGTAGGGGCTGGGGCGATGGGCAGTTTGCTGGCTGGCCTGCTCCGAGTTTCTCCTTTTTTGTCGGATAACGACGAAATTTGGTTAGTTGGTGGAGATTCGACCAAAGAACATCTGGAAGCGATTGCTACCGACGGGTTGCGCTTTGAGGTCAGGCCGAACGTAGCCGCCCTTTTGCCGCCCCCTATTCTGGCTCGTTTGCAGAATCCGGTGATTGGTTTGCACCTAACCCAAGACCCGGTACTGGCTTACCCTTGCGACCTGGCGGTTGTGCTGGTCAAAAGTTATCGGACTACCCAGGCCGGACAGCAGGTTGCTCACCTATTAGCACCGGGCGGATTGGTTTTGAGTTTGCAAAATGGGTTGGGCAACGTTGAGACCTTGACTGCCCTACTCCACGACAGCCCAACCCAGGTAACACATGGCAGCAGTCTTTTGGGCGCGAGTTTGACCCGGCCCGGCCCGGTGGTTATGGGCGGTTTGGGCAGTACCACTCTCGGCACTACTCCGACTTTAACAATGGCGCATCGGCAAACTTTGGAATGGTTCAAACAAGCGATGACCCAGGCGGGCGCGGCAGTAAATATCACAGACAACGTGCAAAGCATAATTTGGGGCAAGCTAGTGGTGAATTGTGCGGTTAATCCCATCGCGGCTTTGCTGGATGTTACAAACGGAACGCTTTTAGAACATGGAGCGACGCGCCAGTTATTGAGCCAGGTAGCCCTCGAAGTAGCGGCAGTGGCCCGCGCCGCCCATATAACGTTACCCTTCCCCGATGCGGAGGCTCCGGCCCAGGCGATGCGGGCGGCGCAAATCAACGCCGACAATATCTGTTCGATGGTGCAGGACTTACGCAAACATCGCCCTACCGAAATTGAAGCTATAAACGGGGCGGTGGTGCGCGAAGCCACCCGGTTGGGTCTGGATGTGCCAGTAAATCGCACCCTGACCGAGCTTATCAGGGCGCGAGAAAAGTTACCGGGTGCGCTTTAGCTCAAAAAAAGTGGGTTGCCAGGTCATGTAAGCCACGTGGTCCCAAAGCTGGCCCGCTTCTTCGCCGGACGGCACTTCGGTGATGACCGGACCATAAACAGGCAAACTCTCCTGTCCGTCGCGGCTCAGGATCATAGTCGGCACGCCAAAAGCCTTTAAGCCCACTACATAGTTGTGCGAACGATTGATTTCCTCAAGGGTAGTCGGGTCTGCCAAAGCCTGCTCCAACAGGTTCGGGGCGAGACCAGCCTCACTCAAAGCCGCCCCTATCATCTCGTGGTCGTCCAGCTTGACTTTGCGTTCATGGTGAGCCTGACCGATTGCCAGGTATAACCGGGCCACGCCTGCGTTTCCGCTTTGTCGGCGGGCCAGCACCAGAGTTCGCAAAGCAGCCTCACTAGGCGAATTAAGCCCCGCCAGACTTTCCGACTGTTTGTTGACCATACTCAAGCTGAAAAAATCCCATTCGACCTGAACGGGCCGCGTTTGCTCCACTTGGCGTATCCACAAGTTGGTACGCCAGCACCAGGGGCAGGCTGGGTCGAGGTAGAATTTGACCGAGGTTTGTTTTTGGGTGTCCATTTATAACTGTTACCTTTCATTTCAATAAGTCTTTTTATATAGAGCTTGAGTATAGCAGTCCCTTGAAAAAGCGTCCAACTATTGGCGGTATCATCTCAAAAGGTAGGGGCGAGATTTATCACGCCCAAAGAATTCGTACCCGCCAAGCAAAGTGGGCGCGATAAATCTCGCCTCTACAGCCGAAATAACAAGAAGATACTGGTGGCTATATATACAGTCGAAGCTTAAATTTTGACAAAAGACCGGGTTAAAACTAGCTCAGGAAAATGGATTATAGGCCAATAGTTAAAATAATCGAAAAAAAAGGGTTGGTGGCTCAAAAATTGGAATGCAACTAGGTGATTGGAATGAGAAGGGCGCGTTGAGTAAGTTCAGACAATCTGCTATAATAAGATTGAACCTGAAGTCCTGGGCTGCTACACTCTGGAACTAACCGCTACTACCCTTAACACTGGCAATACCAAGTTTTCTATTTTCCAATTAACCTAATTTAATAATTTGTAATTGGTAGAGCATAGCAAACAAAAGTGCAAGGCCCAGCCCAGTTAGTAGCGGGCTGAGGATTGAAGTATTGTTTTGTGTAATGCAAATAAAAGAAAGTGAGTAAACCAAGCTGATGATGGATGCGAACGAAATAAATACAGAAAGTTCGGTAGGTGCAATGAACACAAACGGTTATGCGAATGGAAAATCAAACGGGCATAGTGCTACAATGTCTGGCTCAAGTGGAACGGTTGACGCAAGCCGAGAAAATGATGCCGATTTTAGTCCTGCCTGGAGCGCACCCTTGCCCAAGAAGCGAGGTCGTAAACCTGGCGCGAGTGCTGCTCTACGCAAGGCTAAAGAAGAAAAAAGTATGGCGACAATCACTGAATTAGCAGGAGATGCTACCGAAAGCCGTCGTCGTAAACGCATAACCGAAGTGCTGGTAGGCGAACAAATCCGGCGTTTGCGTTTAGAGTCCGGTTTGAGCCAGGAAGAATTAGGCCGCTCTAGTCATATGAGTACCAGCTACATTTCGCGTTTGGAAACGAATGAAGTCAATCCGACGGTAGATGCTTTGAACCGGATTGTGCGCGTTTTTGGTTTGACCATTGATGGCTTATTAAATTTGGACACCAAAGCCAATACAATTTTGAATAGCGAAGATTTAGACCCCGAAATTCGCGTCTGGCTGTTTAAGCTCAAAGGCAAAAAAGTTTCGGCTCGTACCAAGCATATCATCCAGGTGGTGATTGACGAAGAATTGCGGGAGCTTAACCGCGAAGCCTAGCCACTTTTTACCGCACCAACAATTTGCGTATTATCTCAAAGATGTGGAGGGTAGGGGCGAGATTTATCACGCCCAAACGGTGGTAAGCCCCGCTCGACACGGACGGGATAAAGCTCGTCCCTACCTTTTGAGATGATACCCATTTGCTGCGGCGAGGTTTCTTACTTATTCCCCTTTTCTTTTTTCTATTAAAAATGTTAGAATAGCCACACAATGGTGAATTTTTTGCACCAATGATTCGGATTACAGTAAATTGCTAATCAGAAAGGGAAGCCTACCTCATGCAGCCTAAAATGTCCGTGCGGTTCGGAGTTTTGGCCTTGCTTTTATTTGTTTTGAATTTAACTTTTGGCCTCATCAATCAGGGCCAGCCAGCGTGGGCCGCCCCCACTTTTGCCGCCAGCGAGTTTCGCAACCTATGGGAATATAGCGATAAAGCCGTCGCGGAGCTACCAGGTAGTGGGCGCGGCTATACCTGGGGGCCAAATTCGTTTGGAAACCTTCAGGAGGATTATCAGGAAGCGGCAGGTGGCAAACGGGTTGTCCAATATTTCGATAAAAGCCGCATGGAACTTAGTACCACCAGCGATGGGAAAACTTTTGTTACTAACGGGCTTTTGACCAAAGAACTGGTGACGGGCAAACGCCAGGATGGTGACAACAAATACACCCAACTTACACCCAGTACGGTACAGGTGGCGGGAGATGATAACGCGGGCGGTGGTAATGCTGTCGCGCCAGTATATGCCAGTTTTAAGGCGGTAGTGACTTTTCAGCCAGGCGAAAACGTTGCACCCAACCGAACCGACCAGAATATCAACCTGAATATAGATAAAAACGGCCTGGTCACGACGCTAGACCAGCCCCCCGCCAGTTTGAAAATAGATAATTACTACGTCGCGACAGGCCACAACGTCCCCGCCGTTTTTTCCAGCTTCTTGAATTTGACTGGCAAAATTTGGGACGGTAGCAAATACAGCGATGGCAAAGGAGTTTATGGGGTCAACCCGATAGCAGTTACCTTTGGTTATCCTATTTCCGAGGCATATTGGGTACAGGCAGTAGTGGCGGGACAGCCGCGTAATGTGTTGGTGCAGTTGTTTGAGCGGCGAGTGCTGACCTATACGCCTGCTAACCCTGACCCTTATAAGGTCGAGATGGGCAATATTGGTCAGCATTATTATCAGTGGAGATACACCAATAAAGAAGTGCCGCCCCCCACTACCACGCCCGCACCTGTCACCACCACGCCCGTACCAGTTACTACCGCGCCAACCTCAACCGTGTCCGTTACACCCACGCCCATGCCTACAACCGGACTTACTGGTAAGCTGGTCTATGACATCATCGCCGATGACATCTATGCTGACCAGATTTACACCTCCAACCCCGATGCCAGCAACAAAACCAAAGTGATTCAGGGCAGCTATCCACTTTTTGCGCCCGATGGCAAACGTATTGCTTTCCTGACTGATTTGAGCGGTACGCCTGGCAATCCGGCGGGAACTGTCGGCGTGCGCTCGGTCAAACTGGACGGGAGCGACGCTCAAGATTTTTGCAAGCTCAATTCCAACGATTACGCCCTGCTGACCCTGGAACGCTATTCGCCTGATGGCAACCAGATCATCATAGATGCTATCAGCGAGGCCGCCAGTAATTTGTTTGTGTGCAATTTGTCGGACAAAAATCTGAGTGGGCCACTCAAATACAAACAGGGGTTGCTCGGTGACGTGTACGACTGGACGAGCGATGGCAAAAACGCGCTGTGGCAAGCTCCCATTGCTGGTAGTAGTGACAAATCTGCTCTATATTATGGGAACGCGAACAATAATGGCAACGACGGAGTAGCAGTCACAAACGGGCAGAATCTGGTAAACAGCGACTTGAACGATACTGTAACCCCTAAGTATTACGCCAGTGCTTCGCTTTCGCCAGACCACAAAACCGTCGCAGTGGGTGGCTCTGTGGTTTTCCTGGTAAGCTTGCCGGGCCAAAGAAGCCCTTACGAGGACAAAGTTCTGAGCGATTTTAGCAATGCCGAACAGGTAGTATGGTCTCCCGATGGCAAAACCCTGGCGATTCTGACCCAAACTTTGGTAAGTCTGGTCAATTTAGATACAGGTAAAGTCACTGCTTTACTGGAGGACGTAGCGCAGGTAGATTGGTCAAAACAATAAGCTGATTTATAAATTTGGAGTTTAGAGCGTGTCTAATAATAGGGTACTGTCACCCTGAACGGAGGCACTGCGTAGTGAAGGGTCTATTACCTTGAACTCAAAACAGATTCTTCGCTACGCAGCAACCAGTTGACGCTTCCGCTCACAACCCTGCGGGCCGTGACATTATTAGACCCTCTCAAAGATCGAAAGGAGAGCAGGATAGAAATGGAACAAGCCGCTTTTACCCAACTAATGAATGATTTTCAAACCCAAACAGGAATAAATCTCCAAAATTTCAATGCAATGCCCGGACAGCCTACCGCCCCGATTGTAGTAATGGTACACGGTATCGGTGGTAACGCCCTACACTGGTCAGACCCGCTTAAAGTTGATATTAACCAGACCTGGCTATTTGACATCAACGCCCAGCCTGCTTACAAACACGCCTCTTTCCTCACCTCGCCGCCATATCAAGCCAATGCTGTAACCAGTTGGACGCAATTTTTGAGCGCGAACGGGTTTAGTTGGGTCAACTTCAAACAAGCGCGGGCGCAAGATGCTTTGCAATTGGCGGTAGATGAGTTAAAAGCTATTTTAGATGGGCTGGAAAAAGTGGTTTATGCTGGTTTTGCGGCGGCTGGAGAGCCAGGGCCATCCATTATTTTACTTTGTCATAGTCGGGGCGGTTTGGTGGCACGGGCGGCTCTGAAACAGCTGGGTAGTGCGGGTGTGCCACATCTTAGCAAGGTCATTACCTTGCACACCCCCCATCACGGCAGTTATATGCCCAAACTTTCCAACGATTACAACGCGCTGGTGAGTGGCAAAATAAATTTCCACGCCCTTAGTAACCTGCCGGGGCCGCTCGGAATGCTGGTCAAAAATGTAATAGGCCAACGCCTAGATGACCTGGAAAATATGGTTGCCACTTTTCTCAAAGGAACTTTCGGTACCCAGCCTTCGGGGGAAGGTTTTGACGAACTGATACCCGATAGCCAGACCTTGCAAAGTCTGGCCCAGGACGAGCAACCCTTGCCGGGTGTTCAATATTACAGCTTCGGGGGGGCGCAACCTAAATTTGTAGTGGTCTTTGTTGGTGTCGTCAACCAGGTTTTGCGGGTGCTGGACGTTTCAGGCGGTTTTTTGCTAGGCGAATTATTCAAACTGCCCCAAATCCAGACCCTTTATGGCGGTCTGGCTGAACTGGAAAAAGGTGACTCGGCGGTATCGTTGGTCAGCAGCCATTGGCCGGACGGTTTCCAGGCTGCCCACCAGGATTTCCCAATCAACCATATGCAAGCACTGGTTCACCAACCGTTGCAAAATGCGGTGCTGCAAATCATCAAGAGTTGACGATTTCACCGTTCACCATTTCGTAACGTTGGTCTGCAACGCGAAGCCAGAACTGCTCCTGGGTTGCCAGAAGCACAGTTTTACCTACCTGGGTCAACTGTTTTAGTTGGTCAAAGAGCAGAGCCGTTTCGTCGCCAGATAAATTTTGGCTTGGCTCGGTCAACACCAACAACGCTGGATTATTGACTAATGCGCGGGCCAAAGCCAATTTTTGTCTATCCCCAGGGGTCAAATCACCAGGGCGCAACCGTTCGAGGGCCGGACTGGTCAGGCCAAAAACGCGGAGACGTTCCCAGGCCAGGTCGCGCCGGGCCACGTCCCGCACGTCTGTCTGCAACAGGCTTGCTACGTTATCAAAGACATTCTGGCGATTGTTAAAAGTAGGGTTAGCTGGCAGGAAACCCAGGTTTGTAATGCGCCAGCGCACCAACTCCTTGTCATCTTCCAGGTTTAACCGACGTTTGCCGCTACTTTCTAGTGTCGGCAGAGTGCGACCCAAGATTTGAACAATCCCCCGGTCTGCCGCTTCGTTTGCTGCCACGATGTTCAGGAGTGTACTCACTCCACTACCAGCCAGACCGTGTAACGTCACCAGTTCACCTTGCATAATGGTCAATCCGATGTTACGCAGAGGTGGTTTGCCACCGCTTTCCTTGAAAACTCGCTCCAGTTGCACGAGCGGGATTGGGAGGCTGGGGCTGGAAGTAGGAAAAGGGGTTTGAGGAGCGGGGTTTGATGTCGGGAAGGGAGTCGGATTTGGAGATACGTTTTCAGACCTCAAACCTCTAATTTCAGACCGCATATCACGAACATCCAGGTCAAGCCGCGTTTCGCCGTGTTCCAGGTTGCGGCGGCGGGGCGGTTCAGGGGCGGATTGTTCTTCGGCGGCTTCCAAATGGGTTCGGTAGTCCATCACATTAGTACCGTCGTGGTGGGTTACTTCCATCTCGTCATCGTCTGAACCTGCGTATTCCTGAGTCAAACGCTGGCTTTCTAACAAAAAAGTCGTCTCTACCTCGCCAAAGCGCACCAGGTCACGGTCACGCAGAAGGACGGGCGCATCTATCGGCTGATTATTGACAAAAGTTTTGTTAGTGCTACCCAAATCTGTAACTGTATATCCGGCTACAGTGCGTAGCAGACGGGCGTGCTGACGCGAAATACTTTTAGCATCAATTACTATCTGATTGATAGCAGTGCGTCCAACGGTAATTTCCTCGCCTTCCAACAAAAAGCGTTGTCCCTGGTTTCGCAACACTAGATAAGCGTGAGTAGTCGTACCGGGCGGCAATACTGAAGGTGCAATCCCTGGCACAACTGGCAAAGGCTGAATTGCTACAGGTTGTTCCACCATACGTTCGGTAGGAACTGTGCCAACGATGCCTTCAAAAATCAATTGGGTGCCACCCACCACAATAACATTGCCGGTCATAATTGGGAGCGGGGCTTGCAACGTAGCATACTGACCATTCACTAGCGTTCCGTTGCGGCTGCCCAGGTCGTGGATATAATAATTTCCGCCCGCGCCGACAAAGATTTCAGCGTGGCGGCGGCTAACATCGGTGGAGTCAACAAAAATAGCTACCTCACGGGTGCGCCCAATCACAAGGCTGGAGGTAGCGGTAGGGGCTGGCACTTCCAGACGTTGCCCGGCGCGTGGCCCAGCTACTATCTGAAAATGTAAAAAGGGCGAGTTCAATAATTTTAGCCCGTTGTCCATAGCTCATAGCTCATTGGCTTTTCGTAACCAGTTAGTCAATTCTTCTCGGCTGGACACTTTTACCAGTCAGATAATGAACCGTAGTAATTTTATCACGTATTCCCGATTTTAGCCACGAGTAAAGAGCAACCGCACCAGTTCAAGTTTAGCCTCTTTTAGCTCAATCGTCACTCCTTACCTGGTGGCTTTGCGACGGTTGCGTTTAGGTGCAGTCAAATTGTCATCGTCGTCGTCATTGGTTTTCTGGCTGGCCGTTAGCAGGTCACGCACCAGGTTGTAAGCCGTGTAAAGACCCAACAAAGCGGTTAAAATCCAACTAATTGCCCCGGCCCAGTTCGTTGGCATGAACAAACCCAAAACCGCGTTGGCAATTTGGGCTGCTACAAACAAGTACAAAGCCAGAGTTAGTGGTAGATACAATAACGTAATCAGGCCAAAAACTTTATAAACTCGTTTATCAGTTGGTTTGACCTTGAGAGCCTGGTTGTTATGGAAAAGCCGGGTGCGTAGCCACACCAACGCCTTACGCCGCAAACCGGGTATTTCCGTCCAATCCATTAGCGCGTAATAGCCATCAGTTTCGATAAAAGGATTAAAGTTTAGATAAACCAGCACAAAGCCTATCGTCGCCATCGTCATCAAGAGGCCACCCACTGCTGTAGTCACAGGTGAATAAGCAATCAGCAGCAAACTACAAATGCTACCAAAAATAGCGTTGCTGATAGGCCCGGCCAGATTAACCACAATACGTGGCCCGCGCCCTTCCATCCAGATTTCGTTTGTATCTACATAGAAAAACCCAAAGCCAAAACCGCCGCTCGGCACGCGCCGTTTGTAACGCTTGACCGCCAGCGCGTGAGCCGTTTCGTGGATTAGCACGTTGAATATTACAGTTATAACTAAAAGCAGGAAGACTAACCAGCCGGGAATGGCATCGTTGGGAGCGTCGCTGCTGGCAAAGAAATCGGTCAGGCTGAAATAGATAAATGCTCCCAGGCCCACTGTCATCAAAACACTCAACAAAATAGCGATGGGTCGCCAAAAGAAAACCCGCCCTATACTGTTGTAAAGCGCACCCGCCACTCCATCAATATTTTTGACTTCAACGTGGGCATTCAAAACTTGCTCGACTTTGCGCCCGAACCCTTCCCAACGGTTTTCCTGACGTGCGCCCGTCACCATCAGCTTTTCATCTACGGGAGGCATTTCCAGGAAGCCTCCCGCCTGCAATTGTCCAACCAGATGGTTGACGATACCCCCATCAAAGCTTTTATATTGGTAGAAATAAGCCGTTGACAAATCGTTGATGCTGTTGTCGCCGTCCATTAACTGCCATAAAAAATACGAGCGGTCACTCAACTTGTAATAATTGTCGCCTCCAGTCCGGCTCAGAATATAAAAATGTTCGCCCGTCGCATTGGTTTGTTCAGTCAACATACAGTTTTCGACACGCTTGGGTCGGAAACGTTTGCTCAGATTCCTGGCGAAATACTGGGCTAAATCATAACTTTCGCCTAAACGTAGCACTTCTTCCAAATTGTTGCGGTAAAGGGCCAGCAGTTCGCAATCTTCGGCGGCTACCACGCTATCGGTGCGGGCCGTGTTAGTAAAAAGCGAAGCCTCGCCAAAATACTGGCCTGTTCCCAGCTTCATATCTTTGCGGCGTTGTCCATCGCTGGTTTCAAAGAAAATATCTACGCGACCACTTTTGATGACATAGAAGGCACTGGCCTCGTCCCCCTGCATCAGAATACTTTCGTCCTTCTTAAAGCGTTTCAATTTCATCTTGGCCGCAATCTGGGCCACTAATTGCGGTGGCATGGAGCTAAAAGGATTGACCCGGTTCAAAACTGCGCTGATAGGCAAACTACTGAGGCCACGTGGCAAGCTGGCAATCAAGTCGCCACTGTTTTGTAATACCACTTCAAAATCGGCCCGCGCCAGCAAAAAGCACTCGGTTGGCGCGGCAGCCCGCACCGCCACCGGATAGGTTTCGTTCGGGGCGGCAATTCCATCGCCAAAAGTATCGCCAGTTTCCAGGGCCGCCAATTCTTGCTCCTGACCGCGCGAGTTGTTGGTATAGACTACGGCCCGACCTGTCAGTATCAGGTAAAATTCATCGCACGGCTGACCTTTTTCGGTCAAAGTCTCGCCCGGCCCAAACACCCGCAAGCGCAGGCGGCTGGCGAGTTCGCGCAAGGTCTTGTCGCTAAATGTCCGCATCAAGACTGTACCGCGCAACCAGTTGATTGCCGAATATACCGCTACCTGCTGCTGGAAAAAGGCCAGAATAGGCTTGATTGCGCCCAATTCACGGCTAAAAGTCGCTTCGTCCAGTTGTAAAACCCGCACCGAGGTTTTAGCTTCTAGCCGATTGCCGAAAGATTGGTTCGCTACAATGGTGCGTTCGCCATAGACCGCGCCCGGCCCAATTTCGCACAAAACTAATTTGTCGCCCGTGTCTAAGGTGCGCGAGACTGTAACAGTGCCTTCCAAAATGGCGTAAAACATACCCTTGTTTTGACCTTCGCGGGCCATTTCGTGACCGGGCTGGAAAGTTGCTTCTTTGAACAGTGGAGCTAACCGATTAAAATTCACCGGGTCAAGCTCGTCGAAAGGCGTGATTTTACGCAAGGGGTGGTCAAGCACCTTCACTTGTGGCTCGGCCTTTGCTTCCACGCTGCTATCCGCCGCTGCCTGCCCCGCTTTGCCTAGCTGCAAGCTCAATGGGTCTTGCGAGTCCAATAAAGTAGATTGGGCCTGACCGGGCTGCTCCATTTCAAATACAAATTCGTAATCGCCCAAATTAATGTGGTCTCCCACCCGAAGCGGAGTAGGGGCAGCGATTTCCTGTCCGTTGATTTGCGTGCGATTAGCCGCCCCCAGGTCTGTCACTATGTATTGGCCGTTTTCAAAACCGAGGCGGGCGTGGCGGCGTGACACCGAGCTATCGGTCAGGCGCAGATTATTACTGTCGGCCCGACCAATCAAAACCTGTCGGTCTGTGGGTAGTTCAAAGGCACGTGGACCGATTTCGAGGGGGCGATGAGTGGCTGCGTATCTCAGCACACCTACCGTGGCGATTTTGACGGTCTGGCCGCTTTTGGTACTTTGGTTAGCAGGGAATTTGGAATAGCCCAGACGGGGCGCACGATAGCGCAGAACCGTGGTACCCACCACCAGACTATCACCATCTTTGAGCGGGCGTGGCACTTCTACCGTTTCTTCCTGGGCTTGTCCGGCACTGTCGAAGCGGACCTTAGTAGGAATGGCTGCGCCCAAATCAGTCAGCACATAGTTGCCACCTAACCAGCATAGTTCGGCGTGGCGACGGCTGGTAATTTCGTCCATCAGGGCCAGATCGTTCTCGCTCAAGCGGCCAATCTGGAACTCTCGCTGGGGTGTCAGGCGCACAAATGAATTGGTGTGCAAACCTTCGGCTCGCGTCTCCAAAATATCCAGCCGACCAAAACCGGGTTGATGGTCTTCCAGGAAAGTAGCCCGTTCGTAATCGTTCAAATTTGCTAGTTCAGGAGCTTCTTGCCAGCCGGGAACGCCAAACAACAAATTTATTTTGCCACAGGTGATAATATCGCCTGGCAGCAGGGGTGTAACCCCAGCCAAACGCCAACCATCTACGAAAGTGCCGTTGGTTGAGCCTAAATCTTTCAGCACCAAACACCCGTCGGCGGTGCGAAAGCTTAACTCGGCGTGATGACTGGAAACTTTTTGTTCGGGGTCAAGCAGAATAATATCTGGTGTAAATTCACGGCCTGGTCTGCCCAAAACCTGGGGCTGATGGCTCAATGCGCCAAAATCGAGCGGAACAAATTGGTTTGCTTTTGGCCCATTCAAAAATTTGAGGTAAGGACTGGTTGGCCCTGTTTGCATCTGCGCTTTATTCGATTGGGCTAAGTTAAGCTCTGCCACCTGTTTATCCTAACATCATCGTAACTACTCAGCCGTCCTGTTTTTTCTAGGACGCGCAGCCTCAGTAGATACATATCATCTAACTTTCTATCTGCGGGCTACCTCAACCTGTATATAGTTATGAACGCGCATAAAAACTTTTTTGGCGGATGAATCTAGGTTGCTATCTTAGACCTGGAAAATTGCTCAGACTTTTTAACGTTTGGCCGTTATTACCGAAGGTAAGGCTGGTTGTATTATACTCTAATTTGGGATTTTTAGGCAATACAACCTTTGACCTAAACAGGGCCATTGCAAGGTCAAAACTTTGTGGGAGATTGCTTCGTTAATGGACATGGAGGACGGCTAGAATTAGTAGATAATTGCTTCGTACACGCGCATATAGTCGTCGGGGTTTAGCTCAAAACCCATTGCTTGTAATGCTTCGTCGCGGCTATCATCACGTACTAACATCAACTCCAGCGCGTGTTTTTGTAGCGACACTTTATTCAGGTTGTCGGAAGCGTGAAGCTGTAGATATTGGGCCAGTAGCTTGACCGCCTGAGCTTCTCCATCCATCCAGCCGACAAAAAGTGGCTCGTCTGCAATCGGATAAGCAATTGCCACCGCCTTGATGGTGTCGTCATCAAAACAGCCCCAAATTTGCTCTTGAACTAACAAGTTCGCCAGTTCGCTTTTTTCCAGGTCTTGCCAATTCCAATGCACGCACTGCAAACCGTGACCAGTGCGCCAATCCAGTGCTGCTATAATGAAGTTCCAGACCGCCTCTAATTCGTTGGGCTGCAACGGTCTGATAGGGAATTTGGGTAATTTAGAGGTAGCTGGTTCGACCAAGGGCGCAAGCAGGTAGCTGTAATTTGCCAGCAATTTGAAGCCCTGGCGGTCAGCCAGAGTGTGCATAAGGGTGTTGGTTTCGTTAGTGCCATAACGCACCCGGTTTAAGTTTTGCGCCCGACTCTGAACCAGGGCGTGAGCCAACATCTGGCCCGCCAGACCTTGCCGTTTGAAGGCTGTTGCTACCCGCACGCCCTTGACCCAGCCAACTCGGTGCGTCTGGCCTATTTGCAAGCCCAAACAATAAAACCCGGCCATCGCGCCATTGCTCTCCAGAACGAAAAGCTGGTTAGTCGGGTCTTGCGCCCATTCTTCCCACACGTAAGGTAGATAGTCGTGGCCGCCCCACACGTCCCGGCACAATTCGCGCACTGCGTCTATATCGGCTGGCAAGCCAGGTCTAAAACTAATTGTAGTTGACATAATTATTCAAGCCGCTTGTAGGAGGCTGCTCCGTCAGCCGATTTCGCTGGCGTTTCAATTTTGGAAATTATCGGCTGACGGTGCCGCTGCGCGTCCTACAAAAGACCACTCAGGTCTAAAAGTAATCGAAGTTGACATAATTATTTAGCTGGTTTAACAATCTTGTAGATGGTATGACCGGGACGCTTCGCAACCTCGCTCATCCGTAACTCGTGTTTGCGACCTATCCCCGGCAGCAAGCGGTTTAGCTGGCTTACTACCACACTCCAATAGGCACCTTCTGGTTTGAGCAGATTATACGGCCCTAGTACGAAATCTTGTTCAATCGCTTCGTCGCCAATTTTAGCCGGAATATTTGACACAATCAAATCGTAGTTGCGGTCTGCGACAGCCTCAATACCCACGCCGCCTACTACCTGGGCGTTTGGCACATTGTTGACCTCGGCATTATGGCGGGAATAACGCACAGCCAGCAAATCCTTATCACTCAACACTACCTCAGCCTGGGGGAAAAAATGAGCCAGCACAATCCCAATTACGCCGCTCCCGCAGCCCAAATCCAGAATAGAAGTGGGGTTATCCACTTTATCAATCAAATTGCGTAACAGGAATTGCGTACCCACATCAACTTCAAAGGTAGAAAAAAGTAGTTGGGAAGTGTCGAACTTAAAATCTTCCCGTTTGAGCGAATATTCGATGCGTTTTTTGAAATAAGGGTCGTGGGAAAAGCCATCAGCCATTAGCAGTCAGCTTTCATCCGTTATATAAAGCATTTAAGGGTTAAATTGCTTCTCGATTTCCTCGACTACGACTTTTATCTTATCAAAGTGGGCTTTTAATTCAGATAGAGTAATATCTGAGTCCTCGCCGTGAGCAATAGCATTTCTACTATTTACCACCGTGTCAATTGCAATATGCAAATCACCGCTATTCGGCATTTTGGTTTTAGTAAATTCTGTTGCCCACTCTTTATTGAACTCTCTCAATAAATTTAAGATATTCTCTCTTCGGAAACTAAGGCCGCGCTTCCATTGCTGGTTAGTATAATACTCTAGCTGCGAACCTGGCACGCTATTATTTTTGATGTATTCTTTGCAGATTTCGCGGATAGCTACTTCCAAAAAGCCCGATATACGTACACAAAGATAATTAGCTAAATGGGCCTCGATTTCTTTGTTTCTATCCAAGGCTAAAGAGCTAACCTGTTCTAACTGATTAAGCTCTTGGTGTTGAGCCAGAAACGCTAACTCTGTTCGCAACCGCTCGATTTGAGCAATCAAAGCCTCGATTTTAGCTTGCTCATCTATAACCTTGCTGTTCTTCATTCCACGTTTGCAAAAGCCTGGGTTGCTAATCTGATACGCCGACGTACAAACTCAGCATTGGCAGTATTATGGTTAGTAGCTGTAGAAAATGCTTGATCAACTAACAGGCTATCATATTTCACTTGAAGTGCTTTGCAATCTTTAATTTCACCACGTTGTAATCGGCGTGTTACCCCTATCATTACGGCATCAAATACGGCTGCATTTAATATCTGATTGCGTTTGAAAACATTATCACTCAGACATTTGCTAATCACTTCGAGGGTATCTATAAACAATTTTGTTAGGTCAGCTTCGGATTGGCCTTTTATATCTAACCGGCTATTTTCGTGCATATAGTGGTTAAGAAACTGACTCATAGGTGGCTTATATTCATTACCCTTAAAGTAGAGGGCAAAAAACCTCAATATCAATTCCTGGTCTTTCGGGTGTGAGCCAGTTTCACCATATATAGCCCGCCACACCGCGCTCATGCTCAAGCGTTTGAGAGTGGCATTAAATTTACCTCGATACACCGCCGAACGGATTTCTTGAGGTAACAATTCAGTACCACCAGTATTGAGCCGCTCGAAAACCTGAAAAATCTTATCTATATCGGAAGGTTTATCTTGCTTAACGATAACAGCGTGTAGAAGACGACTATCAAGTTTAGATTGATAATCCCAGCTTAAAGCCTGGTAAGTTTTACCCTCTAATTGTTCATTGACTCCTTTTAGAGCAAAATCTTTCCCATCTGCAAATTGCCCATTGTAAAAATATCCCAAAGTTTTTAATCTCTGCTGACCATCTATAACTAAAAACTTGTTATTGTGATCTAAAGCTAAAAAAATACTTGGTACAGGCAAGCTAAATAAAAGCGACTCTATAAACCGCGAACTTTGCTTGAGACTCCAAACAAAACCCCGCTGAAAATCCGGGACGAAAATATCCCCACGCGACATACGTTTGACTAGGGTTTCGACAGGAAATTCTGCACCGTAACTTGTTAAGGCGTTTTGTAAGGGCAAGTCTTCTTTGCCGTCATCACTCAAGTTATCTTCTATTTGGTTTTCTAAAAGTGTCAACTGCCTTTGTGTCATTTTACTCGTGCCTCTGCTTTATGACTCTAGACAAGCCACAAAAGTTGTCAGTTGTCGGCTATCAGTAAAATATACCTTGAGGGTTTGTATATACTGATAACTGACGACTGATAACTGCTTACCTGGCTTAAAGCGTTTGGGCCTTGACCGTTTCGGTATGGTAGAACTCCAAAGTGTCGCTTATCTGGAAGTCGTTGAAGTCACCCAAACCGATACCACACTCGTACCCAGTCTGGACTTCGCGTACATCGTCCTTGAAGCGTTTGAGCGAACCCACCTCGTTATCATACATTACAATACCGTTACGCAACACCCGCACTTTGCCAGACCGCATCGCCTTGCCATCGGTGACAAAGATACCAGCAAACGCCTGGTTCTTGCCCACTGTGAAGACCTGACGTACTTCGGCGTAACCATCGGTCACGTCTTTGTAGGTCGGCTCTAGTAAACCAGCCATAGCCGCCTTTATATCATCAATCAAATTGTAGATGATGTTATAGAAGCGTACATCAATCTTGGCAACATCGGCGGCGCGTTTACCAGCCGGGTCAGGTCGCGCATTAAAGCCGATAATGATAGCACCGTTGGTCGAAGCCGAGGCTAACATCACGTCCGACTCGTTGATTGCGCCCGTACCGGATAGCAAGATGCGGATTTTAACCTGTTCGGTGGAAAGCTTTTCGAGCGAACTCCGAATGGCCTCAATCGAGCCTTGCACGTCGGCCTTGAGAATGATTTCCAGCTGCTTGATTTTACCAGCCTGGATACGGTTGTTCAGGTCTTCCAACGAAATCGGCTTGGTCGCGGTCTGGCTTTCGGTCACGCTGGCTCGGCGACGGGCATCAATAATTTGCTTGGCAATCTTTTCGTCCGAGACTACCTGCAAAATATCGCTGGCACGCGGTACATCTTCCAGACCCAAAATCTCGGCGGGCGAACCTGGCTCGACTTTTCGCATCCGGCGACCTTTGTCATCGCGCAAATCTTTGATACGTCCGTAGATATTACCTACTACCACATAGTCGCGCAACTCTAGTGTACCGTTCTGCACCAAAACCGTGGCAATTGGCCCGCGATTCTTGTCCAGTTCCGCTTCGATAATCGTGCCGACGGCTGGTTTGTTGGGATTTGCTTTGAGTTCGCCCAACTCTGCCACCAGCAAAATCATTTCCAGCAAATTGTCAATGCCAATTTTCTCCCGTGCCGACACCTCCACGTAAGGCGTATCACCACCCCATTCTTCGGGCATCAAACCAGCTTCGTTTAGCTGCTGCTTAACTCGTTCCGGGTTGGCTCCCTCGCGGTCAATCTTGTTGATTGCTACGATGATTGGCACATTGGCAGCCTTCGCGTGGCTCAAGGCTTCCAAAGTTTGCGGCTTCACGCCATCGTCTGCCGCTACTACCAGGATAGCGATGTCGGTAACTTGCGCTCCCCGCGCTCGCATCTGAGTAAAGGCTTCGTGACCGGGTGTGTCCAGGAAAGTGATTTTCTTACCCTGAATTTCCACCTGATACGCCCCGATGTGCTGGGTAATCCCACCTGCCTCGCCCGCCACTACATTGGTGGAACGAATCGCGTCCAGGAGTTTGGTTTTACCGTGATCAACGTGACCCATAATCGTAACGATAGGTGGACGCACTATTGCTTCGGGGTCTTGAGCGATTTCGTCCTTAGACGGCACTTTGATTTCGTCTGGTCTATCGGTCTTGACTGGAGCAAGTTCGTGGGTCTCGAAACCGAGTTCGGCTGCTACAATGGCGGCGGTATCATAATCAATTTGCTGGTTGATACTTGCCATTACACCGTTGTCAATCAGCTTACGGATGATTTCACCGAAACCCACGCCCAGTTCATCTGCCAGTTCTTTGACTGTCATTACGGGCGGTAGTTCGTAAATCTCAACCTTTTTGATGATACCTTTTACGCCAGTGCGTGGGGGAGCAGCTACACCGCCCCGAATACCGCCCGCGCCAGGGCCGGGTCGGAAACCGTTGGGTCTGCCGTTATTACCACCAAAAGGGCCGGGCCGACGTGGGGCGTTGATGCCGCCATCGCGTTCAAATTCCTTATCGCGGGCCAGTTCACGACCACGATCACGTTCGCGTTCCTTGCTACGGTCACGGATTGGGCCTTCAGTTGGGACGGCTACGGGTGCGCCGCCGGGACGTGGCCCGTTAAAGGCGCGTGGCCCATTGTTATAACCACCACCGGGGCGCGGGCCATTATTATAGCCACCCCCTGCCGGACGCGGGCCATTGTTGTCGCCGCCGCCGGGACGTGGGCCGTTGTTATAGCCACCCCCTGCCGGACGTGGACTACTGCCGCCGCTGTCCCCACCGCTATTGTTATAACCGCCAGGACGCGGGCCGTTATTGTAACCACTGCCACCAGTGCCGCTATTACCGTTGTAACCACCACCGGGGCGCGGGCCGTTATTGTAACCACCGCCACCAGTGCCGCTATTATTGTTATAACCGCCAGGACGTGGGCCATTGTTGTCGCCGCCGCTGGGACGCGGGCCGTTGTTATAACCCCCGCTGCCGCTTCCACCAGGGTTATTGTTATAACCGCCGGGGCGCGGGCCACTGTTGCCACCACCGCCAGAAGGAGGACGACCACCGCCACTATTATTATAGCCGCCACCACCACCGGAGCGATTTCCGCCACTACTGTTATTATAACCCCCGCCGCTACCGCCGCTGGAGCGATTTCCACCGCTATTGTAACCACCGCCGCTACCACTGGGGCGACTGCCTCCGCCGCCACCACTACTTGGACGGCTACCACCATTATTGCCACCGCCACTACTGGGCCGACTACGCGGAATAGGGGTAGTATTGGGGGTGCTTTCTTCACTATCTTCTTCTAAATTATTTAAATAATCGTTCTTTGGCATTTCTTATCTGGCCTCCTCCTCACATATATTGGCAGTTGTTATTGCATGGCAACTGCGCTCCTTTCGGGTAGGCTTTCTCCATAGACTTTCAACCGGGCGCGGGTTTCCGGGTCAAGCGTAGTTTTCAACGCCTGGTCTAAAGTCTTTCTGGCGAGGCCGACTTCCCAACATTCTTTGACGCGGCACAAATATGCGCCGCGACCATTTTTCTTTCCAGTCTCGTCAACTTCTATCTGGCCTGGGCTTATGCGTACCAATCGTAACAGGCCGCGTTTAGCGTCGTGCGAACGGCAGGCCACACAAGTACGTTGGGGAACGTGTTTGGGTGGTGGTGCTTTGACTTTGCGCTTACCAGCCACCTTTTCAGCCGTTGGCGGTATGACGAGACTACTAGCTGGCTCTGACATAAATTTATTCTTCCCACAAATAACTATCTATCAATTTGCCATCGTGGTAAATATCCAGGTGGTCTCCTACTAACTCAAGCTCGACGGTTTGACCCGCAAAATCTTCGGGCAACGGGCCAAAAGTTTGGTTGCGGAAGACTACACAATTATCCTTACGTACTTTGCGATCTTCGCGTTCCTGGCTTTCGCCTGTGCTTTCCTGGCTGGTTTCTTCGCCCCCATTGTAATCCTCGGCTCGGAAGCTGCGTATTAACTCACCGTTCCAAAGTACGAACAAACTGCGCCCGTTGTCCTGTAACTCTACTACCTCGCCGCCCAGATGAGGGGGTAACGGCCCTAGTGTCACTCCGTTGTAGGTGAAAGTCCCGTCGTTACGGACAGTCCGAGTTTCACCTTGCGGTACTGTCACTTCGTTGGCTGCATCTTCATCGGCAAAGTTGATACCCGCCGCCGCCGCCGCCTTCGCAAACGAAGTGTTGCTAGTAGCTTCCTCACGGTTGAGCGCGGCGCGGGCCAACCTGGTAAAGGTATCATTATCGTATTCGCGCCGTCCGCCACTGCCAACCGCCATTGCCGTCGCTCCGGCAGTCGCCTGTTTGATGTCAATGCCCCAGCCCGTCAGCTTGGCGGCTAACCGGGCGTTTTGGCCTTCTTTACCAATAGCCAATGAAAGCTGGTTTTGTGGCACTAAGACACGCGCACTTTTATTGGCTTCGTCTAACTCTACCTTAACTACCTGCGCCGGACTAAGGGCGTTGGCAATATATTTGGTCATATCCGCATCCCAGGGCAACACGTCAATTTTCTCGCCGTAAAGCTCATTGACAATGTTCTGAATACGCACGCCCCGCATCCCTACGCACGAGCCTACCGGGTCAACTCCATCCTGGCGGGCGGCCACCGATACCTTGCTGCGGAGACCTGGTTCACGGGCAATAGATTTGATTTCCACCGTGCCATTAAAAATCTCCGGCACTTCCAATTCAAACAAACGCTTTAGCAAATAACGATGGGTGCGAGAGACGATTAGCTGGGGGCCGCGATGGTTTTTCTGGACTTCCACCAAAAAGACCTTAATTTTTTGCCCAATCCGGTAACGTTCGGTTTGTACTTGCTCCTGGGGCGGCATCAAAGCCTCGGCGCGTGGCTCAAGCTCAACAGTTACGCCCTTCGCGTCAATCCGTTGGATCGTACCATTGATGATGTCACCTTCGCGGTCTGTAAACTGCTCATAAATATGTTCGCGTTCGGCTTCCCGAAAACCCTGCAACAATACTTGTTTGGTAGTTTGGGCAGCGATGCGGCCAAAATCTTTGGGCGTATTTTCGGTTTCGTAAATGTCACCCACCTTGAGACGCGGGTTGAGAAGGCGTACCTCTTCGAGGCCAATTTCGATCTTGTCATCGGTAACTTCTTCTACGACCCCTCGTTGCACAAAGATACGTACATCGCCCGAACTCAAATCCACTCGCACGTTTTGGTTTTGGGCCACCCCATTACCACGTCTGTAAGCGGCCTTGAGCGCGTTTTCCAGAATATCAAGCACTATTTCCTTATTTATACCCCGGTCTGCGGCAATCTGGGCTACTGCGGCTCTAAAATCGCTTTTCATCTCAACCTTCCTCCGGCCATTCTCTTAGCCTCTAAGATAACAACGGCCCAATCCCCTGCTAATAGGGTGGGCCTCAAAAAACGGTTAGTGCTGGTTTAATGTCTTGAATGCGTCTGGTCTCCGGCTTGGTCCGAAAGTTTTCAAAACTTACTTCGGATTTATTACTTGCCAATTCCGGTGCGCGTGACCCACTCAACTTTGTTTCAAAAATTAGTCTAACATATTTCCAAGCATCAACCATTTGCAAATTGCGAATATCAACCTGCAAAATTATAAGCCCAACAGACATTACATTAAGAAAGTGGGTACTAGCCCACCTTCCAGAGAAACTTCTGTACCATTATTATAGCACTCGCCCCTTTGTAATGCAATAGAGAAAATCTATTCGGGTAGCTACTTTTAGTCCGAAGACCACACGGTGAAATCCTGGAATTTGGTGGTGCGGCCCACAAAGCTGTCTTCGGTAAAAAAGTCGGCTCCTACTTTAATGTCACCTTTATCCTGGTTAACTCCTACATCGAAAGTCGAAATTTTTGTGTCGTTGAAGTAAAAAACTGCGGTGCTATCTTTGACAAAAAGAGCTAGACTGTTCGAGCCGTTAGTTGCCTTGTTAAAACCGCTCAAATTTCCAGTGCTGAGGCTAGTTCCGTTGCCATCAGTCACTTCCCAATGCCCGTCCGATACCACTATCAAGCGTAACTGTTTCGTGTCTGAACGCCGGAAGACAAACCCAATATCCCAGGGAACCGAAAAGTTATCGGGATTGCCAAAACTAGCCTTAACTACGAAGTTGTGCAAATCCTGATTGCTGCTTTTAGTAGCCAGATGGTCGGCATCGGCTTGTTTTAAGTCGCCGCTACTAGGCCCGAATACTTTGACACCCGCTTGACCGAGTGGGGGAACGCCACCAGGGGCGCGGGCAGCTGCGGTAGCGGTGGCAGCAAGGTTGGCGATAGCAGTTGCCGTCGCGTTGCCAGATTGACCACGCGCAGTGGCGGTAGCATTAACTTGGTTGCTAATAGCAGTCTGAGTCGCAGCGGCTTGTCCAACCCGCGCGGTGGCGGTTTGCTGACTTTGAGCCGTGACTTGGGAAATGGCAGTAGCAGTTTGTTGGCTTTGAGCGGTGGCCTGAGAAACGGCAGTGGCAGTTTGTTGGCTTTGGGCAGTAGCCAGGGCCAAACTTTGAGCGGTGGCGGTTTGTTGGCTTTGGGCGGTCACTGTCGCTTGCGAAATAGCGGTAGCGGTCAGCTGACTTTGGGCTACCGCAGTGGCGGACTGGGCCGTGCTGAGAGCCTGGGCCTGAGCAGTGGCAGTGGCCTGACTATGGCTATTACCATCTTGTATCAACCAGATAGCTACAATGCCACCCACCACGATTACAGCGGCGATTACACCTAATATGGTAAAAAGCGGGGCGCGATTTGGCGAAGCTGGTTTTGAGGAAACTTGGACTGGGCTGGGCGGCGGGGGTGGAGGTGGCACAAACATTTGAAACTGGGTGGGACTGCCAGAAGTGGCGGCGACAGGACTGCCGACACCAACTTGTCTGAAAAGACTGGTGTTACCTATATAACGGTAATTTTGTTGCTGAAAAAACTGTAACCAGGCTGGCACGTCGGCAAAGTTTGGATAGACCTGTTGTAAGTCGAACAGCGTCTCGAAAGTGGCCTGCAAATTTCCCTGACTTTGCTGGCTACGCGCGTAATCATAAGCTTGCTGAGGAGTCGGTCTGTTTGAATACGACATTAACAACCTCCGTTACAAAAATAGCAATGCGGTCACGTTTGATTTAAGATATTTTGGATCTATATTACTATAGGTTGTTATTTGTGGCAAGCAGCAAACAGCCAAAAGCCATCAGTTTTCAGTTAGCAGCCAACAGGTTACGAGCGAGCAGCCAACAGGTTCTAAGCTCACCGCCCGAAGCTGTCATGGTCAGGGTTGTCTTTGGCGGAGGGCTTCGTACAAGGCAATCGAACCAGCGACGGCGGCATTGAGCGAGGCGATCTGACCTCGCATAGGCAGCTTCACGAAGAAGTCGCATTTTTCCCGTATCAGGCGGCCCAACCCTGGCCCTTCCGCCCCAACTACCAAAGCCAGTCTGCCCTTGTAATCGGCCTGGTCGTAAGGGCTGGCCTTCGCTTCATCTTCCAACCCGGCTACCCATACTCCCGCTTCTTTCAGTTGTTCCAGGGCGCGGGCCAGATTGACCACCTGGGCTATTTTGAGCCACTCCACAGCCCCACTACTACTGTTTCGCACGGCAGGGGTAACGCCTGCCGCCCGGCGTTCCGGCAGAATTACTCCGTTTACGCCCGTTGCCTCGGCTGTACGCAACAGCGTCCCTAAATTTTGGGGGTCTTGCAAGTAGTCCAGCACCAAAAAAAGGCAGCTATCTTGAGATTGAGCCGTTTGCAACAAATCGGCAAAGTCGGCGTAGCGATAGGGAGTAACTTCCGCCGCTACCCCTTGATGGTTTGCCCCGTTGGTAAGTTTGTCCAACTGGATACGCGGAACTTTAACTACCTGCGTGGGGCGTAAATGGGGTTGGGCCAGCAGTTCTAGGATTTGAGCGATGGGGCCACTACGTTCTTTGTTGTCCTGCCCATCGGCCAGATAGAGTTTGCTAAAGGTTTTCGGTTGGGCTGATGCAGCCTTCAACGCTTCGGTCACGGCGTTACGCCCGTAGATTATTTCCATTTATTTTCGGAAAGGTGTCTTTCGTTTTGTCATTCTGAACGGTGGCAGAGCCTCCATTCGGAATGACAGATAAGTAGTTACAGTGCCTTTAGCCAAATAGGTTTTATAAAATTCATATTTGGCTCATTGCTTATTTGCATTTTCAGTAATAGCTTCGGGCGGAGGACGGTTTTGCAAACGGTTGTAAATTAAGCCGCCGTTTAGCAAAATTACCAGCCACACCCCTGCCGAGAGCCACGCTCCCAACACATCCGATGGATAGTGCGCTCCCAAATAGACGCGGCTGAGGCCCACCATAACTATAATAAAAAGCATCAACATTGTCCAGCCCAATCGTAGCAACGGGCGTTTGAAAGTGCTAAGACCCATCCAGGCCAGGATACCGAAGAAGCAAAACGAAGCGGTGGCATGGCCGCTTGGAAAGCTATCAGTGGTGAGTTGATGGCGAATAATCCATAGTTCGGGGCGGGGGCGATGAAAAAAGGCTTTGAGCAGCCCGTTGATGCCTATGCCTACAGCCACGCCTATCACTAACAGCCAGGCCCAATAAAATTTTCTTTGCCAAAGCAGCCAGCCAAATGTGAGAGCGGTCAGGATGGGTATGCACACCAGTCCGCCAATAGCGGTGAAAAAGTTAAAAATCCCGTCCAGAAATGGGTTAGATTGACTATGCAGCCATAGCTCGAAGTTATTATCGAAGTTGGAAAACTCGTTGGCGAAAACGTCTTCGGCTAACTCGGCAAACAACAGCAGCAGACCTAAAGCCAGGCCAAACCCGACCAAGATATAAACCCAGATTTCGCGTAGCAACTGTGCCAGAGCTTTTAGCACTGGTGGTTGGCTATTAACATTTTTTTGAGAAGCTTCCATCATTTATTCCCTAATCTCCTACAAAATAATTATCTTTGGCTCATCTATAGCACAACTAAGTCCAGGAATGTAGAGCGCAATGAGCAACGGGCTTCGAGCTTCGAGCCAGAACCTTCCAACTGCTTACCTTTAGCTCAGGCAGCTAACTTTTGACTGGAAGCTCGTAGCTCATTGCCCGTTGCTATATTTCCTGCTATGCTGTGGATAGATACGTAATAAGTTAGCGAAGGAGAGGACGGGGCGGTGGAACGCAGAATTCATTATCACGGCTACACGGTGGAGCGCACGGTAGGGCCAAATGGCGGAATGTACCAAATTTGGGACGGCCCGGAACGCCGTGTTGACCGGAGCGCGGGTTTTAATACGATTGTGGAAGCTCAAATTTATATCAACCGCCTGGAAACAAATCCGCCCTATTTCGGAGTGGAATATCAACGGGCTTATGGGGTTGCTCAGGAGATGTTGGATTATTACCTGGAACATAAGCCAGAAAACGCGGCTTATTTTAGTGTGCGGGCGACGGGTCGCTTTGCCGAGGCTATTGCCGAACAAATCGCTATTTTGCGTAGCAACCGGACGGGCGAAGATTTAGACCTGGACGATGAGATTGCCGATAATCTGGAATACTAATTGGCACTGTAGAGGCTTTGCAACGGCCATAAAGCGTAACAGGCGAGAAATAGAGCCACGAAGGTGATTGCCAGCGACAAGTATTTTAGCACCGTGATTACGGTGCTTTCGACAAGAGGTGTATCTGAACGCAGGGGGTGGGCAATGGCCCAACGACGTAGCAGCCAACCCGTGGAGATTGCAATGCAAAAGCCCGTTATGAGGCCCAAAACCAGACCACTGAACACAAACAGGACAGTAGTGGGGTTGACGTAGGCCAGCCAGTTGAGAGGAGAGGGTAGTTGCCAGCTTAAACCTTGCCGCACCTCAATTGAGTTGCCAGGGCCGCCAAAATTGCCCAAAAAGTCGGATTGAAAACCCAGCATACCCGGCAATGCTACCAGCAAGCCGCTTGTACCACCCACTACCAGGCCGCTTTCTATCAAAGCTTCCGTCCAGGTACTGCTTACACCCTCGCCATTGCTCCACAGACTGGTCCGCATGAAGCTACGTAACGTGCAAGCCGAAGCCAACAACCCTGCTACCAGCAAAAGCGGCAGCAAGAACAGAGTTATTTGCCAACCTGCATTCAAAATGCTACCAGGATTGGTGCGGTTAGAAATGGTAACGAGCAAAGTCAGCGCGGCACAGCCTAACATCCCCGCCGCCGCTCCGCTCCACCGCACTATCCGCATATCAAAAGGTTGGTCGCTGCGTACATAAATAATAGTTTCAGCTTCGCTTATAAAGTCGCGCCAGCTAACACTCGCGTTTTCAGGGCGGTATTCTTCGAGGTTCAGAAAATAGTAATCAAGCAGCCAGGGGTTAGCGTATTGCCAGCGTAAATTTAGAACTGCCTGTGTCACCCGGTAGCGTGCGGTGCTTTGAGTAGCGTGCTGCATATCGTCCAGTAGCACAAAAAAATCGGGCAGACCACTTTCGTTGTGGGGTTGCACGGCTACCATCACCACTTCGGGGATAGTTTTGAGTCTGGCAACCATATTACGGCACAGCAGGTTGAGCCAGGCTTGATATTGAGGTTGTAATTTGGTATTCGCCACCCTGGTATGATAGCTCAAAAGCAGCATTTAGACAATCTTTGGCTATTTGCTGCCGCTAATGTTGATAAAAATTGTGTACCCAACCTGGAGCCTCGCTTGCATATTTTTATAGTTGCTAATGCGAGTTTTAACCCCTAAACTTACCAGGTTGTATCATAGGGGTACTGGTTTTAGCTCGTGGTTCACTGCTCATCTTAACGGGCAAAAATATTGACCCGACCCAACTTCTGCCCGAATAATCGGCGTGGTTTTGTTGTCATCGTTCGCGCCTGTTGCGCCGCCTCTATTTGTCGTGCTTGGGCTGCTTCCCGCAAAAATCTGGCCTGATGTGCTTTGAGATACTCGCTAATTTCGTACTGATAGGTGAACATTGGTTGCCTACTTTCTTTTCTAATACTTCATTTTTCAACCTGTAAGCCCTCGCCCGATTGACCAGTTGCTTACAGAGCCTAGAATACCAGACAGGTGAGGTAGGCCACATCATTAGGTTTGGGTATCTTGTGGGTCAGCAAAAAAGTGAGGTTTATCCTCTAAATTGAGGAGAAATACAAAATAATATTCGCCGCTACTCGACTTTGAATAGCAGCAGCACCTCTATCTCCCCTGGTAACTATTCAGAGTTGGGGTAAACGCATTGAAACTGCTTGACAAGTTTTATTTAGGCTGTAAAATAGTAGTTAATCGTGGGGCAAAGCCAGTCGCTCCGCTAGTACCGTCTTTACCAATATACTTTAATTTTGATGAAAATGGAAAAGGAGGATTTTACAATATGGGAGACAAGAGTCCTAAAGATTCGGCCAAGAAGAAGGCCCAAAAAGATACTAATAAAGACAAAAAGAAGCAGCAGAGCCAACCAGCCACCGAAGCACCCAAGAAAAAATAGGAACTTTTTCGGTTTTGTCCGATTTAGGATGTAGGTGATTATCCTGGTGAGATAGTCACCTATATTTTTTGGGAGAAAATAGTGGCGGGATTTTTTGCAGACGAAGATTTGAGCCTGAACCCTATCGAAGAAGCGCGTTTGAGGCAGGCGGCGGGGGCTGGCTATCTTGACCTGACTAGCAGCAATCCGACGCAGCAGGGTTTGTTGTTCCCCCCCACCATTTTGCAACAGGCCAGTCAGCCCTATTGGGATACGCGCCGCTACCAGCCCGACCCCAAAGGGCTGCCCACCGCCCGCGCTGCTATCAGTCGCTATTATGCCGGGCGTACTCCAGCCTGGGAGCTTGACCCAGAACATCTTTTTATCACGGCCAGCACCAGCGAAGCTTATTCGCATTTATTTGGGCTTTTGACACAGCCCGGTGACAATATTCTCGGCCCTCAAGTGACGTATCCCCTGTTTGAATATCTGGCAGCCCTTCATCACGTTCAACTGCGTCCATACAACTTAGTAGAAAGCAAAGGCTGGCAAATTGACGAGCAAAGTTTATTGGCTCAGGCTGACCATCGCACACGGGCCGTTTTGCTGATTTCGCCGCACAACCCCACCGGAATGGTGGTGACACAGCCAATAGCGGCATTGGCTCACTTGGGTTTGCCAATTATTTGCGACGAAGTTTTTAGTGAGTTTCCCTACAATATCGCCTCCGTACCGCCTTTTGCCGTGCTTCACCACGAACTACCCGTGTTTTTGCTCAACGGCATCTCCAAAATGTTCGCTCTGCCCGATTTGAAGCTGGGCTGGATTGCTACCAATGCTCCGGCCTACACAAAATTCGGCGCACGTTTGGAACTGCTTAACGATACGTTTCTAAGCTGTAGTTCGCTTATACAGGCGATGTTGCCCACTTTATTCCAGGAAGGTTTTGGTTTCGTGGGCCAGCTGCGCCAACATATCCGGTCAAATTTGGATATGGCTCTGGCGATGTTGTCTGCTTCGCCCCGTTTCCAGGTGCGTCCCCCTGACGGCGGCTATTATCTATTCGCGGCGGTGAAGGGCTGGCCCGGTGGCGACGAAGAGGCTCTGGTGCTATATCTTTTGGAAAAGGGTGTGCTGGTTCACCCCGGCTTTTTCTATAATTATAGTGGCGAAACCGATACGAATTCCAGGCCACATCTGATGCTTTCGGCTCTGACCGCCTCGGCTGTGCTACGAGATGGATTAGAAATATTGCTGGCGGCTTTGGCTTAAAACCAATAACCCGTTTTTTTTGAAAAATTTGGGCTAAAAACCCTCTCCTCTAGCCAATCTCTCGGCTTGATTATGGCACCCTCGCCGAAATTTCAAATCAGCCGCTTGGTCATGCGGATTAACGGCGCAGTAATCTCACCCGGTAGGCTAATTTCAACCCGCTCCAGCGTTTCAAAACCGCTAACCCTATAAAGCGGTTCGCCCGTCAGGGTAGCCATTAGTTCCAACTGTCTGAAGCCAGCCTGGTGAGCCGCTGCCTCACAAGTCTGCATCAATAGCAGACCCACGCCCCGTCTGGCCCACTGTGGGTGTACAAAAAAGGCCCGTATTTTGGCCGCGTCCGTGTCTGGATTGAGCAGGTTATCCTCGGCGGGTTTTTTAGCCTGATCGCCCCCAAACAAGGTTTTGCGCTGACTCCAACCGCCCGCTCCAGCCAATTGGTTTTCTATTTCCACCAGATAATAAGTCCCATCCGCAATCAATTGGGTATCTACTCCATAGACATAGGTGAGCATTGCCTCTAGTTGAGCCTGACTATAGTCGTTGTGTTGTAGGTTACGCACCGAAAGCTCGATTAGTGCGGTAAGGGACGCTTTGTCTGATAGTTGGGCTAACCGTACCACTACATTGGCCTGGTCAGGTTTTGCGGGTATGGGGCTACTTGAGGGTTTTTGCATTTTGTATTTCCTTAGATTTAGAGTTACTACTCAAGCAATTAGTCCCGTCCAATTTTGCGGGCCGTGAGCGGAGACAATGCTTTGCTAACGAAATGAGCAGTAATTGGACAGTTTTTGGACTGTTAGATGAATACTTATCAATGCTATTATAACAACGTAAGCAAAAGACGGTTGCACTGCTCAGAAAGAAAGCGAAGCGCGGCAACCACTACAGGTTAAAAGGTGAAGGCGATGCAAATTTCGGCTGGAACATTGGAAATGAATGAACACGAAATTTTGGGATTGGGCGGCAGCAGTTACTGGTTGATGCAACCAGCTTATGAAGACAAACGGCAGGTTATCTTGATGGATAGAGAACTAACCTTGTTGAAGATTAAGGCTAACCCGGTTGACCCAATTTTGTTCCAGACCTTCTTCTGCGCCGAATGTGCCGATTTTATTAGCATAGGCGGCCTGTTCCCGACAGTTTCCACCCAACATCGGGAACATCGGTTGGCCTGGCTGCCGAGCGCGGACGAATATGCGCCGGGCCAGCCTGCCGACTTGATTGAGAAATGGCTTGCCAAAACCGACTTAACCCCGGCCCGTCGTCGGTGGTTGTCCGAAGTACCTACGCGCAATGCAATGAATTGGGCCTGGGTCTGCAACGATGACGAATATCTGGACTGGGCCGAGTTTCTGGATACTTACCTGGATGAGTTAGTGGAAAGCTGGCTGAACGCGCTCAATGGGAAAGACAGCCACTTACTCGCCGCCCGCACTATTTGGGAAAACGGGCGACCCGAACATACCCGTTTTAGGTGGTCTGAGGACTGAAAACTCTCACCTGTAGTTTGTCACTCCGCCGCACCTTTGCGCGGAGTAAAAGGCAAAGGATTTTTATTAAACTCAAATGTGAGGTCTATAAAGTACGTAAAGTACGAGAGGAGATTCGTTAAATGGCTACAACTTTATTTGCTCCAGCGATGGCCGATGTGGACATTCTAATGGGCGCGATTGGTCTCGAACAGCAAGCGCAGTATGCTTATGGTGCCGGTGCTAAGTCGGGCTTACTTTCTGCCGATGTAGTTAAAGTAGCAACCGCTATCGCCGACCAGCACAAACAGCACGAAGCCGCTTTGACCGCCGCCGTGACTAAGCTGGGTGGAACTGCTCCCAAAGCCAAAGATACCTACGATTTGGGAACTCTTAAAACGCAGGAAGATGTCCTCAAGCTGGCCCTGATGCTTGAAGTCCAGGCTGCTAACGCTTATTTCGATGCGTTTACCAAACTAACCGATGTCGGTCTCAAGAACGCTGGCCTCAGCATCATGAACGATGAGACGCAGCACGTGGCGATACTACGCAGCGCACTGGGAATGGATCCGGTGTCCAGTTCTTTCATGCCGCTTAAATAGGCAGGGTTAGCTAATAAATTTTGAGTTGCTTTGGAATAATTGCAACCACACTGCGATAAGGAGAAAATTTGAGATGAGTAATGTTACACGTCGGGATTTTATTAAGAAAAGCGCGTTTTTTGGCGGCGCAGCCGCTATCGCTATGGCTACCCCCGCTGGTGTCTTTGGTTTTCAAGCGGCTCAGGCAGCCGCTGCCGATGATGGTGATGTCGGTCTGGTAAACTTTGCCTACACTTTGGAAAATGTGGCGGTAGCGGCCTATAAAGCGGCGGCTGGCACCAACTTATTGCCTAAAGCGGTGCTGGATGTCGGGTTACGCTTTGCTGGACAGCACGCTGACCATGCAGCGGCCCTGGGCGCGGCTTACAAGCAATTGACGGGTAAAGATGCGACCCCGCCTCCCGGCCCCTTTGCTTTCCCAGCCTTGAAAAACGTCAACGACATTTTGACCTTTGCGAAGGCTTTGGAAGAAGCGGCTGTCGGTGCGTATTACGGAGCCAGCAGTATGTTGAAAGCTCCGGCTTTGCAGCAGGCCATCACCAGCATTATGGGTGTTGAGTCTATGCACGTCACCGTCCTGGCTTCGGCTTTGAGCATGAACCCTTTCCCGACAGCTTTCGTAGTCGGTACTCCTTTTGCCGATGTACAGAAAACTGCGACGGCTCTGTTGGCAACCAGTGGTCAGGCTGGTCAAGGCGGCGGGATGCCTGCTGCGATGCCTGCGACTGGTATGGGTGGCGCGGCCCACAAGGACGACTTTACCGGCACGATTTTGGGCGTATTGGGCGGCTTGAGTGCTGCTGGTGCGGTAGCCCTGGCGATGAGCAAGAAAAACAGCCAGAGCGAAGCCAACAATACCCAGGAATAATGACTTTTACTAGCCTTTAACAACCTGTTGACAAACGGGGCCGCACCACGCAGCCCCGTTTTATTTTGCCTTCTTTTCCGGTAAGCAAGGAGGAAGATTAGCTTTTTGGCTCGACGTATTGTATAATTTCCCTGGGTTACAAATTTTGGATTTTCACCTGCCAACACTTACCGTTACCAATACTAGATAATAGGAAAAGAAATGGGCTATACCTTAACCAAAGACCGCCGTAAATATCAGAAGTGCGCCAACTGCATTTTCGACAAAGGCTGCTTCCTGCAAGAGCTACAACGCCTCCAGGAAAAAGAAGGTATGGGTAACGACTGTTTGATGTATCAGGACGAACGCGACCTGCCCCCTACCCAACGAACCGCCCGCTATGAAGCAGTTAAAATCTTGCCTGAATACGAAGTGCGGATGCGTAAGCCTACCAAGTAAAGTTTGTACTAGAAGGAGCCGAAATCAAAAGTATGACCACGACCCTAGAGCCGCTTATTTACGAAATTAGTCAACCAGGCCGTATTGCTTTTTCACTACCGGATAATGATGTACCCGCCGCGCCCTTACCACCTGCCAATTTGCTGCGCGACCCCGAAAGAATAGGTCTGCCCGAAGTCAGCGAACTCGACGTAGTGCGCCACTTCACCCACCTTTCGCGCCTCAACTACGCGATTGACGTGGGTTTTTACCCGCTCGGCTCTTGCACTATGAAGTATAACCCCAAAGTAAACGAAGATGTGGCGCGGTTGCCCGGCTTTGCCCAGATACACCCTCTCCAACCTGTCGAAACGGTGCAAGGGGCGTTGCGTCTGCAATACGAATTGCAAGAGTATCTGGCCGAAATTTCCGGCTTCGATGCTGTGACTCTACAACCAGCCGCCGGAGCGCAAGGCGAACTGGTGGGCGTGCTGACTATTCGCAGTTATCATCACAATCGGGGCGACACCAGACGTACCAAAATTTTAGTTCCCGATGCGGCTCACGGTACTAACCCCGCGACGGCGGCGATGAGCGGTTTCCAGGTAGTCACGCTTAAAAGCGATGCACGTGGGAACGTGGATTTGCAGCATCTCCGCCAGATGGTTGGCCCTGATACTGCTGGAATGATGTTGACCAACCCCAACACTTTGGGTTTGTTTGACGAAAACCTGCTGGAAGTTTGCGAGATTGTGCATAAAGCCGGGGGTTTGATGTATGGTGATGGCGCGAACTTTAACGCTTTGCTGGGCATTGGCAGACCAGGCGACCTCGGCTTTGATGTGATGCACATCAACTTACACAAGACTTTTAGCACTCCGCATGGGGGGGGTGGCCCTGGCAGCGGCCCAGTCTGTGTCAAGGCGCATCTTGCCCCGTACCTACCCACGCCCGTGGTTGCTAAAGCGGAAAACGACGGTCAGACCCGCTATTATTTCCAGGAAGTGGCCCAATCGGTAGGCAAAGTGCGTTCGTTTTGGGGCAATTTCGGGATGCACGTGCGGGCCTATACCTATATTCGGGTTCACGGGGCGGCTGGGCTGCGGGCCATCAGCGAAAACGCGGTTTTAAACGCCAATTATTTGATGCACACCCTCAAAGACATCTACGACCTACCTTATGACCGTACCTGTATGCACGAGTTTGTGTTAAGCGGCAAACGTCAGAAGACCAAAGGGGTCAAGACGCTGGATATTGCTAAACGGTTGCTAGACTACGGCTATCATTCGCCCACTATTTATTTCCCGCTTATCGTCGAAGAAGCTATTATGATTGAGCCAACCGAAACCGAAAGCAAAACTACGCTCGACCAGTTTGCCGATACAATGCGTACCATCGCTCGTGAGGTGGACGAAGACCCCGAAATCGTCCGCAGCGCACCCCACAATACACCCGTCGTGCGTCTGGACGAAACTACTGCCGCCCGCAAGCCAGTAGTACGTTTTAAGTGTTTCGGATAGTTAGCAACCAGAAAAATGCAAGCTGAACTGGCGCAATATGCGCTTGATTATCTAAATATTGGCCTGGTGCGGGCGGATGCTGCGCTGGAGGTGGTAGAATGGACACCTGGCGCGACCCGTTTTGCCGCCCAGTCTCTTGCTGTTGGTAGCAAGCTGTTAGATATTTTTCCGGCCCTGGCGACCTTGGATGAAATGTTGGCGGCTTTGTTGATAGCGGCCAGCGATAGCTTTGATTTACACAAAATCAACCATTATCAGGCCGATGGTTCGTTAGTATATTTTTCGCTGTCGGTGTTGCGGGCTTTCGACGACCAGACTAACCAGCCTCAAGTTTTGTGTGTGGTGCGCGACGTGACCGCCGAAGCCACTCTGGAACAAGGTTTGACCCAGCAGCACAACGAATTGCTGCTTTTGCGCGAAAAGCTCCAGGCCCAAAATTCACAGCCGACGAATGCCGAAAAGTAGGACGTTGCTCCGACAATGGATACGAGGTAGTTGTGAGAAAAAAATTAAGCTATCTACTATTAGGACTGGTGGTGACTATTTTATGGCTGGTGGCTCCAGTGCGGGGTCAGGCCGCCGATACTGGGACTGCTCTGGCTGGGTCTATTAGTATTCAGCAAAGCAAGGCCACCCCCGATTTTCCAAATTCTATCAAGTTTGAAGTGACCGCCAAAATCGCCGCTAACGCCAATCTCCAGAAAACTACCTTGAATTATCAGTTGCAAGGCAACGCCGCTACTTCGGTACATTCGACTGACCTCAAAGGGGTGGGCGGAGTCAGTCAAATTAGTGCGGCCCTGGATACCAACCGCAGCTATATCCCGCCCGGCACCCATCTTACCTATTATTGGGAGTTTACTGACAAAAGCGGCGCGGTTTTTGATAGCCCGACCCAAGAGTTGGCCTATCAAGATAAACGCTTTGCTTTCCAGGATTTGAGTCAAGGTGTAGTGACGGTACGCTGGTATCAAGGGAGCAATGCTTTTGGACACGCCGCACTAGATAAAGCCCTGACCACTATAGACCGCCTGGGCCGCGAATATAATATTAAGCCTACCAAAGCCATCAATATTACTATCTACCCCGATACCCAGGCGATGTTCACGGCTTTGCCGCCCAACACTGCCGAATGGGTGGGCGGTCAGGCCATGCCTACCCTCGGCACAATTGTGCTGGCGATACCACCCGGCAATATGAGCGAGATTGGCCGTTCTATTCCGCACGAAGTGACGCATCAGGTCAACTATCAGGCTACCAAAAATCCCTATAATTATTTGCCTAAGTGGTTGGACGAAGGTTTGGCGGTTTATAATCAAGACCAGGTGGACGGTTTTTTGAACCAAGCTTTCCAGCGCGGTATTGATAAGCAAAGTTTGATTCCATTGCGCGTTCTCAACGGTAGTTTCCCAGCAGACTCTCAGCAATCTTATATGTCTTATGGTGAAAGCTACAATGTCGTAAAATATATCTTGAAAAAGTATGGTAACGCTGGTTTGGAGCGGATTTTAGCTTCATTCAAAAACGGAGTGAGTTATGATGAAGCCGTACAGCAGGGTTTGGGTATTGGCTTGGACGAGTTAGACCGTGAATGGAAAGCCTCGTTTGGCTACGCGGTGGGAACGACTGGTCAGGCTAACGGTTCGCTTCCGGGAACGGCCACCAACGCTGTGAGTTTTGGAACAATTACCCCTACTGCAGCTGCCAGTGCGCCCGGTTTGCAATCTACTCACACCGTTAGCCAGGTAGTAGCCCAATTTACCAGTGGAAGCCAGACCACGAGTTCCCACCTTGCCAGCACCGGGGCGGGCGGAGCGATTTCGCAGGTCGCCAAAAAAGATGATAACGCTCCCCTCCTTGAAATCACAATGGCGATAGCCGGGCTGGTAGCAGTCGGGGCAGGTGTGAGCCTGGTTTTGACGGGTAGGAAAAAGTAACTGGATTTTTCCCAAAAGTACCGAAGCCAAAATCGTCAAGAACCGGGTTCATCTGGACGTGAATGTAGGTGGCGGACTCAGTACCCTCTGGACGAACGGAAACGCCGCATCGGGGAGCAGGCCGAGCAGTTGGTGGCGGTGGGGGCAACCATTTTGCGCCCGAACGAACAGGACGGCGAGTATAACTTGGTAATGGCCGACCCCGAAGGCAACGAGTTTTGCTTGCAGTAAAAATTAGCGGGTTTTGATAGTGTTCAAAACTTCAACGGCGTGGCCTGCGGCTTTTACTTTATGCCAGATGTGAGCCAGCTTGCCTTCTTCGTCCACCAAAAAAGTGCTGCGCTCGATGCCCATATATTTTCTGCCGTACATAGCCTTTTCCACCCACACCCCGTACTCTGTCGCCACTTTCGCTCCTTCATCTGCCAACAGAGGGAAATTTAGACTGTACTTGGCGATAAATTTAGCGTGTTTGGCAACGCTGTCCGGGCTGATGCCATAAACCAACGCTCCGGTTTGCTGGATTGTCCCCATATTGTCCCGGAAATTACAGGCTTCCGTCGTGCAACCGGGCGTGTCATCTTTGGGATAAAAATACAAAACCACCAACTTGCCCCGTAAATCGTGCAACGATACGTCCTGGCCGTCTGTCCCAGGCAGAGTAAAATCTGGCGCGGGTTGCCCTTCTTCAAGTTCAGCCATTGCAATGCTCCCTGTTTTCCAAAAAACTACTGAAAATGCTATAATAGCGTGGGGCTACTGTAACAAACGTTTTTGGGAACGTCAACTCGCGCCCCTTTTACACCCCTAAGTATAGTAAACGATGGAGAAATACGCTGATGGCTACGATTTTGTTGATTGACGACTCAGAACTGGTTCTGGACATTATGCGGGAGATGTTGCGGGAGCTAAAACATGAAGTTCTGGCTACTTCCGACCCGACTGAATTTATGCGGCGGCTGCGAAGTTTTCCGCAACCCGCTCTAGCGATTGTGGATGCTATAATGCCCGAAGTGGGCGGGGACGAACTAATTACTGAGGTGCGGGCGATGGCAGACCCGCTGTTAGCCCAACTGCCTTTTATAATGGCGACGGCCCTGGTGGATCAAAAACCATCTGCCCCCGGCGTATTGATGTTGAGCAAACCCTTTACCCTGGACGAATTGCGTAGAGCCGTAAATTTCGCATTGGGCGGCCAATAGCAACCAATTGACAACCCAGGCTCATAGTAATTACTGCTAACAGGTTGGTATTTTCAGTTTTGGATAGGAAAGCAAACTAGCAATGGTTATAGCCTCAAAACCAGCCTACGTTTATATGCTCCGTTGCGCCGACGCTACGCTTTATAGCGGCTGGACGTATGACCTGACTGCGCGGCTGGCGACCCACAACGCGGGTAAAGGCGCAAAATATACTCGCGCCCGCCTGCCTGTTACCCTGGTTTATAGCGAACAACTACCGGACGACGGAGCAGCCCGGCGGCGTGAAATGGCTCTCAAACGCCTGAGCCGCCCCCAAAAGCTGGCTCTGATAAAGCTAAAAATTAACTGTTGTGCTGACGACAAAACTAGGGTATAATTTTGACAACGAGCTATTTAGCACGAGGTTTTGGTTGGCAAATCAAAGAGGGTTTTATTTCGGTGGAGTCGTTAATCCTCTTATTTGAGTGTGCCTCCCACTAACCAAATCTTCGATTGCAGTTAAGTTGAATAAGTATAAAGGGTCAGCCTATATGTTGCGGAACATTAAAGTGATCGTCGCTGGGGAAAAATCCGTCGGCAAAACTAGCCTGGTGGAGCAGTACACTATGGGCAAATTTAGCGGCCAGTATAGCCATAGCCTCGGTCTAAATGTCACCACGCATATTACGATGGTGGGCAATCGGCCCGTGAAGCTGGAAATATGGGACATCGCCGGGGAGTATTTCGAGCGGACGGAATTTTACCGAGGTGCGGTAGGTTGTATGTTGGTTTATGACGTGACCAAAGACAAAACCTTACAACAACTGGCTACCTGGCTCAATATGTGCAAATCCACTATTCCCGACGCTGGACTATTGGTAGTGGGCAACAAAATAGACATCGGCTTTCGCTTTCCCCAAAAATGGGGTGAGATTTTTGCTCGCTACGCCAACGCCCCCCATTTGACCGCCTCGGCCCAATCCGGCGATAACGTCGAAGCAGTGTTCAACCAGCTGGCCCAACGCGCCCTCGAAACCCCCCCCTCCCCTTAAATTGTGTTTTAAGTTCAATGCCGTTCAACAAGAATGTTTATCGTAGGCGGCGCATGGACGCGCCTTTTACGTGTCTAGAGTTATAGCGGGTGTTGGGCTTTTTGGCAAAGTTACCAATATTGTGGGCAAAGTGCATCAAAATTTTTAGGAGTAGGCAATGTGACCCATGTCATACTCCTCAAGGCTGGGCTTGTGACGTTTTTGTAACGTTGCTTTGTTATAGTAAGTGTAGGTGGAGATATTTTAGGACGATGCAAATATTACACCTCAACAAAGGCTTTCGTTGGCAAAGCGAAAGCCTTTATATTAAAGCAAAACGTTAAAAAGGTCACAGCTAATATCAAATTTTGATGTTATACTGCACCTATAACCGGGCAGAACCATAAAATTCCGCAAGCTTATCTGTACGTCATAAAAACGATAAAAAGTGGCTTTGGATGGCTAACCCAGGGTTTGCTCGAAAGCAAGGGACTGACAAGGATTACTAAAGGAGAACGAGAAAACGATGCTTAACTCTAAACGAACCTCTATGGTGCTGGTATTGATGTTGATGTTGGTGACATTGGTGTTATCAGCTTGTGGCGAAGCGGCCACCTCAACCCCCGCACCAACTACTAAGGCTGCCGTTACTGCTGCCCCTGCGACCACGACGGTGGCGGCTACGACACCAGCGACCACAACTGTTGCCCCGACTACAACAGCTGCTCCTACGACACCAGCGACCACAACCGCCGCTCCGACTATAGTAGCAACAACCACTGTCGCGCCAACCACTGCGGCTGCTACCACCATCGCAAGTAGTTTGCAATTTAAGCTTTTTACCGAAGGCCAATTCAGTGTCTTGATGCCCGGCACGCCCAAGCTTGAGCAGCAGCAGGTCAATGGCAGTGGCAAGAGCGTAACTCTTTACCAATACACGGTTGATTTAACCGACGTAGATGCCACTTATATTGCTTCCTACGCAATTTACCCTACCGATGTCAAACTTGACACGATGGCTGTATTAAACGGCGCACGCGACGGGCAAGTTGGTACGGGCAAGTTGACTAGCGACAAAGATATTAAGCTGGGCTCAGTTCCAGGCAAAGAAATCGAATTGACCCGTAATGGAGTTTATTTCAAGGGACGTATCTTCTTTACTGGCACTACCTTATACCAGGTTATAGCAGGCTATGTTGAAGGTAAGCAAGATGACGCTGGTATTAAGACCTTTCTGGAGTCTTTCAAAATCACCGAAGCTCCGGCCCAGGCGACTCCGGTAGCGATTGCGGCTACTATCGCTGACCCTACCGAAATTACGTTAGACCCGGCCTTGAAAGCAGCCTTGACCAAAGCCGCTCCCAGTGTGGCCGATTTGAAAATCCAGATGTTTGTCAGCGATGACGAGCCTAAGCACCTGGCTACCAACACTGAGGCCGAGATTACCAAAGCTGGCTATAAGTTTGCCTTACCCGGTGCGACTTCCCTGGTGCAGTCCGGCACGGCCTACACGGGCGGTTACACCCTGACTGGTTCGCCCGATATTCTGTTTGTAATTGGCACGCTAACGGACGACCCGACCCAACTTGCTAAAAACTTGAAGGACTTTGACCTGCCCGGTATGGAGCAGATTGACCAAACCAAGTTTTTGGCCCAGGTCAAAGGCCACAAGAGCCTCATATTACTGATGACTGGCACTGGTTTGGGTGCAGCTTTGAGCGGTGGCGCAACGACTACACCGGTTGCTACCACAGCACCGGTTGTTACCACAGCACCGGTTGCTACCACTGCAGCCAGCAGCAATCCACTGACCGAAATTGCGGTTGACCCGGCAATCCAGGCCGCTTTTACCAAACAAGTTGCTGGTGTAGCCGATTTGAGCGTCCAGATGTTTGTTAGCGACACCGCGCCGGAAGACCTGGCTACTACTACCGAGGCGGCTTTGCTCAAAACTGGTTACAAGTTTGCGCTGCCCGACCATACCCAAATCTACAAAGTTAGCAACGGACACAGCTACGCCGGAGCTTACGCCAAAAGTGGTGAGCAAGACCTGGTGTTAGGAATTGGCACACTGACCGATGACCAGGCGCAGCTTGCCAGTAACTTGCAGGAGTTGAACATTCCGGGTCTGGCGCAGGCCGATAGTACCAAATTTTTGGCTCAGATCAAAGGCCACAAGGCTTTAGTGGTGTTGCTATCCGGTACAGACTTAATCAAGGCTTTTAACTCTTAGTCTATTATTTCAGTCGGAGAGCAGGTTGCTAAATCTGCTCTCTACTACCAATCTTACAAAAGGTTTTAGTTCAAGAAGGAGAAAGATTATGTTCCGACGTTTTATGTCGCTGATGTTGGTTTTAGTGGTGTTGAGTGCATTCCTGGTAGCTTGTGGCGACGACAATAGCCCCTTGCCTACCTACGCCGGGGCGACCAGTGTTACTAACCCCGATGCCACTAAGAGTATCTCTGACGTGTTTACGAGTTCTAACAAGGATGCTAAGGTTACTTCCTTTACCACCGCCGACGCGCCGGATAAGGTCAAGAGTTTCTTCACCGATAACTTTAAGAAGAACGGCTGGAACGACAAGTCGGGGGACAAGAGTATCGCTGACTCTTCCACCCAGCTATCTGGTGTGATGAATGGTGCTTTTGTCCAGGCTTTCGAGAAAGGCAACCACAAGGCGGTTATTGTAGCTTTTCCTGGTGCGAGCGCGAGTTTGCTTGGCTACCAAAATGTAGCCGATACCGGAACCGCATACATGGTAGTGGACGCTAACACCTAAACACAAAGCTATACAGCCCTCAGCTAACAGCCAAACCAGGAACAAAAGGTTTCGGCTGTTGGCTATTAGCTGAGGGTTAAACTGGTGGGACATTGCTCTGTCAATAGATGGGTCTTAGCAACAAATTCTTCGCTTCGCAGCAACCAGTTGATGCCTCTGCTCACGGCCCGCAAGGTTGGACAACCTCTGAGTAGTTACCAGAATAAAAGGTTGGCGCGGCAAGTAATAGCAATTGATGCAGGGTTGAGGACAAACCAATGATTAAGCCTTATCTGGCGTTTATGGCGATGTTTATGGCGATAACTTTAGTTTTAGCGGCTTGTGGTGAAGCAGCTACTGCTATCCCGGCCACTTCGGTAGTTGCACTGACTACCACTGCTGTCCCACTTACGTCCACCGCCCCCACTATCACTGTGGCTCTTACGACAGCCGCCCCGACTATAATACCACCCACAACGATAGTTGTTCCAACCACTGCTGCCCTAACTACGACGACAGCCTCCACTACGATGACAGCCGCCCCCATAGCAGTAGCTTCTACCACCCCGGTTGTACCAGCTACCACAGCTGCTACTGCCTTTGCCATTTTAGCTTCGCTAGTGAACAGCGATGTATGTCAGCGACCAATCAGTTGATGATTTGGCTGCAAACTCCGACGCGAGTTTTACCGAAGCTGGATACAAATTTGCCCGGCCTGACCAATCAAAGCTTACCAAACAAGGCCAAAGCTACGCCGGAGCTTACGCCAAAGCCGGGCGACCAGACCTGGTGGAAGGTATTACCGCAATTTCCACCGACCCAACCCAGCTTGCCAGCAATTTGCAGGAGTTGGACATTCCCGGTCTGGCCCAGGCCGATGCCAGCAAGTTTGCCGCACAAATCAAGGGCCATAGGGCTTTGATAATCCTGGCAGCTGGCACAGACCTGATTAAAGCTCTTACCCAATAAACTGCTTATGGCTTTTTGGTAGCTGTCGGGACGGCGTTTGTGGTACGCACTAGCGGGGCGGGCGTGGCAGTTGGTTTGGGAGCGGGCGGCAGCGCAATAGGGGCAGTGGTAATAATGGGTTGGGCGGGCGTGGTCGGGGCAATCGTAGTGGCGGGTGATGTGGTAGGAGGAATAGTATTGGTAGTAACAGCGACGGTGATGGTAGTAGTGACGGCGGGACTGATAGACGTGGCTGATGCTGCTGTACCCTGCGCCTGGTTGCGGGCAGCTAAAGCTTCGGCAGGCTGATTGGTGCGTTCATACAGGGCAGCCAGAGCCAGCCAGCGTTCGGGGCCGTTTCGGTCTAATTCCAGGCTGGTACGATAAGCTTTGATGGCGTTAAGTAAATCGCCTTTGGCTGCATACGCCGCGCCAAGCTGCCCCCAACCTCCCGACCAGGTAGGAGCTAAATCGGTTACGGTTTGCAAGGCGGAAATAGCTCCGGCATAGCGGTCTGGCGTATCTAGTTGCGCGGCCGGAGCAGTCAAATATGCCAGACCGAGACGCAAGTTAGCCTGGATATTGGTAGGGTCAAGGCTCAAAGCTTGTTTGAAATTCTGGATGGCGGTTTTGAAATCGTTGCCCGCCACGCTATTCTGACCATCAGCTAACAATTTTGTTACTTGTGCGTTGGTTTGGGCGGCGTTGGGTGTGACTGTGGCAAGTGGTGGAGTGGGACTAATCAGCAGGGCGGTTTGGGGCGTGGGTGAGGGAGCCAGGGCCGTTTCTACGCTGATGGTCGGGGCAAGGGTGGCAATGGGCGCGGCCAAAGTTGTCTCTATCGTACCCGTACTAAGCGCACTCGTGGTAGGGGGTGCAGGACTTATCACGGTAGGCACGGCGGTTTCAGCTACGTTGGCTGGTTTATTTATCACGTTAGTATAAACCCAAAAACAGACCAGACCTATAATAATCAGACCGACCAAACTTAACAATATGACGCGCACCGCTCCCGCAAAGCGTTGACCCGCAGAGCGCGTACCAACTAAAGCCGTAGTTGGGGCGGTTTGACGTGGGGTGATGCGGCGCGAACGTGCGTCGGGCTGGCGTAAATCCTGGGCCAGATTATCTTCTACTTCTGCTGGAGGCGTAAATTTCTGCTCCCCAATCCGTGCGCTCAAACCTCGTTTAGCTGGCGGTGGGGGCGTGGAGACCACAGGCAGGCGGTCAGTTTGCGTCGAGAGGGAGGCGGAGGGTTGGTGGGTCGCGTTCGCATCGAGGTTACGTAAAGCCTGGCGTGCGTGTGAACTGTTAGGGTTGATTTGGAGAGCGCGTTCCAACGCTGTCCGTTTTTCAGTTTGGTCGGGGCTGGTAATCGAGAGCCATATCCAGCCAAACTCGTTGCCAGGGTCAGAAGCCACCGCTTCCCGAAAAACCGTGTAAGCTTCCGGGGTACGGCCTTCGCGCACCTGCCGGATACCCTGTTGGATAAGTTCAGCCCCTCTGCTTGCGTCGTTCCCGATAGCCAAAATTTGCTTCCCCCTGTATCAAGAATGTTATGTAATGCTGGCCCGATTATAACACCTATTTGAAGCCTAACGCAAGAGTTATTTTGGCTAGGAGTGTGGTTCATATTTTGCATCGCTGCCAAATCACAGCCAGGCCGTTAGCAGCGCAGGATATGAACACCCGTTAAATTAACGCCCAGCAATTGGCCCGGTGAAATTGCCCGCTGCGTTTGGCTCAAAATCAAAGGTCTGGGTAACGGCTTCAACGTTCAACGGCCCGTAGATGTGCGGGAAAAGTTCCCCGTTAGCTGCTGCTTCATATTTAATTTCAGCCGCGACCTTCGTGGGTTCTATTTTAAGCAAAAGCAGACCGCGTTGCCCGTGATAAAACCTGTTAGCTGTTTGGGCCACCTGTTCGGCTGTCGAACAATGAATAAACCCCTCGCTTGCCAAAGTATCACCTTGATAAAAGCCGCTCTGCTGGGCCTGTTTCCAGGCAGCACGTTTAGTAATATGGTAAATAAATTGCATTTTAACTTTATCCTCACAGATTAAATTGCACAAATATTGCAAATGGCCCGTTGCTACCCTTCTTGCTCAAAACTGACTGTTGACAATAGCATTATTTGCATCTAAACTATAACTAGAAAAAAACTTCGCTTTAGGCAGTTCGGAATGTAGGCGGAGTAAATTTCTGAAAGCTTTGGCAAAGGTGGAAGTGCTTCCCACCTGCTACATCGGGCCTGACTTTCCAATTACCCCGAGACGGGGAACAAGAACATTTTGCAGCATATTCGGGCTTTTGTCCAATCCAATTCTCACCACCGCGAAAAATGATTTAGCTTATAGGAGGCGAACTTTATGCGTATAGCACGCGGTTTTTGTGCTGTTTTATTGCTGTGTGTTTTGCTGCTTGGCATTATTCCGGCCCAGGCAGCCGTTATTCTGGTTGACCCCACGCAACCTTCGGGTATCTCCGCCCCAGCCACCGTCGCCAAAATTGCCCGCTTGCAGAATTATGTCAATTACTCTCCGGTCAGCGAAATCAGCCCCGACGACCAGAGCTTGTTAGTCTTTTTTTCGCGTGGCCTCGCCGGACAACTGGCTTTCCTCAATGTGCAGGACGGCTCTACCAAAACTATTAGCGGCACTCTTATTCCGAGCCTGACTAACCCGGTGTGGGCCGACAACCAGAATTTGGTTTATATCGGGTTGGTGGACGAGCAGGAGCCGGTATTGGTGGTGATAAACCGCCAGAGTGGTACGGTCAAAGTTACGCCTATAGATTTGCCCGGTTATCCTATAAGTCTATCGCCCACTGCCAGCCGCTTGCTATTCGCCGTGCCTGCCCAAAGCACCTCGGCAACTCAGGCTTTCAATCCACTCAAATCTCCCTTCGACCAGGAAATCAAACGCGGCTTTGATCAGCCCGCCCAGCCCAATGAGATGCTTGCCAGACTTCACCCAGCGGTACGCCAAAAGCTGACTGGTCTTAATACTGCCACCCCCGATGGGCTAAACTTTAGCAATCAGAGCCTGACCCTGGCCGTCCTCGACCTGGCTTCGGACAAAGCCGCCGCACTCTTTACTATTCCTGGAAACGTAGGTATAGCTGATGTTGCCTGGTCTGCCGATAGTTCCCATCTGGCTCTGGTGCGGACGGTAGTGCCGACTGGTGGTACTGACGGCACGCGGTTGGCCGATTTAGCCACCCAGGACGGTTTGGGTAAGTTGCCGCCTGCCAAAAACCCCTTCTTGCAAGGCAACGTGGTGGATACTGTTGATTTTAACGCAGGTAAACTCAATCAAGCCTTTCTCAAAGCCTCAGACCTTAACACCGACGTTTTTGCTAACGTGGCCTGGAGTACCGATGGTAGCAAATTGGTGACTACCATGCATAGCCCGGCCAAACTAGCGGGTCGTACTTACCCTGTATATCTAAGCCCCGAACGTTCATATTTGCGCTTTTATATTACAGGTCAGCCAACCCAATATCTGACTTTATCCAGGGACGAAACCGATGCGCCCGGCGCAATGAGGGTAGATTTTGTCAGCCCCGACGAAGTTTTGATAAACAAAGCGGCTGGCACAAATATCAGCATCTACTACTACAATAGTAAAACTGATACGCTACGGCAGTTGCCTACCCAGGCGGGTGCTGCCAGTTCGATACGTGCTACCCACCAGTCCCGCCAGGTAGTTTTTAGCTATTCATCGTTTGGGCAAGCACCAGAAATGTTCCGGATGAATTTCGATGGCACGGCCCTATATGAGCTATCTTTCTTGAACCAGGATTTGACCAATGAGGGCAAAGTCCAGTACAACGCGGTCAGCTTCACCTTAGCCAGTGGTGAGAAACGTGCTGGCTACCTTTTGCAACCGCAAGGCGCAGCTTTCCCGCCCAAAAACGCGCCGCTAATTGTCTGGCAAGAAGGTGGCCCTACCTCAACTTTCACCAACCGTTGGGCTACAGATGTAGAAGCTCCTTTTAATCTGCTGACCAACTTTGGCTATAATATGCTGTTTGTGCCGCTCGAAGGCCGCATCGGTTTTGGCCCACAACGGCTCAACGCCCTGGCTGACAACAAAAACTTCGGGCAGCTTGACATTGACGAGATGGCCGAAATTGTACAACAGACCATTGACCGGGGTTATACTGCGAAAGGGAGCGTAGGCATTACTGGTTGCTCTTATGGTGGCTACTTCACCAGCCAAAGCATCGTCCGCCACCCTGACCTGTACACCGCCGCCAACACCCAATGTACGTTGCTGGATTTGTTCCGCGAATTTCAATCGGGCCAGACCCCCTATATCTCCTATCTGGAGGGTCGCACCTCGATTGATGACCCGGCAGAATATACTAAGGACTCGCCTGTTCTCAATGCCAAACAAGTCAAAGCCGCCACTCTTATTTTTGATGGTGTGAACGACTTCTTGCCATATCAGGTTTCGGTCAATTTCCATGATCAGTTGCAGGCGAACGGGCTGGCAACCAATATGCTGCTGTTCAAACGGGAAGGTCACGGTTTGTTCTTGCCCAACAACCAGCTAATTGCGGCTCAATCGCAACTGGCCTGGTTCCAACAGTTTTTGCCCAAACCGACGCAGTAAAATCAATATATAGCCAGGCGCACCGCAGGATTTATCCTGCGGTGTTCTAATTCGCTGATCGGGACGCACCGAAGGTTGAAACCATCGGCAAAGGGATTCTAAACCCATTTTAATGGGTTCAAAGCGGGTTTTGCAACCGGATTTATCCGGTTTGGAATCTGCTGGCCGATGGTTTCAACCTTCGGTGCGTCCTGATTTTAATTTTCAAGGTTCATCAACCATCGGTGCGTCTGATTTTAATTTCTTTTGGCTCTCCTCTCCGCGCCCTCTGCGTTCTCTGCGGTGCAAAACCGAACGGGCCAGCAGCCGTAACTTTGGCTTCAGCACCGCATTATTACTATAGAAATGAAATGGTAAATAGAAATCTCGTTGGTTTGAAATAGCTGGATTTGGTAAAGATGAAGCAATGTTTGGCGGGTGTATCGCTGCTGGTACTGATGGCAATGCTGGGCGGGCTGCTATTTTGGCAGGTTTCGGGAGTGCAAGAGGCGGGCCAATCTCCGCCCACGCCCGATGCGACGGTTAGTTTGCTGGCTGTCGGCGATATTATGTTGGGGCGCGGTGTACAGCAGACCGCGGACGCTTCACCCGAACGGGCCGATTATCCGTTTGCCCAAATCAAAAGTCTGACCGCCAGTGTTGATATAGCTTTTGCCAATCTGGAGTCGCCTCTGGTTACGCCTGCCCACGCTGCCCACTCTTTTACGAACGGTTATGAGTTTCCGGGGCGCATTTCGGACGCGGCGGTTTTGGGTCGGGCCGGATTTGGTATTGTCACGCTTGCCAACAACCATTCACTCGATTTTGGTGCGGCAGGTCTGGACGATACTATCGGGGCGTTAGAGGCGGCTCATATTCAGTACGTGGGGGCGGGCCACGATAAGGCCGCAGCCGAGGCCACCCGCTATTTGAGCATGAAGGGTTTGAAAATCGCCTGGATAGCTGCAACGGGGGCTTGGCCGGGTGCGCTGGATACTCAGGATACGGCAGCGGCGGCCCGCGCTCCCATCGCTTTGTTTGATGCACCCCGCTTGCTGGCCCAAATACGCGCCGCTCGTTCCCAGGCCGATATTGTGATTGTGGCTTTGCATTGGGGTGAGGAGTATCAAACCTTTGCCGCCTACTGGCAGCGGGCCTTTGTGGAGGAGGCAAGTCAGGCGGGAGCAGATTTGATATTAGGGGCGCACCCGCACGTACTACAACCGTTTGAAGTAGTGGGCCACACGGTAGTGGCTTACAGTTTGGGCAATTTTATTTTTGACCCTGGTTGGCCTCCCGAAAGTCGTCAATCGGCAGGGTTGTTTGTGAGTCTGGATAAAAAGGGCGTGGCGGCGGCGCAGGTTATTCCTTTACAAATTGAAAATAACCGTCCCCGTCCGCTCCTGCCTACAGAACGAGCGGCAGCCCTGGCACGGCTGGCCCAATCTTCGCCATCTGGTGGAGCTTTCGCGGCCCAATCGCTTTTCTGGAACGGTCAGGAATGGCAAACGGTGGCGGCTCTGGCTTATGTGCGAGACGCTGCCAACGGCCAACAAACGGTGCTGCCAGGCAGCCGCACTATTGAAGTGCAGGATGTGATGGGAAACAGCCCCGGTTACGCTACGGGCCGCAGCGATGCTCCTTACCAGACTGCGCCACACGTACCGGAACGTATTCAGCTTGACCAGCAGCATAGCTTGCGCGTTTGGCGGCCAGACGCGCAAAACCAGTGGCATCTAATCTGGCAGTCGCCCCCGGATTGGATGGTGATGCAGTTTCAGTTCGCTGATGCCGACAACGATGCCCGGCCCGAACTGATGTTTACCCTCTGGAAAAATACGGGTTGGGATGATGCTGGCATATTCCGCAATCACCCTTTTGTATATGGCTGGCGCAATGTGACCGAGTCGCAGACGCATAATCAGTATCCAGCTATCCGGCCTGTGTGGGCGGGTTCGGCTCTGGCCCAACCTTTTAGGGAATTCGCTCTATCGGATTTCAAGGAGGGGGTCAGTTCGGCCCTGGATGGCGCAAGTAATCAGTTGGTAGTGCTGGAGGGCCGTTATGACGTGAGCCGCAATGCCCCCGCCCGTAGCCTTGTAGTTTTCGACTGGAACGGTTGGGGCTACGGCGCGGATTATCGCAGTCCTGATGGGAATTTTTCCGACCTCAATTATGCGCCGGGTCAACCTTACATCTTTTACAAGAGCCAACCGTAAGCAGTCTTCAATTTTCAGTCTCGGTTGTAACCGCTAGATTTATCCTTTGGTGTGTTTTTCAAACGCTAACACAAGGTCTTCGGTTTTAACTGAAAACTGACGATTGAAAACTGTTAACTGAGGGCTCGTCCTCCTCGGCATAAAGCTGGAAATTTTCCAGGTTGGCAGGCGTACCATCATAGACCAGCTTGCCGTGTGAAAGCACCAAAAGTCGCCGACAATATTTGACCGCGAAATCCACCTGATGTAAATTTAATAGCACCGTCGCCCCGTAGTCCGCGTTAAGCTGCTGGAACAGTTCCAGGATAGCCCCAGCCGTTTTTACATCCACCGAAGCGATAGGCTCGTCGCCTAACACCAGTTCCGCTTGCTGCACCAGAGCGCGAGCAATCGCCACCCGTTGCTGCTGACCGCCCGAAAGCTGGTCGGCCCGGCTGTATAACTGCTCTGGCAAGCCCACCTTTGTCAACGCCTGGACTGCCATCACCCGCTCTGGTTCGGCCACGTGAACCAATGACCACACCGCCCGCGCCGTAGAAATACGTCCCAAACGGCCAATCAACACGTTTTGCAGGGCCGATAACGACGGTATCACATTATGGTTTTGGGAAACCGCCGCCACCCGCGCCCGTAGCTGGCGTAACTGCTGACGCGGCAGATGGGCCTCAAGCGGTTGGCCCAGCACCTGGAGTTCGCCGCTTGAGGGCCGGATTGCGCCGTTGAGCAGCCGGAAAAAGGTAGTTTTACCCGCCCCGCTGCGCCCCAACACCCCCACCATTTCGCCCGCTCCGATGGTCACGTTCAAACCGTCCAGCCCCACCGTGCCGTTGGGATAAACTTTAGTCAAGTTACGCGCCTCGATAACCTGATTAAGATTATCGGGCGCGGCTGCGGTGTCATACATAAGTTATTTCTATTTCTTAGTAGCTAACAAACCAAACTTCTCGGCTTGCTGGCGCACATAATTGTAATCGCTATCCTGGACACGGGTATAGCTGGTGGCCTTGAGCAGCTTGAGCAAATCCGGGTCTTTAATACCCTGGAAAGCGGCGACTACTTTATCCACAAAACCTTTGTCCAGCTTGCTCCGCACCGCCCAGGGATAGCCCGGCACCGTCACGCGGTCAATCACCCGCACTTTGGTTTTATCCACCGTTCCTGCCGCTTCCAGCGAAAGCAAAATGCGCTCTTCCAAACCACCCGCGTCCACGCTATGATTGGAGACTGCCAAAGCTGTCGCATCGTGTGCGCCCGTAAATTTGCTATCCTTGAGGTCGCCCGGCAAAGTGGTCACGTTCAAACCTGCCCGGTCAAGTATAATACGAGGGAAAAGGCTGCCACTGGTGCTGCTGATGTCGCCAAAAGCAAAAGTCTTGCCTTTGAGTTCGCTGGTTTTCTGCACAGGGCTGTCCGACGGCACGATAATCGCACTGCAATAGGTGCTGTTGCCAGTATAGCGGTCAACTTCAGTCACAATCGGCACGATGGGAGCTTGCTGGCGGGCCTGCACATAAGTCAAACCGCCAAAATACGCCATATCAATCTTATCCGAGACCATCGCCTGTACCACCCCTGCGTAGTCGTTAGCCACAAAAAGCTCTACGGGAATACCCAGCGTTTTTTCCATATAATCTTTGAAACCCTGGTATTGGCCCTTGACCTTATCAGGGTTCTGGTTCGGCACCAGCCCCACCCGGAAAGGATTGGGCATCTCGCTACCGCTTATCAGGGCTGGCAAATTCGTAGCGGCGGGCGCGGACGGTACAGCGTCGGGGCAAGGATTGGTGGCTGCACTGCTCCCCGTCGTAGCCGCCGCCGCCGTTGTCATAGCGGCAGTCGCCGCCGCACTCGTAGTGGCAGCCGCTGTGGTGAGAGCAGGGGTAGCAGTCTCACCACAAGCGGCCAGCAATAGCGAAGCCAATAAGGTAAAGGCCAGACAAAGGGTCAGGCGCAAATGGGAGCGCAACTCGGACTTAGTATTCAAAATAAAATACTCTCCTTCTAAAATTATCATTACCAAAGCAAAACCGTTCGATAAACCGTAGGCGGCGCGTCCTTGCGCCCGTTAATATGCCAGACCCAACGGCTATACGGGCGCGAGGATGCGCCGCCTGCAACATTACTTTAACAAAGCAAGTGAACTTATGCCCTAATAGTTATGTATTGCCCTAAGAGCTATAACATACATAACATAATAGTTCTTGATTAAGTATATAATATTTATTTGCTTTTGTCTATCAAATCAGCCGTCAGTCAACAGTTATCAGTAAAACATAGAACGAAAGGTTTTTGGGTTTGACTGTAAACTGAGGACTGACAACTGCTGGCTTGTAACTTATGAAATAAAATCGGGCCGCTATGCTCGCCAGCAACGGCCCGATGGTTTGGTTTCGTTAGTGTTAGTAGGAGGAGTATTTAAGAGGTATCTTAAAATGTTTGGCCGAACAAAAATACGAGGAAATCCGGCCATTTAAGATTACTCGAAGATTTTTGCCACCGGCTCTAGTCGTCAGTCAGAACCTGAGATTCCAACTTTGACTAGCTAACAGCCGTTAGCTTTTGTATCAATCTTCGTGCATATTGTAACAAACTAACCATTGAATGGTATGCGTCTTTAGACCTAATTTGGCCCACTCAGCAGTAGTTGATTCTACCTATTGCAATAGTAATCAGCCATCAGCCATCAGTTTTCAGTCAGCAGCCGAGGGAAGAGGAACTTTGCACCGCAGAGGACGCAGAGAAAGAACGGGAAGTAGGTGGCTTGTGGGACATTGCTCCGCCAATGGACAGTTCTAGCGGAGTTGAATTTGTAAGAGGCTGCTCTGCCAGCCGATGGTTCGGGTACAGTCCATTGACAGAGCAATGTCCCACCACACACCAACTTCTTGTTCCCTCACCGCGCCCTCTGCGAACTCTGCGGTGAATAACTCCGTTTCCTCTCCGTGAACTCCGTGTCGTCAACTGGTTGCTGTGGTGCAAATCTTGGCGGTCTAGCTGTTTGCTGTCTGCTGCTCACTGATGGCTGCCTGCTCGTCTTCTTCCACCACCTCATAAAACTTTTCAGGGTCAGAAATGTGGTTGGTATAGAGGATACCGCGCAAATGGTCAATTTCATGCTGCACCACGCGGGCCAGGTAGCCTTCAAAACGCCCGTTAATCCAGCGTCCAAAGCGGTTTTGGTAGCCCACCCGCATAAACACCGCGCGGTCAGTTAAGCCCCAATAGCCCGGCACACTCAAGCAACCATCGAACTCTTCTTCCATTTTAGGGCTAATTTGGGTCACGGTGGGGTTTATCAAAACGATAGTGCGGGTAGTTTCTTCGTCCTCTGCGTCCCGCATCGCCCGCACCACCGCCACCTGCAACGGTACGCCAATTTGAATAGCCGCGATGCCTACGCCATCCACCTCGAACATGGTGTCGGTCATATCGCGCACCAGCCTGTTTATCTTTTGGTCAACCGCCCCGACTTTAGCCGACGGCTGCCTCAAAAGCTCTGCGTCCGCCTCATTCTCAACGCTTAAAATCCTGCGTACTGCCATCAGTAACTCATTTGCTCCTGTTGTACTGCTGACCGTATAACTCTTTATCCACCCATTTATTCCAGGGTTTGCGCCAGGCGTGGGCGTTAGGATTGGTCAACTCATTATCGCGGTCTTTGAGAAGTCCGCGCCACTGAAATACAAAGAACGCGCCAGCCAAAATAATCAAAACAATCAGTATCGGCATAGCTTACTTCCCGTAATTACAATCGAACCAAACCTACTCTTTTATATTATAACAGAGGCAGCCAAGATGTTTCATTAAGATAAAAGTCGAGAAAGCTTAACAGATTAATTTGTGTCAGCACTCCAACCTTTACTTCAATTTGGCTAAAATATTTATAACACGTTGCGCGTCTGCTACCGCATCATTAGCAGCCGAACTAAACCCAAGAAATCATCGCTATAGTCGGCTTTGTTGCGTAAAATACGTAGGTTATAAAGCATTATTCCTATTTGACGGTGGTTTTTAACAGGACTATTTCTGAAATGGTTCGCCACCTGTTGATGTGTATCGGGACTTGAGCTAAAGATGACACCCTCTTTATCCCGAAGGAAATTGCGTGCGCTAACAAAAGCAGCATAGTAAGCCCTACTGATAGCGGAACGTAACAATGCGTCTTGATAACGTGACGTGGCTGCCTGTCTTACAAAAGTCTTTGCTACCAACAGAAACTGTAGCCAAATAAACTTCATCGGTATCCTATGCTAAACGAAAGCTTGTTTTGAGAACGGTCGAGATTATCCAGCCAGTAGTCGTCTTCAAACTCGTGTAACTTTCCCAACGCCTTTTCTGGCTGGCTAGAAATTATATGCAAAAATAAAGTGACCCAGCCCGCTACTTCGGTATCTGTAATCACCTCAAGCAGTAGTTGAGCGTCAGGGAAATAGCGGCGAATATGGGGGTAAGCTTCCTCAAGTAGCGGCACCAAGCATGGATTTGCACTAAGGAAGCTTTGTATCTCATCCGCTCTACCGAACGTATAAAGTTGTTCTAAGCTTTGGGTTATTTCTATTGTACTAGCCATTTTTGCTCCCCCGATCCAAGGTAGAAGTTTGGGCAATATACTCCTCCACCCGCTTCAACCATTCACCCGTTAAAGTCCCTACCAGGGTTCTTTGTTCAATATCCAAAAAGTGTCCAGCCCGGTCAAGTACCGCAAAAGTACCACGCGGATAATTATCCAGGATTTCCCACGCGCTTTTATAGCCTACCATAGAGTCCTGGCGGGCCGTTACTATCAAAGTAGGTGCGGGAAAAGGGGCAGGTAATTGATCCACCGGAAATGAAAAAGCCGAGAGGTCGCCGATCTTGTTTAGAAAGGCCCAATCTGCAATAGCTAAGGCTGGTATTCCGTTGGTACGTACCCACTCCAGGTTTTCCAGGCTTTGAACCACAAACGTATCACGGAAGAAGCTTTCTTGCGGAGTCAAAGCGGCCAGGAATTGGGCATCTTCAACTAAAATTTGATGCTTGGGGGCTTGCAACTTGGTTAAATCCGTCTCCACTTGAGGTATCCAGAGTAATACTCCGTCAATCATCGAACCTAGCTGATAGACCATTCCCCGCGCAAGATAGCCACCATAAGATAGCCCGGCCACCACAAAACGCTGGCCCGGTACAACAGTCTGGATAAACCCGGTCATAACCTCAAGAATATGGTCTTGGGTGGTGATCCACTCGGCTCCTGGTGTTTTCCCCTGCCCAGGCAAGTCGGGATAAATTCGCCGCCAGCCTGTGCGGTTCTGGAAAACCGGTTCTATGTTAGCCATCATCCAACGATGATCCACCGACGAACCGTGTAGCATCAATATTGGGATACCCGTGCCATATTCTTCATAATAAACCGGGATGTCCTTCACCATCGCTTCCATCGGATTCTCCTTTGCTTAATTATTATTAGGACTTTCGCTTGTCACCCTGAGCGTAGTCGAAGGATCTGTTCGGAAAACTAGCCTAATCAACAGATTCTTCGCTACGCAGAGCCTTCGCTCAGAATGACAAGCTCTGCTATAAGCGAAAGTCCTGATTATGATAACTATTCAGGCTGCTTGTAAGACGCGCAGCGGCTCCGCCAGCCGATAGTGTCCATTGTCGTAACGCCAGCAAAATCGGCTGACGGAGCAGCCTCTTACAAAAACTAACTCAGGGCTGCGTAGTTACATTATTAGTAACTTAAATCAACCAAACAAATCGTCGTCGTCTTTTTTAAGGCTTTCTGCCCGATTACTGCTTTCCCAATCCTCAAAAGGTTCATATTGTGCCACAGGAACGGAAATGCTTTTATCGTAGCCATTGTTGGCCTGGGCAAACTTGTAAAAGTTGTTGTCGTATTCCCGCGTGCGGATAACAACGGGCATTGGGACGGCGTGGCCCATCACCAAAGCTTGCTGTTTGCTATCCAGCGAAGCCAGCACCGTTTTGAGGCCGCTTGCTCCGCTTACGCCCGTAAAGACCGCCTCGATGTCGCGTTCGTCGTTTATCAGGGCCACAATGCGTGTTCCGATTTGAGACAACACCTCGTTGTCAATACTGCTTGGGCGTTGGTCAACCACCAGTAGCGTCACAAAATACTTACGCATCTCGCGGGCAATCGTGCCGAAAATAGTCTGGCTGGCGACTTCTGAAGTCAGAAACTTGTGGGCTTCTTCTATAGTAATCATAATCCGGCGCGGCTCGTCGGCTTTGTTTTGGGAACGGTTATAGACGTTGGACTTTTCCTTGTATTTGTCGAAAATGCGGCGGCTGATAATATTGGCAACCAGCATATAGCTCAACAAATCGTCCTGGCTACCAAACTCAACTACTACGTGCCGCCCCTTTTCCAACGCCATAATCATCTCGTCCACCATCCCGAAGCTGGATTTCTCCTCCACAAAGGGCAATCGTTGGATAGCGTAAAGCTTGCGTTTGAGGGCCGAAACCGAACTGGTGTTGACTCCCGTTTGTTCGCAAAGCTCCTTGAGTTCCTCGCCTTCCTGAATAGCCAGCAGCTTGGCAATCCAATCGTGGCCGAACTTGCCTTGTAAAATATAAGCGGAGTCGGCGGCAGTCGGGTTGAGGCCCAGCACCTCGCGCAGCAGCAAAATATCCTCGACCTCAATCTGGTTCATCCCGATAATCAAATCGCCGTCCGCGTGAACATTGCGGCGTTCGCGTTTAGTATTGTCGCCCGGCTTATAGTCCCGAATAGCATAAACCATCACCTTTGAGCCAAACAGCGACTTGAGACCCCTAATTTTGTAACCGCCCTCGCCCTGGCTGCCCTCGCCATATTCATTGTGCATATCGAAAACCAGATTGGAACAGAGGTTACTTTTAATCAAACCCGCCAGTATCAACTTGGTCAAAACGCTCTTGCCAGTCCCGCTTTTGCCAAAAATCCCGTTGGAGCGTTCCACAAAGCGTGCCAGGTTCAGGCAAACATCGTGTTCCATATCCAGGGGCTGACCGATAGCAAAGTTCGTGCCGCCCTGCTGCCCCACGTTTTCCGCCCCGAAAACTTTATCAAAATCTTGCTCCTCGGCGATATATACAGGCGTAAAATGGCTCGGCACGCTGCGGATGGGTTTGGGCGTGTTATCCTGGGCCGACAAAGCCAGCGACGGTTGCAGGTGGGCATCGCCAAAGGTATAGATGTCGTGCAGCACTTCGCGCACGAGAGCGGGCGTATCGTCGTTGGGAGTGGGCGGGTCTAGCAAAACGCCAGGGCTGGTTGCGCCCAACGTCACATCGGTGAGCAGCCCGAAAAAGCGTACCCCATCCGCCTCAATCGTCACAAACTGGCCTGTCTGAATTTTCTCAAGCGGCAACCGGGTGCGGATACGGGCGTTTAAGCCTTTTGCCAACGAGCCTTCGGTAATTACACCCAGGAAATTTTCAGGTTTGCGTCGCACTGTGAAATCAATATTTTTGGAGATAGCATTAAGGGCGTGACCGTTGGGGTGTCCGTCGCCAAATCCGTTCAAATCGTCTTCCCAACTCTTGCCATTACTTGACATAATTAGTCACCACATTTTTCCAGAATAGTTCGTAAGCGTTCGTAATCTTCTTTGAGCAGACGGGCTAGAGCGCGTCCGGTTTCCACCAGCCAGCCGTGACCTTGCGCCCCGCGTGCCTCTGCCCCCCGTCGCAGCACAGCTGCCACCAGTTCTTCGCCCGGCCCAACCGGAGCAGCCAGCAGTGTTCGCAAATAAAGCGGTTTAGCGGTAAAGGCTATTATCTCTGCGTCAGAGCAAAGGGCCACACTATAATGTAGTGGCGGCGGGTAATCGGGGAAAACGTAACTAAAGCGTTCTGGCTCGGTATCGCTCACCCGCCGCCAGCCTAATGTTGCCACGTCAAAAGTTGTGACCAGCAGGCGGCTCAATTGCGGGTTGTCCTGATAAACCTGTTCATCGGCCAGACCGGGCCTGCCCCCACTTCGTGCCACCGCCCGCCGTCCTGGGTCAAGCCCACCCGTCGCAATTTGGGCCACCGCCCCAAAAATTTCACAGCGTCCGCTCCGGTCACGCACCCGCACCAGCCCCCCGAACGGCGGCGATTGGTCAACCTCAAAGCTTTGGGCCGAAAAATGGGTCAGGCTAGTCTCGATAACTTCGCCCAAATTTCCCGCCCTATTATTGTTTTGGTTCTCACCTAAATTTTGCAAGTCGGTGGTCTTTCCTGGAACTGTATAGCCGTCAGTTTTCAGTCATCAGTCGTCAGTCGAAACGCTGATGGATTGATCAGCAGCCAACGGTTGAAACCGTCGTCTAGTCACCCCAAACCTGATAAATCAGGTTGCCGAATAGTTTGGTAACACGTTTTAACGTGTTTGGTTTGCTTAGACGACGGTTTTAACCGTTGGCTACTACCGAATACCGAATTATTTTGTTAAAATTCATCAACCATTGGCGATGATTAAACCTGCTGTTCGCTGCTGACTGACGACTGAAAACTATTATATCACACGCTCTTGACCGGATTTGACAGGTAGCATATAATCTAACCAATACAAATACGCATTCGGCTGTTTGTAAAAGTTCGACAGAAAGCGGCGTTTGGCTTCTTGCTACCGAGATGGGCCTTGAACCTTAAACTTGAAACGGTGCTACCCTGCATCGGTTCTAGCGCGTGGCTTATAACTCACGGCTCGTAGTTCTAAAAAGCCCCCCAACGATTTCTTGACCCCTGACACGGGTTGGCGCGTTGGGTTTGCCGAATAGTTCTGTTTTTGCCGGACTGATGCCCCACCTACTCCCGGCTATCGCCCAACTTTGGCTTCTGGTCAAAACTGGCGCAGGCTTGAGCAGACGGTTTCAGTTCTGCTTGTCTTCCCCAAATTTTAGGTATTTCAAGGAGGAAAATCTATGTCTGGAGTAGTGTTGGAACACATCAAAAAGTCCTATTCCAACGGTTTCGAGGCGATTAAAGACCTCAACGTGGACATCAAAGACCAGGAATTTTTGGTGCTGGTTGGGCCGAGCGGTTGTGGTAAATCTACCGCCTTGCGGATGATTGCTGGACTGGAAGAAATTTCGGGTGGCAATCTCTACATCGGAGACCGCCGCGTGAACGACGTAGCCCCCAAAGACCGCGATATTGCGATGGTCTTTCAGAGCTACGCCCTTTACCCCCATATGAGCGTTTATGACAATATGGCGTTTGGTCTCAAGCTGCGTCACACCCCCAAAGAGCAGATTAAGAAGCGCGTGACCGAGGCGGCGACGCTTTTGGAAATCAACCACTTGCTAGACCGCAAGCCCAAACAGCTGTCCGGTGGGCAACGGCAGCGTGTGGCGTTGGGCCGGGCGATTGTGCGCGAACCCAAAGTCTTCTTGATGGACGAGCCGCTCTCCAACCTGGATGCCAAGCTACGAGTCCAGACCCGTACCACTATCTCCAAGCTGCACCAACGTTTGCAAACGACGGTTATCTACGTCACCCACGACCAGACCGAAGCCCTGACGATGGCTGACCGCATCGTGGTGTTGAAAGATGGTAATTTGATGCAAGAGCCGGACAGCCCGCAGAACCTGTATGACTACCCAGATAATATGTTCGTGGCCGGATTTATCGGTAGCCCGCCGATGAACTTCTTCGAGAGTGTGCTGACTGGCAGCGAGTCCGAGATGTATCTTGACGCTGGCACCTTCAAGCTGACCCTACCCGAAAGATACCGCCGCGAACTGAGCGGGTCTCTCAACAAGGAAGTGGTTTTCGGTATCAGACCGGAACACGTCTTTGATGCCAATGCGTCGGGTAACGTCAATGACGGCCAGACGGCGGAAGCTAACGTGGAAGTGGTAGAGCCGATGGGCAGTGAGGTCTTTGTGTATATGAGTACCGGCCCGCATAATTTCCAGGCGCGGCTAGACTCGCGTACCCACGCCAAGCCCAACGATAAGATGACGGTAGGCTTCGACCTCCAACACCTGCATCTGTTCGACAAAGCTACCCAACTTACTATGTTGAGCCGTCAGGCTTTGCAACGCCCTAACCGCTAAAAAGAGCTTCGAGCCACGAGCAGTGAGCTTAGAACCTTCCGGCTGCTTGCCCGAAACTCGAAGTTCGCTGCCTTGTGGGGCATTGCTCCGCCAGTGGATATAAGAATGAGAGAGGCAGGCTACGTAGCCTGTCTTTTTTGTTATTGACAAACCTCCAAGCTGAGTTATAATTAAGTAGTTAGATAGTTGAGTAGTTAATTATAGATGAAGGAGCGGCTATGGTAAGTTGCAAAACTCGAAACGAAATTGTTCTTATGCGGCGGGCTGGACAAGTAGTAGGGCGCACAATTGAAGAACTGACAAAATATGTGCGCCCTGGAATTACGGCCCTGGAACTTGACCGAATTGCCGACGATTATATTCGTTCACAAGATTGTACTCCGGCCTTTTTCAAGTTGTATGATTTCCCCGGTCATATTTGTATTTCGTTTAATGAGGAAGTGGTACACGGTATTCCCAGCCAGCGCGTCCTAAAGGAAGGTGACATTGTTAGCCTGGACGTAGGCGCAACCTATCAAGGTTGGAATGGTGACGCGGCGGTGACGTTGCCAGTCGGGAAAGTTACGTCCCAGGTTGAAAAATTGCTGCAAGCCACGCGAGAGGCTATGTTGCTAGGGATTGCCCAGGCCCGGCTCGGCAACCACGTACACGATATTGCGGCGGCCATTGACGATTATGCCACACGGCGGGGTTTTAGCGTCGTGGAAGGCTGGGGTGGTCACGGTATCGGACGTAAAGTCCACGAAGAGCCGTCTGTGCCGCACAATCGCCAAGCTACCCGTGGAATGGCTTTACGACGTGGTATGTGCCTGGCGATTGAACCGATGTTAAATGTGGGCAAGGCGGACGTATATGTAAAGCCAGATAAATGGACTATTGTGACAACCGACGGCAAGCTCTCGGCTCACTTCGAGCATAGTTTGGCAGTGACGGATGGGGAACCGCTAATTTTGACCGTCGCCTAGCGGTTGTCTGCTACCAGTTAAAACTAAAAGGGCAAGGAGATTTTTAGATGACCATTGTTAATTTGATTGGGGAAGCCGTCCAACGTCAGGGTTTGAACATTAAGCAATTTTCCGACAAAGCTGATATTGCTTACAATACAGCCCACGACCTATACACAGGTAGGGTTAGTCGTATCGGGTTGGATGTGTTAGATCGGGTGTGCCGGGTTCTCAAGGTACAACCCGGCGAACTTTTGGTTTGGGTTGAGGACGTGCCTAAGAGCTAAGACTAAAATTATATGACGTTGGCTTGATTTGCAAAATGATGGCGTTTCTATTATATTGTCCTTAATCAAATAGCTATTTCCTTTGCACAGGGATAGTTACAGCAAAGAAGGCAACCTCCCGACAGAAATGGGCCTATCTTGAGAAGCCCGTGATACCATCAAAAATTATATACGTGCGGCTCTGCCGCCTTAATAGAGATTGTTGCCAATGACCGAAATGTTTGCAAATTACGCCCCCGAAACCAACCGTTTTTTTGACGAAGTGTTCGAGACCGAAGGACTGCCGCGCCCTCATTATAAAGTGATGGTAGAACGCTTTAACGAACTTAGCAGCGAAGATTTGGCGGCGCGTCGGCAGACAGCCAATTTTTTCTTTCTCAATCAAGGGGTCACTTTCACGGTCTATAGTGCCGACGAAGGCATCGAGCGGATTTTCCCTTTCGACTTATTGCCGCGTATCGTGCCGGGCAACGAGTGGCAACTGATTGAGCGTGGCCTGACCCAGCGCATCACTGCGCTCAACCTGTTTCTGCACGACCTCTATCACGACCAAAAAATCCTCAAAGATAAAATCGTGCCTGCCGAACTGGTTCTGACCAGCAAAAACTTTCGGCGCGAGTTTATGGGTGTCAATCCACCATTGGGTGTCTATATTCATATCACTGGCTCGGACATTATCCGAGATATTAACGGCACGTATATGGTGCTGGAAGATAATTTGCGTACCCCTAGCGGCGTGTCATATATGCTCCAAAATCGGCAGGTCATCAAGCGGGCTTTTCCGTCCCTGTTTGACCGCTATCGCGTGAGGGCTATCGAAGATTATCCCCAGGAACTTTTGCGAGTGCTGCAACAAATCAGCCCGCTTTCTCGCCCCGACCCCAATATCGTAGTGCTGACCCCCGGTATCTACAACTCCGCCTATTTCGAGCATACTTTCCTGGCTCGGCAGATGGGCGTGGAGCTAACCGAAGGCCGGGATTTGGTGGTGAACGATAACAAGGTTTACACTCGCACCACGACGGGCCTCAAACGGGTAGATGTGATTTACCGCCGGGTAGACGACGATTTCCTTGACCCCTTGACCTTCCGTTCCGAGTCGCGGTTGGGCGTGGCGGGTCTGGTCAACGCTTATCGCACGGGTAACGTTGCGCTTGCCAACGCCATCGGTACAGGCGTGGCCGACGACAAAGTGATTTATAGCTTTGTGCCACAAATCATCAAATATTACCTCAACGAAGACCCGATTATCGCCAACGTGCCGACCTATCTTGCCAGCAACCCGTCCGACCTAACCTATATTTTGGAAAATTTGGATAAACTGGTGGTGAAGGCAGCTAACGAGTCGGGTGGCTACGGGATGTTAGTTGGGCCGCACGCCACCCAGGACGAGCGCGATTTGTTTGCCCGCCGGCTAAAAGCCGACCCGCGTAACTACATCGCCCAACCTACTATTTCACTCTCGCGCCACCCCGCTTACGTCAACGACACCGACCTGATCGGGTGTCATATTGATTTGCGCCCCTACATCTTGTACGGTCAGACGGTCAAGATTGTTCCGGGCGGCCTGACCCGCGTCGCGCTCAAGCCCGGTTCGTTAGTGGTCAATTCTTCGCAGGGTGGTGGCAGCAAAGATACCTGGGTATTGTATGATTAGTCGTCAGTAATCAGTTAAAACCAGTTTTAGCAGCCAGTAATCAGTAGTCAGTAGTCAGTCAACAGTTAATACACCTCATTAGTCAGGGAGTATTTAGTTCTGACTGAAAACTGAAAACTGAAAACGGTTTACTACTCAGGAGGCAGTTAAGATGCAGAACTTTCGGGAAATAGTTGCCTGGGAAAAGTCGCACAATCTTACTCTGGATATATACAAGGCTACTCTTGCCTTTCCAAAGGTTGAGCTTTATGGTCTGACCAGCCAAATAAGAAGGGCGAGTGCTTCCGTACCAGCTAATATAGCGGAAGGCTGTGGGCGAAGTAGTAAAGCATAGTTCGCTCACTTTCTACAAATTGCAATGGGTTCAGCTTGCGAAGTTGAATATCATTTGCTTTTAGCGCACGATTTGGAGTATTTGGGCGATGCTGATTATTGGCGTTTGGCAGCAGGTATAGTTGAAGTGAAGAAAATGCTGGCCTCATTTACTCAGAAAATAGTAGTTAGTAAACAGTAGTCAGTTAATACTTGTCATTAGTCAAAGAGCATTCGGTTTTGACTGATAACTGACTACTGTTTACTGATAACTTTGGAGGAATTATGCTTTCGCGTGTAGCCGAATCAATGTTTTGGATGAGCCGTTATATCGAACGGGCTGAGAATACCGCTCGCTTCCTGGACGTTAATTTTCATCTGTTGCTAGATTTGAATAAAATCTCGTCTATCGAAAGCCGCGATTATTGGGAGTCGCTGATCGTGGTCACGAGCAGCGAAGAGCGTTTTTATCACCTTTATGATGCTCCCAACGCCGATAACGTCACCGACTTTTTGGTTCTCAACCGCGATAACCCTAACTCGATTTATTCGTGTGTGGCTCTGGCCCGCGAGAACGCCCGCAGCATCATCGAAAGTATTTCTAGCGAGATGTGGGAGCAGGTCAACAATATGTATCATTACCTGCAAGCGGCCAACCCCTTCTTGCTCAAAAATGACCCCTATAATTTTTACAAAGAAGTTAGAAACGCTTCGCATTTGTTTCAGGGCATCACCGATAGCACGCTTTCGCACAACGAAGGTTGGGAGTTTGTGCAGGCGGGCCGCTATCTGGAACGAGCCGACAATACCGCCCGGTTGGTGGGAGTAAAATATCATTTGCTGGAACCCCAGCTTGAAGATGAGGCTGTGCCTGATGCGCCCGGCTACGACTCGTCGGATATAATTCAGTGGATGGGGGTCTTGAAAAGTTGCAGTGCATTAGAAGCCTTCCGCAAAATCTTTTTGTCACGCATTGACCCGGATACGATTCTGCGCTTTCTGTTATTAGACCGCAGTTTCCCTCGCAGTGTCTATTTTTCGGTTTATGCGACCCAGGGGGCTTTGTGGCGGATTTCCGGTAGTTCCCACCGGAAATATAACAATAACGCTGACCGCTTGATTGGCAAACTCGAAGCCGAGCTTTCATATACTACCATCGAAGACATCTACGAACGCGGTTTGTACGACTACCTGGAAGACATTCAGCAGCGCATTAGCAAAATCGGCGAACAAATTTACGAGCTTTATTTCGCTTATCGCATCCCGGAGATGCAATTCACCGACCAACCGGAGTTTGCGATGATATTTAACGGCGTAAACGGTGGCCTGGCCCAATGGAGTCAGGCCGAACAGCAGCAACAATGAGTAGCAGTCAGTTATCAGTCTTCAGTTGTCAGTTAAGACCGATAACCTTTTGTCCTATGTCTCATCGTGGGCTGATAACTGGTATTAACTGAAGACTGATAACTTAAAAAAATGAAATTAAAAGTCGAACATATTACTTCGTTTGGGTATGATGAACCCATTTCCGAAACTGCTACCGAGGTGCGTTTGCAACCACGTAGTGATGAAGGTGCGCCGCAAAAGTGCCTGGACTTTGTGTTGCAACTGAAACCCCTAGCTAATATCGAATATTATACCGACTTTTATGGTAATAACGTGCATCATTTCAATATTTTGCAAAGCCATAAACAAATCGAAATTCGGGCCGTTTCCATCGTGGTGACAAGCGAAGGTTATGTGCCAGCCCTACCTGGCGAGGAGATAATGCGGCTGGATTTTTTGAACCCTAGCCGCTATGTGCAGTTTGACCAGGCCATTCAGGAATATAGTCAACAGTTCGCCAGCTTAAATATGAATAATCGCCAATTGGCCGAAGAAATTAGCCGCCGTATCAATGCAGACTTTGCTTATGATAAAAGTGTGACCGATGTGCATAGTACCAGTATCGAAGTGATGACCCTCAAACGTGGAGTTTGCCAGGATTTTGCCCACGTGATGATTGCGGTCTGCCGTTGTGTGGGTCTGCCCGCTCGCTATGTCAGCGGCTATCTCTATACCGGGTCTGCTTCCGAAGGTCAGGCCGGAGCAAGTCACGCCTGGTGTGAGGTTTTCTGTGGGCCGGAAGTCAACGGTTGGGTAGCTTTTGACCCGACCCATCGCAAACTTTTGACCGACGAACGCTATATCAAAATTGGTATTGGCCGCGACTATGATGACATCCCGCCCGTGCGTGGCACATTCAAAGGCCGCACTGACGAACATATGAACGTAGTCGTACTGGTCACAGAAATTAGCCAACCTGGAAACGCTTCTGAGGGTTGAGATGAGCAAAGTTACAAGCTGGAACGAGCCAGCCATCAGTAATAGTGGTCTCAAGGCTTTGGTTACAGGTTGTGAAATAGCTACCAAACCCGCTATAGCTGAGGGCTTGAGACAGCATTTCGATCTGGATTATCTTCAGTTGCCCGCCCGTTACCCTTTCCCGCGTTATCTCGAAATGCTGGACTGGTTGCGCCGTCTGCTCTACCCTTTGGACAAGCCTGAGCTAGGCTACGAAAAAATTGGGCGCAGTATCACCAAAGGCTTTTTTCAAAGGCCCGTAGGTCAGGTGCTAAAGCTAACGCTGGGGCCGTTGGGGACGCAGCGTTCGGTACATTACTTTTTCCGTATCGGGGGCGGAGCGTTGCCTTTTGGTGAATTTCAAATCGTGGCCGAACGCCCTGGCTATATTCGGGCTATTCTTTATCGGGTGCCGGGTTCGCCCGATTTGATGCGTGGGATGGCTTTGGAAAGCATGGGGATGGCTGGCATCAAGCACGGCAGCATCAAATACACCAAATTAACGGAGCAGGATACCCAATTCGAGGCGGAGTGGACCAGCTAAATTATAAAAGCTCGTTTATGCGTTCTTGTACCAACTCAACCAGTTTGGGACTGTATCCGAAATGACGACCCATAGTCACCTCAATACCAGGGTTGGCTGTCTGCCACGTGGCGATAATACCCGGTAAGTCTTTTTGGACGTGGTTGCCCAGGTGCAAAAAGTACGGAATAGCCAGGACGCGCGTGGCTCCGGCCTGGTGGCAGTTGGACAAACCCATGCTTATATCCGGTTGGTTGATCTCTAAAAAGGCACATTCTATAATCGCCACGCTTTGGGTTTCTTTCAGGGTGGCGGCCACCTGGTACATGGCCTTGTTTGCTTCTGGGGCGCGGCTACCGTGACCAATCAACAAAATCGCGGTCTTGGTTTCCATCAATTCCTACTCTCCAACTTATAATTTTAGAACTTGCGCTTATAGTAGAGCTTGTCATCGTGAATAGTCAGTCAAGCCAGTCTTGTCATTCCGAACGGAGTGGGAAATCCCTAATTTGAGTTAGAGATTCCTCACTCCATTCGGAATGACAAGTGCCAGAATTTAGCTAACTGACTACTGACGGCTCACTACCGACGGCGGCGAAGCTGCCAAACCACTCCAAAGATACACCCGCCTCCCAATGCCAGCCCCAACCCAATACTGAGCAGGGCCAGGAAATCGGGCGTTGCTGTTTGGATGGATTGGCGCGTACCAGTATTGGGCAGGCTAGGGGCTGGCGTGTTGCTAACACCACCTTGACCTCTTGATGGCGTACCATTACCGTTACCGTTACCGTTACCGTTACCACTACCGCCAATCGGGTAAATTGGGGACTGACCACGCCCGGCTTGAGCCTGTATCGAGGGTAAAATCGCGGAGAATGGCGAACCTGTCACCAGATTGACACCTGTTACCTTGATACTGTTGATCAAGCCTACACTGCCCGCCGCTTTGCTGATAAAAAAGCTCAAAGTGGCAGGCTGACCGGGTGGAAGTTGGAAACCGCTCCAAATTAGCTGACTACCGTCTCCAGACACTGATACTTTGCCGGTGCTGACGGCGGGCTTGCGGGTTTGCGTTCCAGCTTGCAGATTGAAAATTAGCGTGTTGGACAAATCTATGTTAAGGTTGGTAGCGTTAAAAACCAGCACGTCCACCCGGAACTGGTTTGGGTCGGTGGGCGACTGGGTAGTACAGTAGTTAAAGCTCAAAACGTTAGCGAGTGGCGCGGGTGGCTGGCAACCAGCAAAGTCGGAATTAGGTGTCGGCGTAAATGTAGGCGTAGGCGCAGGGGGTAAGCCACTTGCAGTAGTCGCAACAGGTGTAGGTGTCTCTGCCACTGTCGTAACAGTGGTACTCGTCGCTACTGTGGTCGTGGCAACAGTGGTCGTCGCTGTGGTGGCAGTAGCTAAATTGAAGTTGATACCCGTCACATTCTGATTATCGCTCACCGGAATGACCGCGTAAACGTAGCCATCTACATCAGTGGCTCTGGGATAGCCGTCCAGTGAGGTATATTTAGTCGGGTCAACAAGCAACACGGGTTGATAGCGGCCCGCCTGCAAGTTGACAAAACTGTAGTTGCCGCCGCTATCGGTCTGGCGATAATTACCGCCGTTGAGCCGCACGGTCAAACCGGACGCGCCCACACCATTAACTGTAACCTTGCCACTAATGGTAATCGTACCACTCGCTTGCAAGGTGGTAGCAGTGGTGCGACCTACAGCAGTAGTTAGGATGGGTGTGTTGGTAGCTGTCGGCGGTGCGGGCGTGTTGGTAGCTGTTGGTGGGACGGGTGTATTGGTAGCTGTCGGCGGTGCGGGCGTGTTGGTAGCTGTCGGCGGTGCCGCGTTATTAAAGGTAACTGTAAGTCTGGTGTTGTTAGTAGGATTGCCGGGATTGTTGAAAGTAATACGCGCAGTAAAAGTACCAGCAGGTAAATTGCTATTGTTTGCCGTGACCGTAACTGGAAGCGGTTGACCCGGTGCGACGCTGCTGCTGGCCGGACTGACACTCAACCAGCCTGTCGGCTCACCATTATTATAGCCAATACTGCTGGTATAGTTGACCGTGCCGTTGGTGGCCGAAAGCGTGACTTGACCCGTCTGTACTGAGTGAGCCACCTGACCGGCTACCGTGTTGAAGGTCAAAAAAGTTGGCGTGACACTCAAAGTGGGCTGCACAATGGTGACACTGGTAGTGCCAGACGTAACCTTACCAAAATAGTCGGAGGCGGTAATAGTAGCCGTGCCGGGCGTGCCATTGCTGACAAAATTATCGCTAAAGCTAAAAAATGGGTTACTGTTATTAGGGTTGTTAAGCTGATAAGAGGTACAGTTACAACTGGCAAAAGTACCCAAATTAGCCGGGCTAATACTTAGTATAATTGTGTCGGTGGCACTACCGTTGTCGCCGCTAATAGCCGAACTGCCGTTTGGCCCGATGGTTTGGGGGTTGGCACTGACCGTAATCGTCCCAGCAGCCAGCAATGGCACGCCGTATTGCACCAATGCCCAGGCGCAGACGATTACAACCAAAGGCAAGGTCTTAAAAATAATTGACACCCACGTTTTTCCGCGCATAATAGCCTTTGTTCCCTTCTGTCCTTTTGTCTTTTAGAAACTGCTAATCGAATTACAATAAGTTTAACATAATTAGGCGGAAATGTGTATGCTTAAAGTCACTATTTGGGCCAGAAATGTCAAAGGGTGGAATAGTTTGTCTCGTGCTTATAAAATTAGCACGCTAGGCTTTATCCTGGTTGGGGTTGGAGTGTTTGTCTTGTTTAACTGGCTCAACGTGGTCAGTTCGGAAGATTATCGGCAGCGAGATTTGGCGATTTTCTGGCTAAACGGCCACGCTTTGCTAAATGGTCAGAACCCATATATACGACCTGAATGGTTTGCGGCTACTAAGGCCACCAATGTAGTCTTTCACAACCCAATTTTTCTTTATCCACCCTGGACTGCTATCGTTTTGCTACCACTGGGGGCAATGCCAATCGGTCTGGCTGCCTTGTTCTTGCTGGTAAGTAGTGAAGTCTGCTTCGCTGGCGCGTTTTGGTTGGGTCGCCAGCTACTAGAATGGCAAGCCCCGGCTCTGACTTGGCTATATCTTCTAATAGCTCTCGCTGTGCTATCACGCCCATTATCCGTCCTTATACATAACGGCCAGCTGGCCCTCTGGTTGCTATTCCCGGCTACCCTCGCCGGGTGGTGGCTAGTCAAGTCTAATAATCAGGATTTTTGGGCAGGGCTGCTGGTGGCCCTGTTGCTGATCAAACCTCAACTGGCGATTTGCCCGGCCCTGGCCCTGGGTGTATGGGTAGTGTGGGAACGCCGCTGGCGGGTATTAGTAGGGGCAGTCACGGGAGCGTGCGGTCTGGTTATGCTGTCGCTGCCGCTCGGCTGGGGATCGTGGCAAGGCTGGCTGGAATATATGGGCGAAAAAACTGAGGCTGTTCAGACCTGCCCTACCATTTGGGGCGCGTTTTACCAAATCTTTGGAGCTTCCAGTCACCCAACCGTCTGGTATGCGGCCTCGCTTGTGGCTTGTGGTTTAATCGTGGCGGTAATGGCAATTACGCTCTGGCGGCTACACAAACAGGGTTGGCTCAATCCAACTCTTAAACTGCTACTGCTACTTAGTTTTGGCTTCGTGGGAGCAGAAACCATAATGCCTTACGGCCTGGTTTATGACCAGGTAGTTTTAATCTTACCTTTTATGGTAGGTTATAGTTTGACCCTCATTCCAGCAATTACCCACACCAAATTTGCCAAAGGTGTGCGCTGGAGTCTGGTTGGGGCAGTCACCCTTTTTACCCAATTACTATGGATATTGATGGTCAACACTCACTTTCTCAATTGGGACGTACTTGAGCCAATCAGTATCCTGGTGCTACTCTGCGCCGTCTGTTGGCGGTTACCGCGAGCAAGCATTCCTCAGTTAAAACCAAATCGAGAACATCTATTGACGGAGCCGTATGCCACAAATGCCCACTGATTATACTACTACTCAATTCACTGTTTTGCGGCGGATGTGGTGCCTAATCTTGCAGGCTTGAAAAATCTGCTTGTTTAACCACCGACTTTGTAGTAAAATAATCAGGTAAGGTTGTGACAGGTAATATTTATCACAAGGGAAACAACCTGGGTAAGAAAGTACCAAATAGGGTAAGGCAATGGCAAGTAGCAGTATAATAGATGTGCAAGCGATAGATACTCAGCTTTGTCCCAAGTTTGAGAAGGCGGTTACGCTTTTGGGCAAACGCTGGACGGGACTGATTATTCGGGTGTTAATGGATGGGCCGCGTCGCTTCAACGACCTGCTCAAAATTATTGAAGACGTGAGTGACCGGGTGCTGACCGAACGGCTGCGCGAATTGGAGACCGAAGGTTTGGTGGAGCGGACGGTTTACCCAGAAAGTCCGGTACGGGTGCTATATAGCCTGACCACAAAGGGCCGCGCGATGGAGACCGTTATCGCCGCGATTGGCAGTTGGGCCGAAGAATGGGTCACAATGGAAAACCCTGAGCATTAAAAAAGTGTTTTGGAAAGCGGACACAAAAAAGCGGTTGGAACGCTCCAGCCGCTTTTTGAATCTTGAAAAAATGTTAGACAGTCGCGGCGACAGCGGCGGGCTGGGCAATCAACTCTATTTCCAGGTTGATGTTGACCTTCTCGCTAACCATCACGCCACCCGCTTCCATCGCTACGTTCCAGTTAAGGCCGAAATCTTTGCGGTTAAGGCTGGTTTTGGCGGTGAAACCTGCGGCAGTGTAGCCGAAAGGACTCTTGCCCTGACCGCCGTATTCCACGTCCAGCACCACAGGTTTGGTCACACCGTGCATAGTCAAATCGCCCGTCACCTTGAAATTCTCGTCGCTGATTTTCTCGACGTTGGTACTCTTAAAAGTGAGGGTAGGGTACTGAGCCACGTCGAAGAAATCGGGCGACTTTAGATGACCGTCGCGCTTCTCGTCGTGAGTATCCACGCTGGCTGCGTCAATGGTTACATCAATTTCCGAGGTAGTATGGTTGGCCGGGTCGAACACCACCGTGCCGCCCAAAGTTTTGAAACGACCCTTGACCGTCGAAATCATCAAGTGCTTGACCGTAAACTCAACTTCCGAGTGAGAGTTATCAACAATCCAGTTCATCGTAAAATTCTCCTTTAATTATAGATACATTCTAAATACACCCTGTGATACAGAGTATTATCACTTACTTTTGTAAGCCTACTATACATTAGGAAGTTAGTTTTGTCAAGGGTCAAATCGGCAAAACGCGAGTGTCAATTTTTTACGTGGCTATCAGTTTATTCATCGCCAACGGCCTCACCGTCGTCTAAGCAAACCAAACCTGATAAATCAGGTCGTAATACACCTTTATGTGATAAGGATTGGGGTATTTGAGAACCCACTTTAGTGGGTTTGGGGTGCTTAGACGATGGTTTTAACCATTGGCAGTCAAATACAAAAATCTGACGCGCACCCATCGGCAAATCGAGTTGTGCGTCCTACAACAAAATCAGCTCCTAACTACGGTTCAATATCAAAATCGCGGTGATAATCAAAACTCCCCCCCCCAGCTTTATCAAACTCATATTTTCGCCCAACAACAAAACGCCGAGCAAGACCGTCGTGCCTGGTTCGGTGGTGGCGGTAATGGCGGTGCGGCTTGGCCCAATCCGTTCGACTGCTATCAGATAAATAATAACGGCGAGGCCCGTTAATGCGCCGATACTCAAGCAGCAAAGCCAGGCCACCGCGCCCATTGAAAAGTCTAGCCCACCACTTGCCATTCGCCAGCCTACAAAAATTAAGGTTGTGACGGGTAAACTCCAGGCGGCGACAGTCAGGCCAGACATACCGCGTCCAAACTTAGCTGCTACTATGGCGTACCATGAATTGCACAATGCCGAACCGAGCGCGAAAATCACCCCCAGCCAATTGAGACTCTGACCGCTAGAAAAAACTGCGATAGGGTCAACCGTTAAGGCACAACCAAGCAGAGCCAGCCCTAACGCCCCTAGTTTATAGCGGTTGGGGCGTTCCCCGAAGAACAAAGCCATCCACACCACTATCAAGGCTGGAAAAATATAAACCAGCAGAGCCGAGGTGCCACTAGCGATAGTCTGGAGCGAGATATAATAAAATGATGCGCTGCCCACAAAAATCAGTCCGAGCAGCCCCATACCACCCGCCTGCCACCCGCCGATTTTCAAAGCGGGCCGTCGCCACAGCACTACCGCCCACACCGCTATCGTGGCTACTACAAAGCGAATGGTCAAAAGTGCGTTGACATTTGCGCCATCGCCGTAAGCCCACTTCGCAAACGGCGGCAGGCTGCCATAACAGATACCCGCAAAGGCGGCGATACCAAACCCAATCAGTTTACCGCTTTGGTTAGTTTTTGCTGCGGCTTCAATATAAGGGATTGTCGCGGTCTGGGTTTGGTTAGCCGCCCGTTCCAGTTGTGTCAAGCTATGCCTCTTTCTCGTGTTTCAATAGTGTTAAAGCTAACTCTTTTTGACCCTCAATATGTTCGTGCATCAACTTTTCAACTGCATCGGCATCGTGCTGACGCAGTAAATCCAGCAGCAGATAATGACCACCCACGTTATATTCAAAATCTGGCTCACCAGGGGCAATCCCGTCGTAACAAATGAACCGCTCTCGCAAGCTAAAATTACTTAGCACGGCGGCATCATAACGAGCCAGTCGTTGCTGAATATCCAAAACCAGCCGATACAAGGTCTGGTTGCCGCCCGCCGCTACAATAGCTTGATGTAACTGGTTATGGGCCGCCAGCAGCAACTTAGCATCGAAATTTTCCGCCTTGACCCGATTATAGCTAATCATTACTTTTTGTCGCCCCTCGATCAGAGCCATATCGTGCGGCCCAATTTTAGTAGCGGCTAACCGGGCGGCGTAAGCTTCCAATACCTCGCGCACCCCAAAAAGCTCCTCGATTTCGGTTGCGTCTAACTGGCTGACGGCCAAACCGCCTTGCGGCAGGGTACGTACCAACCCCTCTGCTTCCAGGCGGCGCAGGGCTTCGCGCAAAGGCGTGCGGCTGACTCCTAACTTTTCGGCCAGTTTTAGCTCAATCAGCCGCTCCCCAGCCCGCAGTTCGCCTCCGAAAATGCCGTTGCGTAGCTGCTCGTAAATTTCTTCGTCCAGGTTATGCCGCTTAAAATTGTTCAACATCATTTTTTACCACCTATATTTCTTTGTATAATTGTATGCAAGAATACCAAAACACATATCTTTTGTCAATATGGGTTTGAAAAGGTGAGTTACAAGCTTTTAACCTCGAATTTACACTTCTTTTACAACCGTAGCCTATGATGCCATTAGAAGCAATGCAATTTTGTATGGTACAAGTCCTAATGTTAGATTTGGGTCGAATGGGTGTACTACTAAGGTGAGCCTTAAACCCTAAAGCTATAGGGCATTGGCTTTAGCGCGTGGCTCACGGCTCGAAGCTCTTGATGATAGAGGCAGCAAAATATACAAGCTAATTCCGAGGTAAAATGAGTGATAATCCTTTGAGCGACAGGCAGGTGCAGGCCGCTCACTTGTTACGAAGGGCGGGCTTTGGCGGAACGGCGGCGGAGATTGCCCAGGTTGCCAGCCTGAGCCATAACCAGGCCGTTGAAAACCTGTTAAATTTGAGCGATTTGGGCGCGGCTTTCCACCTTGACCCCAACAAAGCCACCGACCCCAAGCAGGTGAGCTTTAACGATTTGGGCTATTGGTGGCTGCTGACGATGGCCTACACCCGCCAGCCGTTACAAGAAAAAATGACGCTATTTTGGCACGGTCTTTTTACCAGTGCTTATAGCAAAGTACGGGTTCCGCTTTTGCTGGTCAACCAAAACGAAATGTTCCGGGCCAATGCTTTGGGCAATTTTCGAGATTTGGTCAAAAAAGTAGCCCGTGACCCGGCTATGTTGGACTATCTGGACGGAGAGCTAAACCGCAAAAGCAGCCCAAACGAAAACTGGGCGCGGGAAATGATGGAGCTTTTCACCATCGGTATCGGCAACTATAGCGAACAAGATGTGCGCGAGGCGGCACGGGCCTTTACCGGTTGGACTTTCCGGGGGACGGAGTTTGTGTTTCAGGCCAACCAGCACGATAGCGGTGCTAAGACTTTTATGGGTCAGACCGGAAATTTTGATGGCGATGACATTATAAACATCATTTTGAGCAACAGGTTGACGGCCCAACGTATTGCGACCCGTTTATGGACTTTCCTGGCCTACCCCAACCCCGATAGCGGTTTGGTGGGGCGGTTGACCGATGTTTTCTTCAATAGCAACTACGACACTAAACAACTGGTACGAGCGATTTTGACTGCACCTGAATTTTTGAGCATGACAGCCTATCGCGCCCTGGTCAAAAGTCCGGTTGAATATATGGTAGGTATGCTCAAGGGATTGGGCATCAGTAGCTTCGAGCCGTATCTGAACTATTTGCCACGCGAGATGGGCCAAACCCTTTTCAATCCTCCCAATGTGGGAGGTTGGATGGGTGGCCCGGCCTGGATTGGTAGTGCTTCTTTCTTTGACCGGATTAACTCTGCCGATTTGTTCGCGGTTAATCGCAATCCTATGCTGCCTCTGGCCTATAGCCCCTACAATTTGTTGGCGGGCGGTGTCCAGAGCGCGACCTCGGCCCAGGCGATGGTTGACGGGTTGGTGCAACATTTGTTGGACGGTCAGACCGCCCCCCAGGTACGAACGGCTTTGAGCAATTATCTAAGTAGTGGTACAAACCCGACAGCGACAGACTTTGTGGCGGCAGCCAATGGTAATCCGGCGGGGCGTGCGCTTGATATGCGAGTGCGCGGCACTTTGCATCTAATTATGTCCAGCCCGGACTATATTTTGAACTAAGGATAAAAAAGCAATGATTTCACGTCGAAATTTTGTAAAAACCGCCGGGCTGCTGTCGCTATCGGGGGCGTTTGCGCCGAACTTTTTGGCCCAGACGGTAGCGGCCAGTAGTGCGGATTTGGCCCAGGGCAAACGGGCCTTAGTGGTGGTACAGATGGGTGGCGGTAACGATGGCCTCAATACTGTCGTGCCTTACACCGACAGCACCTATTATAATTTGCGCCCCACATTGGCGATTAAGGCCAGCGATGTTTTGCAATTGGACAATGCGCTCGGTCTTAACCCGGCTCTCAAACCTCTGATGGATTTGTATAGTCAGGGTCATCTGGCGATTGTGCGCGGCGCATCTTACCCCAACCCTAACTATAGCCATTTCCGCTCGATGGCGATCTGGCAGTCGGCGCAAGCGGACCTGAGCAGCCCGACAAGCGGTTGGCTGGGGCGTTATGTGGCGGGGCAAAGCGGCAGCGTGGGGCCAGCCAATTTGCCCCGCCTCGGTATGGCTGTGGGGGAAGTCGCGCAGGGGGCCGCCCCGTTAGCTTTTACCACGGACAAAACTATTGTGCTTTCTTTTAACGGGTTGAATAATTTTCAGTTCAAGGCTGATGCGCTACAGGCTGACCGAACCGCCCAATTGGAAGCCGCCCGCGCCATCTATAATACCGTCACGCAAAATTCCGTAGCCGAATATATACGCACGACAGCCCTGGACGCGCTGGCAGCCAGCAGCGATTTTGCTAATCTAGCCAATAATTATCAGCCCGCCGTTACTTACCCCAAGACGAACTTTGCCTCTAGCTTGCAAACCGTCGCCCAGTTGCTCAACGCCGATTATGGGACGCGCATCTTTTATGTAGGGACAGATGGCAGCTATGATACTCACCGTCAACAGGCTCAAACCCATAGCAACTTGTTACAAGATTTGGCCGAAGGGTTGGGCGCATTCTATCAGGATTTGGCGGCGCACAATCTGGACGACTCGGTGATGACGTTGACTTTTAGCGAGTTTGGGCGGCGCGTGGCCGAAAACGGCAGCCTGGGAACTGACCACGGCAGTGCCGAGCCGATGTTTGTGCTTGGGGGCAAGAATAGCGGTCTCAAAGCCGGACTTTACGGTACGCAACCCTCGCTAACCAATTTGAACAACGGCAACATGATACCGACGGTAGATTTCCGCTCGGTCTATAGTACCGTTCTCAAAAACTGGCTGGGGGTTGACCCGCAACCTATTATAGGCGGCGACTTCCCGCTTTTACCTTTTATTTAGGAATTATCAAAAATGCCAAATTTTAGCAATATTAACTTTCAGTATCGTTGGTTGGTGCAAGACCAGCTGGTGGGTACGTCTGGTATCAGCCGCCCCTACACCTGGGGGCCGAGCGTGGTTGGGGCAGCCAGTTCCTTGTACGAAGCTTATGTCAACAGTCCGGGTGGGATGCGGCTGGTGCAGTATTTCGACAAAGCCCGCATGGAACTTAATATTCCGGTAAGCGGGGGTGTGACCAGTGGCTTATTGGTCAAGGAACTGGTTAGCGGTTCGCGGCAGGACGGCGATAATACTTTTGCGACGCTTGAGCCTTCCCAAACCCAGGTGGCGGGCGACCCGGTGGTGGCTAACCCTGATACCCCAGTGTATGCTTCTTTCAAAAACGTCGTGACATTGGGCGGCGCAGATGCGAAATCTAAACCGAACGCGGTTGGTTCAAACATCAACCAATTTATTGCCAAAGATGGCTCAACCAAGACGATTACACCGCCCGAAACCCTGACCATCGGCACGTACCAGCCTGAAACCGGACATAATATAGCCGCGCCCTTCCATGCGTTCCAAAATTTGCAAGGGACGACGGTTAACCCGGTGAGCGGCCAGCCCGTGCCGAATCAGCCTATTTATACTACCAATCCTACCAGCAACGTTTTTGGCTTTGCCGTCAGCGAACCCTATTGGGTACAAACCAAAATCGTGGGCGCAACTCAAACGGTGCTGGTACAGCTATTTGAACGGCGCGTACTTACATATAATCCGGCCTTGGCTGGCGTAGGAGTGCAAAAAGTCGAGATGGGCAACCTGGGTCAACATTATTATCATTGGCGGTATATCGAGAATAATGCCACTACTGGCTAGAAAATTGATTAAAATAATGTAATAAATTGCACCGCCAAACTGTTGGCAATATCACAGCAAAATAGAGTAAAATAGATACAATTAAACTTGCCACCCAAAGAGCGTAATTTTGAATCAAAAGCACTTGGAGGCAACCATGAGTGTATCAGTGTCCCTTGTTTTGCCCCAGCAGAAGGAGTCTTTAAGTTATCCGGTACTGCATCTAATCGAACGTGGTCTGGATTGCGCCCGCCAGGGTTTTTTTGTCGAAGCTACCACCTACTTTAGTCAGGCCCGCGTCCAGCTGGCTGGTCAAGAAAATCCTCTGGCAACAGCCTTGAACGCCTTTCTACGCAACCGCGAATTATACGTGCAGGCCCAACAAACTTTACACGAAGCCAGTAAGCGGTTTGCCCAGGCTGACCAACAGCAACAACACCAGTTGTACGCTCTGACCGCGCTTGTATCCAATCTCACTTCGTCCGAAAATCCGCTCGACTCTGCAACCTTATATCCTATAATTACCGTAATCGTGCCTGCGACAGCCGCTGAAAGCAACCCTGAAAAAGAGCCGCTGCTGCCCCCTTTGTACATCAAGTGTTTTGGCAGCTTTGAAGTCAGACGGTTGGGCCAGACCGTAGTGCTGTGTCAAAACCGCAGTGGGCAGGCGTTGTTGCGTTATCTGGTGGCTAAAACCGGACACCGCGAGACGATGGACGTGTTGATGGAACTATTATGGCCCAACGATACGCCCGATGTCGCCCGTCACAAACTAATTGTGGCTACCAGTGCCTTGCGTCGCGCTTTGAACAGTGGTTTCGCCGACCAGCCTGGCGGTGGTTATCTGTCGTGCAAAAACGAAATTTATCAGCTAAATCCAGCCGTGAGGCTAAACCTGGATACCGCCGAGTTTTTGGCTTTGTACCAAGCTGGACGCAATGCTACTACGTCAGACGCAATGGCTATCAGCTATGAAGCGGCCTGTCAGTTATACAGTGGCCCCTTTATGCACGAAGATTTGTACGCCGATTGGTCATTTATCCAACGTGAACAGTTTGAGAGTGTCTATCTGACGGTGGCCGCCAAACTATCTGAATATTATTTTGAAAGCCAACGTTATGACGAAGCCGCAAAATGGGCCAACATTTTACTTCAACAAAATCGTTGTGATGAAACCGCCCACCTGCAACTTATCCGCATCTATCAAGCCACGAACCGCCGCAGCGAAGCTTTGAGCCAATACCAGCGTTGCAAAACCGCCCTGGCCGAAGAACTCGGCTTAGAACCACAGCCCCAGATTAAAGCCCTGATAGCCATAATATAGAGCCAAAATAGAGCCAAAATAGAGCGGCTTATGGTAAATTAGGCCGTACACCATAAAAGTAGCAGCAACCTCTGGTTTGTCATTCCGAGCGCAGCGACACGGCCCCACCAGGAGCACGACTGTGGAAAATTTAACTCTCACCAAAGCTGACCAAGATAAATCCTTTGTGGTACAGCAAGGTGCTACGTTTAAGATTAAACTCGACGAAAACCCCTCTACTGGCTACGTTTGGGCCATAGAAACGATGGATGGCGAAATGGTCTAATTAAAAATTCAGGTAACTATTCAGGGGGTCACGGGGAACGCCCCGTGCGGGGCGGGTACCCACTCGTGGGTGGGTGTCCCCTAAAAAACTCTCTTTCCCTTACCTTTTCTGCCTGGCTGAATAGTTACAAATTCAGATTACAAGGCTGGCGGATTATGGCTAACGAAATTATCTCCCTAATAGTAAGTTGCCAGCTAAACCAGCTAAACCAGACACTTGCTTTACAAGTGGTGCGCGTAGATACAGGCGAACAAATTCACCTGCACGAAGGGGTCTTTTTACTGCGTATATTTAGCGATGATACCACCACCCAAACCCGTTGCTTAATACGCCATCTTGCCAGTGGCCGCGAAGCTTTTGTGCAGGGTAGCCCGAACCTGAGCGATTTTGTCCAAAAAGCGTTGTTAGATGACCACGACCTACAACCTGTAAAAACCGAGCCTGAGCAATCTATTCCGCCCGGCTCTAATAAACCCTAAATAAAAGAATTCTAAAAGGAGGATGTCCAAATGCCCGTTACTCCTACCTACCCCGGCGTATATATCGAAGAAATCCCAAGTGGAGTGCGTACTATCACCGGGGTAGCCACCTCTATCACTGCCTTTATCGGGCGGGCGGCGCGAGGGCCGATCAACGAGCCGATAACTATCGAAAGCTATAGCGACTTCGAGCGCACTTTTGGCGGTTTGTCGGTAGATAGCACGCTTGGCTACGCTGTGCAGAGCTTTTACCTCAACGGGGGCAGTCAGGCCATCATTGTGCGCGTGGCGAATGGGGCAGGTGCGGCCAAATTAACTGTGGGCGCAATCCCGTTGGAAGCGGCCAGTGGCGGCGGTTGGGGCAACCATCTACGCACCAGGGTTGACCATAATGTGACCGATGAGGTTGCCAAAAAGCTTGACCCGACCTTTGTAGCTGCCGATTTGTTTAACCTGACCGTGCGGGACACGGTGACAGGAGCAACCGAGGTTTTCCGCAACCTGACTGGCAAAGATAGCGCACGCCGCGTTGATAAAGTGTTGGCGAACGAGTCAAAGTTGCTACGGGTCAGCAGTGGGGCAACTTATCCCCTGGCTGTACCGCCCCCCAATGGCAACCCAACCCCGCCTAACAATATCTGGAACGACGATACTGCCTCCACCAAAGTAGAGGACGCGGGCAAAGGCGCAGACGGTAACACCCTGAGTAGCGCACAATTTATCGGCACGGCCAAACAAGGTATTTACGCGCTAGACGGCATTGACCTTTTCAACCTCTTGTGTATCCCGCCCTACACCTATGACCCTAATTATCAAGATGTGGATACAGCCGTGTGGAGTGAGGCGGCGGCTTACTGCGAACAACGCCGGGCCTTTTTGATTGTTGACCCGCCCCACGCCTGGAACAGCAAAGAAGCGGCCCGCACCGGGATAGCGAGTTTGGGTGTCGGCGGCAACCACGCGGCGGTTTTCTTCCCTCGTCTGGTGCAGCCCAATTTACTCCACAATAACCAGTTGGAAGAGTTTGTACCGAGTGGGGCGGTGGCTGGCATTTTCGCTCGTACCGATACCCAGCGCGGCGTGTGGAAAGCCCCGGCGGGCCTGGAAGCAACCCTGGTAGGCGTGCCGCAACTGACGGTTAAGCTGACCGACCCTGAAAACGGTGAATTAAACCCACTCGGTATCAACTGTTTGCGTAGCCTTCCGGCGGCGGGTCGGGTGGTATGGGGTTCGCGCACGCTACAAGGTGATGACCGTCTGGCTTCGGAGTGGAAATATATTCCGGTGCGTCGGTTGGCTCTCTTTATCGAGGAAAGTTTGTATCGCGGGACGCAATGGGTAGTGTTTGAACCTAACGACGAACCGCTCTGGTCACAAGTTCGGCTGAATGTGGGCGCGTTTATGCACAATATGTTCCGTCAGGGGGCGTTTGCTGGTACTACGCCCGCCGCCGCTTATTTCGTCAAGTGCGACAAAACTACTACGACTCAGAACGACATCAATTTGGGCATCGTCAATATTGTGGTAGGTTTTGCTCCACTCAAACCCGCCGAATTCGTGATTATCCAGTTGCAACAAATGGCTGGTTCCATCGAAGTTTGAAATTGAAGTTTTTGATAATGGGAGGAAATTGTTATTATGGCGCAATTTAGTGTCAACGCCCAGCGTTTTGACCCTTACAAGAACTTCAAGTTCAGGCTCAAATGGGACGGGCGGTACGTGGCTGGCATCAGCAAAGTGGGCGCACTCAAACGCACTACCGAGGTGGTCAAACATCGTGAAGGCGGCGACCCTAGCAGCACTCGCAAATCGCCGGGTCGCACCGAATACGATGCAATTACCCTGGAGCGCGGCGTGACCCACGATACCGAGTTCGAGAAGTGGGCAAACAAGGTCTGGAATTTTGGGGCGGGTTTAGGCAGCGAGGTATCGCTCAAGGATTTTCGCAAGGATATGATTCTGGAAGTCTATAACGAAGCGGGCCAACTGGCGATTGCCTACAAGATTTATCGCTGTTGGGTTTCGGAGTATCAAGCTATGCCCGACCTGGATGCCAATGCCAACGCCGTCGCCATCCAGCATATCAAGCTGGAAAACGAAGGTTGGGAGCGCGATGTGGAAGTGGCCGAGCCGTCCGAACCGAGCTCCACCGTTCCAGCTAACTAAGCTTTTGCATCATAGCAACAAGTTATAAGTGCAGGGCAGATTCTTTTGCGGCTCCGATGGTTGAAACCATCGGCAAATAGACTCTAAACCTGATAAATCAGGTTCTAACAACACGTTTATGAACCTTAACAAATTAATGCGTGTATTGAATTGTGAGACATTGCTCTGCCAATGGACAAAAACATCGGCTGGCGGCAACCAGTTGACGCAGCCTCCAACAAGGCATTTGTGGGACATTGCTCTGCCAATGGACTGTTCCCTGCTTTCTGTGGGACATTGCTCTGCCAATGGACTGTCTTCCGAACCATCGGCTGGCGGAGCAGCCTCCTACAAGGCATTTGTGGGACATTGCTCTGCCAATGGACTGTCTTCCGAACCATCGGCTGGCGGAGCAGCCTCCAACAAAGCAGCCTTTCTTCGGATACACGGGTTATTTTGTTAAGGTTCATCATTCATCGGTGCATTCTGACAGGTACTAAATATGCGTATGCCGATGGCGGCGGAACTACTAAAAGTGTGGGAGTGGGGCAACGAACAGACCGCCGTTCAGAAGGCGTTGGGACTGCTGTTGGTGGCGTGGCCCGAAAACTCGCCGGACGAACTGGCGGGGCTAAGTATCGGGCAGCGCGACGGACGCTTGTTGGGGTTGCGCGAAAGGTTGTGTGGCCCAAAGTTGGCAAGTGTGGCGGTTTGCCTGGCGTGTGGCGAACGTTTGGAACTGAATTTCCTGGTATCCGACATTTTGGTAACTACGCCGCCGCCGCCCGCCGTTTTGAGCATCGCACAAGCCGACTACGCCGTCAATTTCCGGTTGCCCAATAGTCAAGACCTGTTGAGATTGGCTTCCAGCAATATTACACCCGACACAGGCCGCCACCTTTTGGTAGAAGGCTGTATTTTGGAAGCCAGGCAAAACGGTCAGCCGCTAGAAGTGGCTGACTTGCCAGACGCGCTGATTGAAAAGGTGATAGCGGGAATGGCCGCCGCCGACCCCCAGGCTGATGTGCAACTGGCCCTGAACTGTCCGCGTTGTGGTCACGCCTGGGAACTGACTTTCGACATCGTGAGTTTTTTCTGGCAGGAGCTAAACGGGTGGGCTGACCGCCTTCTGCATGATGTGCATATTTTGGCCTTAACTTACGGTTGGAACGAGCGCGATATTCTGGCTTTGAGCGAGTGGCGCAGACAATATTATTTGGGAATTATACACGGATGAGCGATTTCTTGACCAATTTAACCGCCCGCACTTTGGAGGCTGCTCCTCTTTTGCAACCTCGGCCTCTCTCACGGTTTGAGCCGTCGCCCTTTGCTGCGCCCCGTGCCGTTTTGGACGTGCAAGCACGAACGGACGAACTGGCCGCAGCTAATGATGAGGCTGGTTTAGAAGCAGCAGAGGAAATCGCCCCGCCCACATCTACACGCCTCAATCGCCGCCCGCGCCGTCCCACCCTATCAACCAACCCATCTGCCCTGGCAGCCAAATTCGCTGATGAGGATAATTTAACCGACAGGCTGAATTATATGCCGCAAACTGAGCCACCGCGTCCGGCCCTGGATTACAGCTTGAACCAGCCCGCGCCGTCGCCTCGCCACCCGGCCCCGCTTTTAGCACCTGACACCCAGGCAATCTTTAATTCGGCCACGGAGAGGAGCGAAAATCGCCAATCGCTTAATCAGCCTGACATAAAACAAAACGTTGCGCCCTCTGTTCAATTAGAAAACCAGCCACCCGTTGCCCCACCCACTTTATCAGAGGTTGCTCAACCCGCACCTCCTACCGCTAAACCGCCAACCAAAGCTGCGCCCAAACTGTCCTTTGTTACGCCTGTTGTCGCGCCCGCTATCCAGCCTTTGATAGTAGAAGATTATTCCCAAATCCAGGCTCGTCCTCAAACCCAGGCTACCCGCCCTGCTCCCAAAAGTATAGTCGAGCGTTTTGCCGAACGGTTGGCAGCCGATGCCCAGGCTGAAAGCCAATCTCAAAGGCGTAAAGACCCAAACAAGGTTGAAGACGAGCAGGGAACGATGCGCCACCAGCCACGCGGGGTACGGGTTGAGCCAGCAGTTATCAGCTACGAGCCACGAACTACCAGTCAGGAGCAATCGGTGCGTGACGCAACGGCAGCTACTTCCGCGCCTACTATCAATGTCACGATTGGTCGAATTGAGGTACGGGCCACCCAGCCAGCCAGCCAACCGTCACGCGCGGCCAGCAGCCGCCAACCAGGTATGAGCCTGGAGGAATATTTGCAGCAGCGTAATAACCGCCAGCGAGGAGGCGAATTCCGATGAGCAACTGGCTTGCCATTGCCGCCGTGACCGCTACGCTGCGCTCGATGTTGACACAGGAAGCGGTGGGCGACCCCGATTTGGTGGATACGACAGTCACCGTTCAACCGCCCGACAAAGCACGCGGTACGAACAACGCCAACCAGCTAAATTTGTTTTTGTATCAAGCCGCGCCGAATGCCGCCTGGCGCAATATGGAAGTGCCGCGTCAGGGCAGACCGGGCGAAACGGCAGTCCCACCCCTGGCTCTTAACTTGTTTTATCTGGTTACGGCTTACGGGCGCGATAACGACGATATTTTTGCCCATCGGTTGCTGGCCCGCGCTATGAGTTTGTTGCACGATTATCCAGTTTTGAGTCAGGCGGACATTATAGCAGCGACGGCGGCGACTTTGCCCGCCAACGACCTGGCTAACCAGCTTGAACGGGTGCGTTTTACCTTGCAACCGCTTTCGCTGGAGGAGATTTTCCGGTTGTGGTCTGGTTTTCAGACCCAATATCGTCTTTCCGCCGCGTATGAGGCTGCCGTAGTTTTGATTGACAGCACCCGTGCTGCCCGCACGCCTTTACCTGTACTGGCACGCGGCCAAAATGACCGGGGCGTAGCTTCCCAGGCGGATTTGATACCGCCCTTCCCGGCTTTGGAAAGCCTGGTGCCACCTAACCAGCAAACCAGCGCACGCCTGGGCGATGTGATTGTTTTGAATGGGCATCATCTGGACGGGAATAGTTTGCAGGTGCGTTTTGCTACCTCGCGGCTGGACAATCCTATCGTACTTACTATTACCACGGGTATTGGGGAAGCCCAGGTAAACGTGACGCTGCCCAACGACCCGCTCAACTGGCCTGCTGGATTTTATGAGTTGGACATCGTGGTGAGCCGCGCCGCCGAGCAAGACCGGGTGACAAACGAATTGCCCCTGACGCTTGCGCCCCGTATTCAAAATATTGTGGCTACGCCCAGGGATATACACGGCGATTGTACTATTACCCTGACTTGTAGCCCCGAAGTGCGCCCGGCCCAACGTGTGGCCCTGTTGTTGGGAGACCGCGAATTTTTGGCCCAACCGCACGCCAGCCAGACCGCTACCCTGACTTTCGCGGTGACGGCGGTTGACCCAGGCCCGTATTTTGTGCGCTTGCGGGTGGATGGGGTGGATAGTTTGCTGGTTGACCGCACTACCACGCCGCCGAGCTTCGACCCATCTCAAAGGATAACCCTGGTATGAGCGAGATGGCCCAGTGGCAGCAAGCGAATAATAATTATCTGGCGCACGCTCTGAACTGGTTACGTTTGCTTTTGGCACAACAAGCCCGACAGCCCGCCGATACGGTGGGTCTGACCTCAAATGAGGCTGTCGAAACCGTCGTCGAGCCGTCGTCCCAGCCCCTGCCTACCAAACGCACCCGACGCGCTACCAGGAAGACGCTTGTTTTGGAGCAGGAAATAGTGTTGGAGGAAGTTGAGGTCGCGGGGGAAAGCTTTACCAAAGCTAGTGAGATTGTACCGCTATCAACCGAGGATAATAGTGGCGAGCAACTGAAACAAGCGGTAGTGCAATGGCAAGCCGCCGAAGCTGCGTGTGACCCGCCGCCCGCATTGGTGGTACTGGCCCAACGTTTGGGCTTATCGCACTTCGAGCGGGCGGTGCTGCTGTTGTGTGCGGCTATGGAGATGGACACGCGGATTGCGGGTTTGTGCGCCGAGGCCCAGGCAGACGCGGCCAAAACTTATCCGACTTTCGCCCTGGCCCTGGCTTTGTTTGACGAACCGGGTTGGGAGGTGTTGTCACCCGAACGCCCGTTGCGCTATTGGCGGTTGCTGGAGATAACCCAACCCGCCGGAAAACCGCTCACGGTTAGTGCGTTGCGGGCAGACGAGCGTATCGTCAACTATATCAAAGGTTTGAATTATCTGGATGACCGCCTGGCTGGGGTTGTCACAATGGTCGAAAACGGTAATACGTCCGAACTGCCGCCGTCGCAACAGACCATCGTCGAAAATATTTTGCAATTCTGGAAAGCCAGCACGAGCGAGGGGACGCTGCCGATTATACAATTGTTAGGGCCGGACAGTTTGAGCAAACAGTTGGTGGCAGGGTGGGCCTCCGCCAATCTAGGTCTGCATTTGTACCGACTAGCAACCGAAATGTTGCCAGCCCACGCGGGCGAACTGGAAACGTTGGCTCGTTTGTGGCAGCGCGAAAGTGTGTTGTTGCCCTTAGCTTTGTATCTGGACGCTCAGGAAGCCGATAGTAACCAGACCGACGGCCAGAGCCAGACCACCCAGCCGCTCAACCGCTTTTTGAGCCGCAGCGATGGGGTTTTCTTCTTGGGGGTGCGCGAAATGTGGCCGCGTCTCAACCGCCCCAATTTGGCGGTGGACGTGGCAAAACCTAGCGCGTCCGAACAGGTGGCGGTCTGGCAGGTTTTAGTTGGTGAACAATCGCCGCCTAGTCCGGGCAAGCTGGCGGCGCAATTCAACCTGGATATTCCGACTATCCGGCAACTGGCCCAAAGCGTGCTTGAAAAAGGCGAAGCCAAAGCCGATGACCTGGACGCGGAATTATGGGAAGCTTGTCGGCGTAGCGTCAGGCCGCGTCTGGACAATCTGGCCCAACGAATTGAGCCGCGCGTGGGCTGGCCCGACCTGGTGTTACCCGAAACCGAGCAGAACCTGTTGCGCCAAATTGCCGACCAGGTGGGCCAGCGTAGTCGGGTTTATAGCGAATGGGGCTGGGGGCAACGTCTGAGCCGGGGTTTGGGTATCAATGTGCTTTTCGCCGGAACGAGCGGGACGGGCAAGACGCTGGCTGCCGAGGTGCTGGCTAACCATTTGCGCCTCAACCTGTACCGGATTGATTTGTCGGCGGTGGTCAGTAAATATATCGGCGAAACCGAAAAGAATTTGCGCCGTTTGTTCGATGCTGCCGAAGATGGCGGGGTGATTTTGTTTTTTGACGAAGCCGACGCGCTTTTTGGCAAACGTAGCGAGGTCAAAGATAGCCATGACCGTTACGCCAATATCGAGGTAAATTATTTGCTGCAACGCATGGAAAGTTACGGCGGTCTGGCAATCCTGGCGACTAATATGAAAAGTGCGCTTGACCCGGCTTTTATGCGCCGCTTGCGTTTCGTAGTCAATTTTCCGTTTCCTGGCACGGCGGAGCGCAAAAGGCTCTGGCAAAAAGTTTTCCCAGCCCCCACGCCGCTTGAAAACTTGGACTTTGAGCGGCTGGCCCGGCTGAATTTGACCGGGGGCAACATTTACAACGTGGCTCTCAACGCTGCATTTATGGCGGCTTCGTCCGATACGCCCATCACCATGCCAATGTTGCTATCGGCGGCGCGTACCGAGTTCCAGAAGCTAGACCGACCTGTAAGCGAAGCGGAGTTCAGGTAGCCAGCAGCAATCAGCCCGAACAGTCCATTGGCGGAGCAATGTCCCACAAGTTTAGCACTTTACTCTCAATGTCAGTAATAGGGAGTTGTGGTAGTTAGAAATTAGCCAATGGTTCACCCGTGCCGGGTACAGGCAAACCATCGTCTAAGCAACCCAAACCCACTAAAGTGGGTTGCAAACGGCCTAAGATTAGCCTGACAAGCTGGCTATTGTAACCTGCTTTAGCAGGTTTGGGTTGCTTAGACGATGGTTTCAACCATTGGCGCACCTTCGCTACCTTTCGTTTACGGCCCGAAGGTTGGACAAAGCTAACTAGCACAACCACCTAATAGTTCGGACTGACGACTAAAAAACGTCTGGTTCTCTGTGGGACATTGCTCCGTCAATGGACGTGTCTGGTTCTCTATGGGCAGAGCCATATCCAACAAATTCCCGGACGGCTGATAGCAAATATTTTGGCTGATAGCTGTTCGGACTGATAACTGATAACTGATAACTGATAACTAAAAACTATGAACATAAATTTGCACATCGAAAAACTGGTTTTGGACGGCATCAACCTGTCGCCACGCGAACGCGCCCTGTTGCAAGCGTCCGTTCAAAGCGAATTGACCCATCTTTTGACGACGCAGGGGCTGACCTCCGGTTTGCAAACGGGTGGGGCGTTGCCTCATATTCCTGCCGCCGATGTGCAGCTAACCCAACCCGCTAACCCAACCCAACTAGGGCAACAGATCGCCCGCTCGGTTTATGGGGGAATGAGCAAGTGAGCCAACAAAGTGCAGTCCAGACTCAAAAAGCAGCTATATCCGATATTAACCCAGTGCCGGGCGTAGTGTTGCAACGGGCTTGCGCTTGCGGTCAGCATACAGGTGGCGGCGAGTGTGAGTCCTGTCAGCAAAAGGGCGCGACTTTGCAGCGTGCGGCTATCAGCCCTGTGCCAGCTAACAGTAGGGTGTCAGCTATCGTGAATGATGTTTTGAGCGGGCCGGGCCAGCCGCTAGATGCCGCCACCCGCACTTATTTTGAGCCGCGTTTCGGTCACGATTTTAGCCAGGTGCGGGTGCATAGCGACAGCCAGGCGGCAGAGTCGGCCCGCTCGGTCAATGCGCTGGCTTATACGGTCGGGCGCGACGTAGTGTTTGGGGCGGGTCAATTTCAGCCTGGAACTACACACGGGAACAAATTATTGGCCCACGAACTGACCCATACTATTCAACAGCGTGGTCAGAGTAGTTTGCAGGGAAAATTGGAGGTTGGCCCGGCTAATGACCGCTACGAGCAGGAAGCAGACCAGCAAGCCCTGGCGGTTTCCGAAAGCAGGCAAGCAGCAGTGCCATCACCATCAACCGCCGCTTTAATCCAACGGCAAACGGCACCCGCCACCCCTACGGCAGTTCCTTCCCCTTTGGCATCACCGGGGACTGGCAGTAGTCAAACCCCGCTTACCGAAGATTTGGGTCAGACTGAAGCGGTCACACCCCAAAACCCACGGCTGGTTGGATTTGCGGACAAGGTTAAAAGTATGTTGCTAACCAATCTGAACACATACATAAATGTGACTGGCTATTGGAATATAAACTCAATTAACGCCAACGACCCAAACTTTTTCCAAAAACAAACCGAGCAACGCGGCGCGGCGGCGCAACGGGCCGCACAGGTTAAAACTATTCTGGTGGGACTGGGCGTACCCGCCGCCAGAATCCAGGCCGACTCTTTTGATGAAAGCATATTAAGTCAAACTGGCTCTACCCTGAACGGACACGTGTTGGTCGCGTATTTTCCAACCACACCAAATTTAAAATTGCCCGATACCTTCGCGCCGCTTCAAGGGCCGCCCGCCCCAACTGCCACAGGCACCCCACCCCAACCAGCGCAAGGGGACAGTGCCATTATAGCCGCCGTGCGCGGTGCTATTACCACCGTCACCGAAGGGGTCAATATCGGGCGAGGAAACAATCGGCTAAACATAGGAGTTAGCGGTCTGACCAAGCAACTACAACTAGGTAAATTTGGCATAACTGGCAGCGTGGGTTGGACTGGTACGCTCGGCCTGGCTACATCGTATCGCGGTCTTAATTTGTCGGGGGAACTGGCTTCTGACCGCTGGGAGCTAAAACTATCTTTTCCCGATGTGGATGCTGCCCCTAATCTCGCTGATTTAGCCCATATTTTCCAGCAAGGTGAACTAGCCATTGGGCGTATCGCGGGAGCAACCTCAAGTTTCCATAATTTGAAAGACATTCCGAATTTAACTGACACTATTCACCCTTATGTGCAGCCAGTAAAAGATGCGATGGAGGCGGCCAAAGGCATAGGAGCCGCCCGTCCCAACCGCATCATCTTTGGAGGTTCGCTCAGTGGGCCGAGGGGTAACGCTACCGATGCGCCGTCGCCGCCCGGAATTGACCGACCTGGACTTGAGCTTAAAGGCACCATTACTGTGACATTTTAGTTAAGCAGGCTAGACTTTATGGGTACGCAGGTTCAAAATCAAGCGAAAATAGCCCCTACCATCAGTCCAACGGCTGGTTACGTATTGCAGCGAGCCTGCGCTTGTGGTCAGCACACGGGTGGGAGCGGCGAATGTGAAACCTGTAAGCCAAAGGGCGCAGCTTTGCAACGGGCGGCCATCAGCCCTGCTCCAGCTAACAGTAGCGTCCCACCTATCGTGAATGATGTTTTGAGCGGGTCGGGGCAGCCGCTAGATGCCGCCACTCGCGCTTACTTAGAGCCGCGTTTCGGTCACGATTTTAGCCAGGTGCGGGTGCATACTGATGGACGGGCGGCGCAATCCGCCCAAACGGTCAACGCGCTGGCTTACACCGTTGGTCATAACGTAGTTTTCGGGTCAGGCCAGTATCAGCCTCATACCCTGTCTGGCAAGTTCCTTTTGGCTCACGAGCTAACCCACGTGGTACAGCAAAACCAGGCCGCTACCAGCAGTTCGTTACAGCCTTTGAGGTTGGGTAGTTCACACGATGCTGCCGAGCAAGAAGCCAACCTGAACGCCCACGCTATTGTCACCAATAAAGACGCTTCAGCTATTAAGAAGACCACGCCAGCCAGCCCGGTTTTACGTAAGTTTGATAAAAGCGAACGTAACGAGATAGCGAATTTGGATGCGGTAGTTGAGACCGCCAGTAGTATTGCCGATGACAAGGGTGCTGCTTACATGATGCGTTGGGGACGTTTTGAGGCTGGCACGGGCGGACGGGGAGCATGGGAGAAATGGAATGGCACTAAAAGGGGCGAGGGCAGCCGGAGCGAAATTCTGCCCAACCGCTATGTTTTTACCTGTCGCTGTGGGTTGGTTGATATGTTACATTTTTACCAACTAATGTATATCGCTATCGCCCCTTTCCAGGGAGGCAACCGGGGAGCCACCGATATGGGTCGCGAACACGAACTTAAATCTGAGGCAAACTCGCGCTTCGCGGCGGAAGATACACCGAGTAACGCGCTGGGGGCTTTCTTTGGTGCGAAACAATCTACCATAGAACGCCAAAGTAAGTTCGTCAGTAACCTGCGGTCATTTTTAGACCGTTGCCGTCCGATAGATTTTAAGAGTTTGCCTACGACAGAGCAAGATGTTATCGTGAACTATTACGGGGGTCGTACCAGTAAAAACGAACCTGCCAATCAAAATGAAACGGCCACTCCGGTGGTTTTACCAATCACGGCTTGTGGTGGCGCGTTGCGTACTTTGCCCTTTGTGCTTGATGCCGATGACCCAGATCATAAAACTATTGACGATTACGCTACCGACCCACCACCTGCCCCGGCTCCTAAAGTAGCCCCGCCACCACCCGGCCCCAGGTCTGAGCAGAAGTTGACCTTAGACCCGCCTACGTTAGCCCCGAACCGTTCGGTTGCAGTCGCTCTACCGACCAGCGTCTTTTTTGATTTTGATAAGGCTGATATAAAGTTTGAGGCAGGCATAGCGTTAATGTGGGTAGTTCAACATCTGAAAAACCATCCTGATGTTAAAGTGCGTCTAGTGGGGCATAGTGACCCGGTTGGTACGCCCCAATACAACCTTAGTTTAGGGCAAAAGAGAGCCGATAATGTAGCTAAAGAGCTATTGAAGCAGGGAGTACAGCCTAAGCAAATTCTTTCAACTACTTCGCTTGGCAGCACCCAACCCATTTCTTATAACAACCCTAAACTTACCTGGTTAGACCGTCGGGTAGAAATTGCTCAGTAAAGGTTTGGACGTAGTTAAAAGGTAAAAAGCGTGGAACGAGCTACCAATTCAAGTCAAATACATAGTGCCAAATTTGCACCAATCATCAAACCTGTTGGAAGCGGCGTGTTACAACGAGCCTGCGCCTGCGGTCAGCATACGGGTGGGGGCGAATGTGCGTCTTGCCAGCCAAAGGGCGCAACTTTGCAACGGGCCAGTGTTAGTTCTGTCCCTGCTAACGACAGCGTACCGTCCAGCGTTCACGATGTTTTGAGCGGGTCGGGCCAGCCATTAGATACTACTACCCGTAGCTATTTTGAACCGCGCTTCGGTCACGACTTTAGCCACGTGCGGGTGCATACCGATAGCCAGGCGGCGGAGTCGGCCCGTGCGGTTAATGCTTTGGCTTATACGGTTGGACGTAATGTAGTGTTTGGGGCGGGTCAGTACCAGCCTGGAACGATGCACGGGAACAGGTTGTTGGCCCACGAACTGACCCATACAATCCAGCAAGGGTCTAGTGTGAGCAAAATGCAGGGTAAACTAAAGCTAGGTGCGCCAGGAGATGCTGCCGAGCAAGAAGCGGATAAAGTGGCGGCGCAAGTTAGCCTCGGCGAAAAAGTGAGCGGCGGCTTTGAGTCAACGAACACGGTTGGACGGCTTATTCAACGCGACCTGGCGACACCTTCACCAGAGGAGACCCCAGCCGCCCAAACCGATCTGACACCGGAGCAGATTCAGGCGGCGATTGCTTTTAACCATAGTCGTTACGATGCAACCAATATCCGGCTAATTCAGGATTTGCTGGGTGGCCCTATTACTGGCCGCTTGACCGCCGAAAATATCGAAGCGATTGCCTCTGTTCAAGAAGAATATGGGCTGAAAAAAGACGGTATGGTTGGGCCAGACACTTTTAGATTCTTGAATAATGAGCAGCGTTTAGAGGGGATGTCCACCCGTACCGCCGATTGTCTAACTGCCTTCAGGGTGATTGAGCCGGACGCGCCCCTGGGTGGTTTTGTGGCCGGCCCACCCGCAATTGTCAGGTTCAGGGGACATTTCCGTACCGAAGCCCAATTTTCGAGTCGTTGTAACTGTTCGCAATTCCAATATCGGCAATTTATTCAGGGTACGGCTACCTTGACGCGCGGTACGACGGTTCAAGACGTAGGTACGTTCTTTAGCAAAATCCCAGGAGGCCGTCTGCCAGCCGCGTTCCAGGAAGATGGCAACACCGATTGGGCTTCGGTGAATTTTGGACATCGTGACCAGGCAGGTCAGGCCACTACCGATACGGTCAATTCCGAAAATCATTACGTCAATGCTACAGGCGGGCACGATCAAACCAACGGTTGTAGTTATCGCGGGGAAGATTTCCCCCAGACGCAAATTCAGGGCGTACAAACTGGCGATGTTATAGACCTAAATGTAAATTTCCGAGGCGAGATTCAGCGTAACAACACGCCTATTACCCAACGGCGGTGGACGGGGCTGAATGTCCATTTTGTAATACCTTAATCCATTGGCGGAGCAATGTCCCACAAATTTTTGATAGGTTGGGTCGGGAGCTATTTTTAGATGAGTTACCAACGTTCTAAACAAACGAAAACGATTACACCAGGGTCGAGCAACCTGTTACAACGGGCTGCCGTTAATGCCGCGCCCGCTAACGACAGCGTGCCGCCCGTTGTTCACGACGTTTTGAACGAAAGCGGGCAACCGCTTGATGCCAGGACACAGGCTGAAATGAGTTCACGTTTCGGTCACGACTTTAGCCAGGTACGGGTGCATAGCGACAGCCGGGCGGCAGAGTCGGCTCGTTCGGTTAGTGCGCTGGCCTATACAGTTGGACATGATGTGGTATTTGGAGCAGGTCAATATCAGCCGGGAACTACACACGGGAATAAGCTGCTGGCCCACGAATTGACCCACACTATCCAGCAGGGCCAGGCTAATCATACTGGCGGAAGCTTGAACATAAGCGACCCAGCCAGTGCGGGGGAGCGCGAGGCCGACCATGCCGCCGACACCGTCTTAGCCAATCACAGCCCTACCGGATTGGCGTTAGGGCGGGCCACCCCCCAAATTCAACGCCAGGTTATGCCAGATGCGGCCAAGCCCGCCGACGATTTAACCACCCGCTCGGTGTCAGACCTAATGGCCGATGAAACTTATATGGACAACCATCTTAAATCCATTCAGTTTTACTCGGCGGAACTAGCGGTAATAACTTATGACGATGGTTCAACCTTTCGGCTTGGTCTCGTCCCTGGCTACATTACCGCTCCGGTAGAAGGGGTGGATTATCGCACCCTGCGCGAAACTCACATCCCGATTATCCCTACTGAACCGGGCAAGTTGCAATACGTGCCGCGTGGCAAAGCCATCTTCGAGCAGTTACCCGACGATAGCAAAATGAGCGTGGGCGACGTATTAAAAGCCTTTACTGCCACCGTAACTTTCAAGCGCGACGCTGGCAGCAAACGGATTGTGCCGACGCGGGTTAATTCGATTACCGCCCCGCGTTTGTGTGCTGTTTTGCGAGAAGCCGAAGCCGAATATGTCAAGAATTTTGATGCGGCGGCGGCTGGTGGCAAAAAGGTCTTTGAGAAACTTAAAGTTATTGTCGAGTTAGTTGGTTTGGCTGATGCTGCCGCCACCGCCGCCGAGTCCGCTGGAACTAAAGCCGCAGGTAAAGCGGCTGGTGCTACAACTGCTGCTTCTATCAGCGCAGAAAAAACTTTAACCGCAAAATTTTTGGAACTGCTTAAATCTAAGGTAGCGGGTAGTATTACGGTTGAAGGGGTCGGCTACGGAGATATTGAAGTAGGGATGGACGGGACGCAAATGATTGTACGCCGCTCCTCGATTGTAAATGTCAGCCGCATACCCAATCAGGGTAAACTTATGCAAAGCGTATGGGAGTCGGCAGCTATCCAGGCCGCCAAACAAGCCGGGGCCAAGTCAGTACAAATCGGGGTACGCACGGTACAAAATGCACAATGGGCCGACTACCTGATGTCGCGCGGCTACACTATGCAGGTAATGGATAAAATGTTAGGGCAGTTCGGGGTCGAGCAAGTATTGGTACTGATAAAGAGTATTTGATAGTAAAGGTGTAATTGATGAGCAGTTTTCCAGGTTCGCCACGTCTAATCAAAGGCGGGATTGTGCTGCTAGACCCGACATCGGGCCTGGTGCGGCGCGTTATAGTATTGCAATACAGCCCCGACACTATCACCCGCACGTTGCAGCCGCAGGGGATGGGCGATAGCGCAGACCGCTCCGAAGCCTTGCGGCTCAAAGGGCCACCGACGGAAACGATTAAGCTGGATGCAGAGATTGACGCGACTGACCAGCTGGAGTTTCCCGACCAAAATCCGACTTACGCCCAGTATGGTTTGTATCCGCAACTGGCCGCTCTGGAACTGATGGTTTATCCGACCAGCCAGCAGTTGTTAGCCAACAATACCTTAGCACAGATTGGCACGCTGGAAATTACGCCGATGGAAGCTCCGCTTACGCTGTTGGTGTGGAGTCAGAACCGGATTTTACCAGTGCGCCTGACCGAGTTTAGCATTACCGAAGAAGCATTTGATACCAAGCTTAACCCGACACGAGCTAAGGTCAGCCTGGGGATGCGCGTTTTGACCGTCAACGATTTGGGTTTCGACCACAAAGGCGGCAATTTGTATATCCGCTACCAGCAAAACAAAGAACAGTTGGCAGCGATGAGCCAGAGCGGATTGCTCGGTTCGCTTGGTATCACGGGAGGTTTTTAGCTTTGAACACCAGCAATTTTGCCATGAACAGCCGTTATATTTCGACAGAAACGGCTACGCTTGAAACAGACGAGCATAAAACTATTGCTTATTTGCGCCGTCGCTTTTTGCCCCAGCCAGAAAAATTTGCGCTCTTGCAGGAGCATAGCGTGACCGAAGGCGATAGATTGGATAATGTGACGGCCCGCTATCTGACCGACCCTGAACAGTTTTGGCGGATTTGCGATGCCAATGCTGCCATGCGGCCCGACGAATTGACCGAAACAGTGGGCCGCCTCTTACGCATTACTTTACCGGAAGGGATACCGGGGAGTCCGTATGCTTAAAGGTATCAATCTGACACTGATGATAGGGCCAGCTATACCCGTGCCAGTTCCCCAGGTGGTGCTGGACGCTTTGACCGCTATCGAAGTTACTACATCGTCCGGCTCGACTCAAAGCGGGTTTAAGCTGACTTTTACCCTGAGTACCCACTCGCCCTTGCACACCATCTTTTTGCTGGGTGGAGCCAGCCCGATACCGATAATTCGGGTGCTATTGGTGGTCACGCTTAACGGAGTACCGGACGTGTTGATTGACGGGATAATGAGCCGTCATCAGGTTACGCCCGGCAGCGATGCGGGTCATTCGGTTTTAACCGTGTATGGCGACGATTTGACCGCCCTGATGAACTATATTGATTTTAGCGGTCTGCCTTATCCAGCTATGCCCGTCGAGGCGCGGGTAGCGGTGATTTTATCCAAATATCTGGCTTTTGGTATCGTACCGCTAATCATACCCAGCGTTTTTCCAGATGTGCCGCTTCCGGTTGAGCAGATACCCAGGCAGCAGGGTAAAGATTACGAATATCTGGTGCAGATGGCCCAAAGCGTCGGCTACGTTTTTTATCTTGAAACCACGCCTGTACCGGGAGTGAGCATCGCTTATTGGGGGCCGTTAATCAAGGTGGGCATACCGCAGCCAGCCCTGAATACCAATATGGACGCGCATACCAATGTCGAGCAGTTGAGCTTTAGTTTTGATAACGCAGCCAAGACCTTGCCAGTGCTATTTATCAAAACTACCCTGCTCAAAGTGCCGATACCGATACCGATACCCGATGTGAGTTTGCTAAACCCGCCGTTGGGTTTGATACCGCCGATACCGCACAATATCGAGCCAATAACGGGAATGGCTAAACTTTCATTTGCTCAGGCTGCCCTTTTCGGTCTCAAACAATCGGCGCAATCGTCTGACGCGGTGACAGGTCAGGGTTCACTGGATGTGCTGCGCTACGGGCGTATCTTAAAAGCCCGCCAGTTGGTCGGTGTGCGCGGGGTGGGGATGGCTTTCGACGGTTTGTATTACGTCGAGAGCGTCACTCATAGCATTAAACGCGGCGAATACAAACAAAGCTTTAATCTTAGCCGCAACGGGTTAGTTTCCACCGTGCCAGTCGTGCCGTCGTAAAACCCTTTTGCATTGCAGCACGGAGTCACTGAGTTCACGGAGTCAATGCCAATGGATAATGAGAATTAACAAATTGCTCCGGCATAGAGCAGCGCTGGGTTAGCCAATGGATAAATCCATCGTCTATTCACACCAAACCTGATAAATCAGGTTGTTAGAACCCACTTGAGTGGGTTTGGGTTGCTTAGACGACAGTTTACCTGTACCCGGCACGGGTGAATTGTTGGCAATATAAAATTATACACCACACCCGTAAGCATTGAACTGTTATAAACCTAGTTTTCAGAAAAGGGAAGATTAAATGCTGAAAAAAGTATTCAGGGGAATTTTAGCAGGAGCTATCGGAACCGTCGCCCTTAACGTAGCCACCTATTTGGATATGGGTTTAAGAGGTCGCGCTTCGAGCGATGCCCCAGCCAAACTTGTGACCATCCTGGCCGAAAAAGCTGGTTTGTCTCTTGGCTCTACTGCTAACGAAGAAGCGAAAAAGACCGTCCAAAACCGGGCTAGTGGTTTGGGTGCGTTGTTGGGCTACCTGACAGGTTTGGGTATAGGTGGCTTGTACGGATTGCTTTCCAGCGTCGGTAAGCTGCCCCTCCCTATTGCCGGAGTAAGCGTGGGTTTGAGTGCGATGGCAGCCAGCGATACACCTTTGATAACCTTTGGAATTAGCAACCCGGACGAGTGGGGCGCGAGTGACTGGGCGGCGGATATAATTCCCCATCTGGTCTATGGTTTGGTGACAGCTGCCGCCTACGAAGCTTTGGGCGAAAGGGCTACCTGACGCACCCTGTACCGAGTTTGATGCTTAATTATTCATAATCAGGTTCTTTTAACCCAATTTATTGGGTTTTGGATTGGATAGCCGATGGTTTCAACCATTGGCGTTACACATTGGCGATAACCTTTGGTGGATATAAATGAACGAAGCTAAAAACGGCCAAAATAGCACGGCCAAAAAATTTTATGGTAAATATCGGGCAACGGTGGTCAACAATATTGACCCACTTTTTATGGGACGCATCATGGTGATGGTGTCCGACGTGTCCAGTCTGATTCCCACCAGTTGGGCCTTGCCGTGCGTACCATTGGCGGGTATCCAGATGGGTATCTCGGTTGTGCCTATGATTGGCGCGAACGTGTGGGTGGAGTTCGAGCAGGGCGACCCCGATTACCCGATATGGGTGGGCTGTTACTGGTCAGAAGGCGAAGTACCCATTCTGGCCCAGGCCGGATTGCCCATCAGCCCCAACATCGTCTTGCAGTCTTCTACCCAAAACGCCATCATCATCAGCGATTTACCAGGGCCAACCGGCGGAATAATGTTAAAAAGCTCAACTGGCCTCGCCACCATTATCGTCAACGACACCCATATTCGTATCCAAAACGGCGCGTCCTCCATCGAACTAACGGCAGTCGGGGTGATTATCAACAACGGTGCGCTTTCGATTATTTAGGAGGAAAATTTATGCCTGGGCCTTTGGTTCACGTAGGAGCGGTGGTGATGTGTACCCACGCCGCCCCGGTTACAGCCATTACCTCCAACGCGCGGGTGTTGGTGAGCGGGATGCCAGTCGTGACACTGGCCGATACTTTTTTGGTGACGGGCTGCCCGTTTACGTTGCCTACTCCTGTACCTAAGCCGCAGCCTTGTGTCAGGGTGCAATGGTTGGTAGCTGCCACCCGTGTCTTGGTGAACGGTCAACCCGCCATTTTGCAGGCTAGTCCGGGTTTGTGCTTGAGTATCGAGCAAATCCCGCAAGGCCCGCCCGTCGTCGCGTCCACCCAACCCCGTGTATTGGGGATGTAGATTGCACCACGGCAACCAGTTGACGACACAGAGAACACGGAGAAAATCCGAATTGGATATTACAAAGCAGCCAGCGGTTAAAACCGTCGTCTAAGCAAACCAAACACGTTGAAACGTGTTAGCGCACTGCTCGGCAACCCACTTTAGTGGGTTTGGGGTGAATAGACGACGGTTTCAACCGTTGGATACTTGATAGTGGTTGCCGTGATGAACATTGGTTTTGAAAAGGGAAAGTCTGGAATATGACCAACATAAAATATCCGTTCCAGTTTGATAGTCGGGGACACACCGCTACCTCAAACTACGCCGACCATATTCGGGAGATGATTGAGGAGTTGCTTTTCACCAACCCCGGCGAACGGGTCAATCGGCCCGATTTCGGGAGCGGCTTGCTGCAACTGGTGTTCGCACCCAACAGCCCGGAACTGGCTGCCGCCCTCCAATATACTATCCAGGCGGCTTTGCAACGCTGGTTGGGCGATTTAGTGACCTTGCAGAATTTGGAAGTGAGCAGCGAAGATGCCAGTTTGCAGGTGATAGTGCAGTATATTATCCGGCGCACCAACACCCTCCAAACGGCCACTTTTGTAAGGACGATTTAACATGAAGACTTCGGAAGTATGCGCCAGCGACAAACAACGGCGCGAGAAAATTCGCCAACATTTGAGCAAAGCAGGCCACCGTGACCTCAACGGCCTGGACTATCTGGAAGTCAGCGATGACCAGCTAACTTTGAGCGTGTTTTTTATGGGTCAAGCCCCGCGCCACCTGACCCGCGCTAATGTGCGGATAGACGGGGGCCGACGTGTCCAGAATATTAAAGTGGTCGGGCTAGATATATGCCGCCTCGATGACCAGGAGCTTGAGGATTGTATGCAGGTGCGGGTTGACCGCCCTGGCGACTTTTCTACTTATACCTTGCGGCTGGTGCAGTCGGACGAAGACGAGCAACCCGGCCCGAAAGCTTTCCCTGGTTTCGACCCGCGCTATGATTCGCTTGATTTCAGCTTCAAGGTCAACTGCCCAAACGACCTTGACCCGGAGCAGCCCGCTAGTTGTCCGCCACCTCAATTTGTCGAACCGGAACTAAATTATTTGGCTAAGGATTATGCCAGCTTCAAACAGCTTATTTATGACCGCCTGGCTCTGACCGTTCCCGATTGGCAGGAGCGACACGTCCCCGATATTGGGGTGGCGTTGGTTGAACTGTTGGCTTACGTGGGCGATTACCTGAGCTATTATCAAGACGCGGTGGCTACCGAAGCCTATCTGGACACCGCCCGTCAGCGTATTTCGGTACGACGGCACGCCCGATTGGTGGATTACACCATGCACGAAGGCTGCAACGCCCGCGCCTGGGTGCATATCCGAACCGATAACGATATTCCGCTTGACCCCGCCGACTTCTATTTCATCACGGGCTATAACGACGCGCTGCCCGAAGCTAAACGGCTGTTAAAAGAAACCGAACTGGAGAATGTGCCGCGCGAAGCCTATGAAGTGTTCGAGCCGATGACCCGACAACCTCTGACCCTGCACGCCGCCCATAATCTGATTTCGTTTTACACCTGGGACAACCAGGATTGTTGTTTGCCTATCGGGGCGACCACGGCTACCCTCAAAGACGGTTGGGTTACGCCGCCCCACCCTCCGGCTCTACCCGCGCCTCACGACGCGGAGCAGCCCAACCAGCCAGCGGTAGCCCAACCCGAAGCAACCGACCCACCTCCGCCCCGTAAGCGCAAGCTAAACCTTAAAGCGGGCGACTTTTTGCTGTTTGAAGAAGTGCAAGGGCCAAAAACAGGCAACCCCGCCGACGCGAACATCGCCAAACGCCATGTGGTGCGTCTGACTCACATAACCGAAACTTTTGACCCGCTCAACGACCAACCCTTGCTTGAAATCACCTGGGCCGTGGCCGATGCGTTGCCCTTTGGTTTGTGTTTATCGGCTTTTGCGCCCGCCCCGTTTTGCGCCTGGTTGGAAGATGTCAGCGTTGCCAAAGGGAATTTGGTTTTGGTAGATCACGGTCAACACGTTATGCAAACTTTCGACCCGGTGCAGACGGCCCAAACTCTGATAATATGCGAACAAGACGCTTGTGGTGGCGAAAGTATTGCCCTGGCCGCACCCTTCTCGCCACGTCTGGCCCACGCCGGGCTAACTTTTTGCCAGCCTGTCAAGCCCAAATCGCCCGCGTCGCTCCTGACCGTGCAGGACAACGTGCGTCAGGCTGTCCCTCAAATTGGGTTGACCAGTAGTAACCAGCCTCAGCCCAACGCCAATCCTAAAGCTCTGGCCCGGTCTGGAGATATTATCCCGTCCGAAAGCTGGACACCCCGGCCCGATTTGTTGGACAGCCAGGCTTTACATAATCATTTTGTGGTGGAAATAGACAACGAAGGCATCGCCCATTTGCGCTTTGGCGATGGCGAATTGGGCCGTCAACCAGCCGCCCAAACGGTTATCCAGGCGACTTATCGGGTTGGCAATGGTATGGCGGGTAACGTGGGGGCAGAAGCGATTTCCCAGATTGTTTTTCACAACAATTTTCCGAGTGGGGTTGACCTCGCGCCACGCAATCCGCTCCCGGCCCAGGGTGGCAGACCCGCCGAAACGCTGCAAGAAGTTAAGTTGTACGCGCCCGGTGCGTTCCGAACCGACATCGAACGGGCCATCACCACGGACGATTACGCGAGGCTGGCCGAACGCAACCCGGCTGTGCAACGCGCCGCCGCGACTCTACGTTGGACGGGTAGCTGGTACGAAGTGCTGGTGGCGATTGACCCACTGGGGCGCAATGAAGCCGACCCGCAATTACTGCGTACTATCAAACACGAACTAGCGCGTTACAAACGCATCGGCCACGATTTGACCGTCGCTCCGGCTCAATACGTCCCGCTCGATATAGCTTTTTCGGTGTGCGTGCTGCCCCACTATTTGCGCGGCCACGTCAAAGCGGCTTTGTTGGATTTGTTTAGCAACCGGGTGTTGGCGGGTGGCAAAAAAGGCTTTTTCCACCCCGATAATTTGAGTTTTGGCGGTGGGATTTATTTGAGCCAGATGGTGGCGGCGGCTCAGGCTGTCGAAGGCATCGAAAGCGTGCGCGTCACCCGTTTACAACGCCTGTACCAGGAGCCAAACTACGAACTGGAAAACGGGCTGCTGCCGCTCGGTGCGCTGGAAATCGCCCGGCTCGACAACGACCCCAACAACCCTGAACACGGGCAGTTGACGTTGGATATGAAGGGGGGACGCTAGACGATGGAAACGAACGAAACTTGCGGCTGTTGTGACGGCGTGGAGCAGCTAACCCCGATGGACATCTCGAATCGGCCCGGCCTTTCCGCTCTGCACTACCGGGTGGGTACGCACGGCACTTTTTTGGCAACGATGCTGGCCCGGCTTTCAAATTTGGGGCTGGAAATCTCGCCAGACCAACAATCAAGCCTGGAGGCCAGCCCTACCAAAATTTTCCCGTTGGCGGGCCTGACCACGCGCTCTGCCGACCCCGCTATCGGCTTTTTGGATGCCTGGGCCGCCGTCGCCGACGTTTTGACTTTTTATCAAGAGCGCATCGCCACCGAGGGCTTTTTGCAAACCGCCACCGAACGGCGTTCGCTGCTGGAACTGGCCCGCCTTTTGGGTTATCAGTTGCGCCCCGGTGTCTCGGCCAGCACTTATTTAGCTTACACATTGGACAAAATTGATGATACCAAAAAAGGCGTGGTGCTGGCGGTTGGCACTCGCGCCCAAAGCGTCCCTGGCCCTGGCGAACTGCCCCAATCTTTTGAAACCGATGGCCCGTTATGGGCGCGGCCCGAATGGAACACGCTACAACCGCGTTTGAGCCAGCCGCCCTATATTACGCTCGCGATTGCCAATGCCCCTAAAACCGACACCAGCAAAGCGGGCCAATATGTGGACGCGCTGTATTTCCAGGGTCTGGCGACCAACCTCAAGCCCAATGACCGTTTGCTGTTTGTCTTTGGCGACGAACAAAGCCAGGGTTTGCAGGTGGCGCGGCGGGTCGAAAGCGTGGATTTGCAAACCAAAGAAAATCGTACTCGCGTGGGTTTGCAAAATATTACGCCCATTAGCAACACACTGGTCACAGCCACCACTATTTCCCAGGCGGTGGAGATGACGACGGCGGAAGCTTCCCCCGTAACCTATGACGGTACGCCCATTTTACCTGACGATAGCGGCCAGCTTAGTTCGCAAGGCGTAAGCTATAGTACCAAATCTAATGGTGACGAATTTGTAGCTCCGTTTGAAACGTTGACGGGCTTGCTTCCGGCCCTCAAAGTTGACCCGACAGTGCCGCCGCCCAACTCTTTGCGGCTGCCTCGGCCCGTCAACCAAATTTTCAACACGCTATCCGATGCCAGCCCCCAACTATTGACCGCCTTCCAGCCCCAGCTGGAAAATGCTATCTACAGTGCTTTTGCCAACGCTACCGTGACCCAGGCTAATTCGCTGCAAAATCTGGCGGCTTTGCGAACCAAAGCGGCGGTTTTCGGTAGTAACGCCCCCAAAAAGCCCGTTTTCGATAGTAATGGCACGGTGCAGGGTTCGCAAGAATGGTCATTGGGCGAAAATCGGGTGGTGGGCGTGGCTCTGATAGGCGACAATGTATTTAGCACCGAAACCCAAATAAACCCACCAACTCCCAACGGTCAAGTTGCTATCCGCATCCAGGAAGACGGCCTTAATACGCATACCATAGAAGTTGATTTGCCAGCCCCCCAAACCAACCCTACCCCTACCCCGGTTACTGGCCTGCCCGACGCTACCATTACCAATCGAATTGATACCACAGGTAGCGTGGGTAATCAGCAAAACACTGGCGTGACTATCATTGTGGAATTCGCGGGCGCAAATCCTTTGAAAATAACTTTTTCGCAAGTCTTTAATACCAATGTTATTCTCGCCCGTAGTGCGCTGCCGACTGTTACCTTTGAGGTAGATGGTGAAAGCCGTGCTCTTAGCCAGGGCCAAACCCTTCAATTTTTGTCCAAAGGCCGCAACGTCCAGATGTTTTGGCGCAGGACAGAACTGGCGGTGGTGGTGCAATCGCCAGCCGTGAACACTGCGCTTGATGTGCTGGCCCTTGATACCACTTACGATACGGTTACTCCTGGTAGCTGGGTCATGGTTGAACGCGCCGATAAACCCGCGCCGTTGATTTGCCGGGTCGTCAAGGTCGAAACGCTGTCTAAGGCCGCCTACAACATCACGGCCAAAGTCACCCAGCTAACCTTGAGCCAGCCCTGGCTAGAGCCGCAAGATACTTCGCTGGCCGTCGCCCGCGCCACTACGGTTTATCTACAAAGTGAAAAGTGGCTGACCGCCGATGCCGCCCCTGCTTTTGAGTCGGCTACTGCGCCCAAACAATTGCTATTAGCCCCGACTCCCATTGACCCCATCGCCGAGCCGATTGGCGGGAACGAAATCGAACTGGACAGCCTGATAGATGGGCTGGATTCGGGACGCTGGCTGATTGTGACGGGCGAACGGTTGGATATTAAGACTGCTGAAGGCCCGGCCACCAGTGGCGTGATTGCGGGCGAACTGGTGATGCTGGCGCGGGTCGAGCAGCGTTACAAACAAGTGTCGCCCGCAATCAACGACTCCAAGCCTCCGCTTCCGGGCGACAAGACGCATACCTTTTTGGAACTGGCAACTCCCCTGGCTTACAGCTACAAACGCGATACCGTGACGGTCTATGGCAACGTAATTAAGGCCACGCACGGCGAAACCCGGCTGGAAGTTTTGGGCAGTGGCGACGGTAGCAAGCTTTTACAGACCTTCATGCTCAAACAGTTTCCGCTCACCTTTGTTTCCGCTCCCACCCCGGCGGGTATCAAAAGCACGTTGGAAGTGCGGGTCAACGGTGTCCTCTGGCACGAAAACCCGGTGATGGCGGCTGCCGGGCTAAATGACCGCGCCTACGCCACTAAAACCGATAACGATAACAAAACCAGCGTGATTTTTGGCAACGGCGAACACGGGGCGCGACTGCCCACTGGCATCGAAAACGTGCAGGCTAAATATCGCAACGGTATTGGCAAGGGCGGCAACGTTAAGGCCAACCAGATTAGCTTGTTGGCAACGCGGCCTCTGGGGGTCAAAGCCGTGATAAACCCGCTTCCGGCGACGGGTGGGGCTGACCGCGAAAGCCTTGCCCAGGCCCGCCGCAATGTCCCCTTGAGCGTGATGACGCTTGACCGTTTGGTGTCGGTGCAGGATTATGAAGACTTCACTCGCACTTTCGCAGGTATCGGCAAGTCGAGTGCGACCAAACTTTCGGATGGCCGCCGTCCCGTCGTATTCATAACTATTGCCGGGCTGGAAGATATTCCCATCGCCAAAACCTCGGACTTGTGGCAAAACTTGTACGCGGCCCTGCAAAGCTATGGCGACCCTGCTCTGGCTGTTCAGCTGCTTTTGCGCGAACTCTCGCTAATTATTATTAGCGCGGGCATAAAAATCTTGCCGGATTATGTGTTCGAGTTGGTGGTACCCAAAATCAAAACCGCGCTATTGGACGCTTTCAGTTTCGAGAAGCGCGAATTGGGCCAACCTGTGCTTGCCAGTCAGGTCATCAGCACCATTCAGGCTGTCGAAGGGGTGGCCTACTGCGATCTGGACACGCTGGACACCGTAAGCGAAAGCACTACGCTGGCCGATATTAAGAGATTAACCGAAACGACTACGCCGCACGGCTCAACCTTGACCCGCCCGCCCGACGACATCTGGCTGCAAATGGCCCGGCCCGACCCGCGCACGCCCAATAAAACACTGCCAGCCCAAATCGCTTATTTGACACCGGATATTCAGGACAGCCTGATTTTAAGGGAAATTGCTAATGGCTAACGCAAATTTAGACCGCTTATACAATTTGTTGCCGTTTATCTATCGCCAGCGCGACGAGGAGCAGGGTTTTCCCCTCCGCGCTTTGTTACAGGTGATAGCCGAACAAGTCAACGTGGTGGAAGACGACATTTCGCAGCTTTACGACAACTGGTTCGTGGAAACCTGTCAGGATTGGGTGGTGCCGTATATCGGCGATTTGATTGGCTATAGACAGGTACACGAAGCGGGCGACCCAGGGCCGACTACCACTTTGGAAGGGCGCAAGCTGGACAAAATCTTGATTTCCCGGCGCGAGGTTGCCAACGCCCTGCGTTATCGGCGGCGCAAAGGCACCCTATCGCTGCTAGAAAACCTGGCTTTTGATGTAGCAGGCTGGCCCGCCAAAGCGGTGGCCTTTTATCAAAATGTGGCTATCACCCAAAGCCTGAACCATTTGAAGCCAGGTCAGGGTCGTACCGCCGATTTACGTCGCAACCACGCTTTGAGCCTGCTTGATGGGCCGTTCAATAATTTTTCGCACACGGCAGATTTGCGTCGTCCCGACTCGGCCCACACCCCCGGCGCATTTAACGTTGGTAACGTTGGGTTATTCGTGTGGCGGCTACGTTCGTACCCGGTTACGCTTACGCCGGCTTATTGTCTGGAAGAAGTTGGAGCGCAATGTTACACCTTTAGCGTGCTTGGCAACCAGACCCCGCTTTTTAACCGTCCGCCCGCCGACACTGCCCCGGATAGTCCCGAAGCGATTAACGTGCCAGGGCCGATTACCCGGCACGAGTTTGAGGCCAATAAAGCCGATTACTATGGCGAAAACAAAAGCTTTTTTATCTGGACGGGTACGCCGCGTAAACCCGTACCGCTTGAAAATATCGTACCTGCCGATTTAAGCGATTGGCAATATCGGCCCAAACGTAACCAGGTGGCGATTGACCCGGAACTGGGGCGCATCGTTTTCCCGACCAGCCAGCTACCCAAAAAAGGGGTGTGGGTATCCTATTACTACGGTTTTCCGGCGGACATTGGCGGCGGCGAATACCAACGCCAGCTTTCCCAGCCCCCCGATGCCATAGTTTATCGGGTGGGAGACGGCCAAAACAGCAAACGGCTCAACGAAGTGCTTGCCACCTGGGAAGCAGCCGCACCACGCCACGCCGTTATCGAAATTACCAGCAGTGGCGTATTTACGGGCCAGCTAAACCTGGATTTAGCCGACGGTCAGAGTTTGCAAATTCGGGCCGCGAATGGGGCGCGTCCGATAATCCGGTTGTTGGACTTCCAGACCGACGAACCAGATTCGTTGAGCGTGACGGGCGGCAAAGGCGGGGGTTGTCTGGTATTGGACGGGCTGTTAATTACGGGGCGGGGAATATCCTACGAAGGCGAACTTTCTAGCGTGACGGTGCGCCATTGTACTTTAGTGCCGGGCTGGGGTTTGTTCCACAATAACGAGCCACGCCGCGCCAACGAGCCGAGCATCGAAATTTTCAATAGCAAGGCCCGCCTGGTTATCGAACATAGCATCGTGGGTTCGATTCAGGTGTTGGAAGACGAGGTCAAAAGTGAACCTATCGAAATTTCCCTAAGTGACAGCGTTTTGGACGCGACCAACCACTCCCGCGCCGCTTTGAGTGCGCCCAACGAACAAATCGCCAACGTGGTGCTAACCGTAAGTCGCAGCACCGTTTTAGGTCAGGTACATACCCACGCTATCGAGTTAGCTACCAACAGTATTTTTGCCGGACACGTGCGAGTGGCCCGTCGTCAGCAAGGCGCGATGCGATTTTGTTACGTTTCGCCTGGTTCGCGCACGCCGCGCCGCTATGAATGCCAGCCACCGTCTGCTACCAGCGACAATCCGCACCCGCATTTGCCGCTTGAATTCAACAGCAGGCGTTACGGCAAGCCCACTTACTGCCAGTTAGCCCTCGGTTGCCCGGACGAAATCAAAAAGGGGGCGGACGACGAAGCCGAGATGGGTGTGTATCACGATTTGTTCCAGCCGCAGCGCGAAGCCAATCTACACGCCCGTCTCAACGAATATACATTGGCCGGAATGGATGCCGGGATAATTTTTGTAAATTAAGGAGACCACTTTTATGAAGGGCGATTTCACACGCGATACTTTTCTGCCAATCCAGCACTTTAGCCGCGTTTTGATGCAGCAGGGGCGGGTGCAGCTGGATGCCGATTGGAATGAACAGGTAGCAATTTTACTCCACTATATGCAGGCTCTGGCGACGGATTTGATTGGGCCGCAGGGTGGGCCGTTGGACAATTTGGGCTTTGGCATCACCATCAACGCCAGGGAACTGGGCCTGGCCGATGCCGAACTTAAAGTTTTGAAGCAACTCGAACGGGGCGACTTTTGGATCGAGCGCGGCCATTATTATGTTGATGGTATCTTATGCGAAAACGATGGCGCAGTCCGTTACACCCTGCAAGAGCGTGATATGCTGACCGAGAAGCTGGTCGCTGACCGGGCCAACTCCTACCTGGTCTATCTGGACGTTTGGGAACGCCATGTGGGGGCAACCGAACAGCCAGATTTGCGTGAGGTGGCTTTGGGTGGCCCTGATACTGCCACCAGAGCTAAAATCGAGTGGCAGGTCAAGGCTTTGCAATTTGAGGGAAATGCGGACAGCGATTTAAAGCTAGTGACGGGCGATGACCAGTTTGCTTATTGGAATTTGCAAATCCAGAAGCTGCTAGATACCAAAGCCAAACCCGAACCCATTGCTGAAGCCCGCCAAAAACTCGCCGCGCTTGCCAGCACTAAAATGCTGGCCCGCACCAAACGCGATGCTAAACCCGAAGACCCTTGTACCATTTCGCCTAACAATCGTTATCGGGGTGCGGAAAACCAGCTTTACCGGGTGGAAATCCATCGTTCGGGCGAAGCTTTGAAAGACGATGGTAGTAACGCTGCTAATTGCGCGACTTTTAAGTGGTCACGTGATAATGGGGCGATTAGTTTTCGGGTGGCCGAGGTGGAAAACGGCGAATTGCGCCTGGAACACCTGGGTTACGACAAACGCAGCGGGCTTGATGCTAACGATTGGGCCGAATTGGTGAGCGATAACGACGGGCTGGCTGGTACGCCGGGCCTGTTGTTCCAGGTTCGTTCGGTCAGTCCTGCTAACCAGGAAGTGATTCCTAAAGAGAGCTTTACCCAAGAAATTGCCAAGAAAAAAGGGCAGTTGGTGGTGCGGCGTTGGGACCAAACAGCCACTGGGGGAACAAAATTGCAGACCGATGGCAGCCTGGCTTTGCAGGAAGGCAAACTTATCGAATTGGAAGACGGGGTGCAGGTTCAATTCGATAGCGGGCCAGATGACAAGGGTGGTGGCTACTATCGTTCGGGCGATTACTGGTTGATACCAGCCCGCACCGCCACTGGCACGGTTAGCTGGCCCGGCGGCGACGAAAACCCGACCCTGATGCCGCCCAACGGTGTCGCCCATCACTATGCCCGGCTTGCCAGTATCGCCTTCAACCCGCCCAACTTGCCGACCATCGTAGATTTGCGCCATTGGTTCAAGCCGCTTTCGCAGTTACCGCCCCCGAAGGCATAGCATAAATGTACCCTAACTAGCCAGTCCAGCGATGCACTGCTGTGATAATGCTAGAGGAAAAGTAACTGTTCACCACTGAGACACGGAGAACACGGAGTAAATTCAAAAGCAGGTCACGAAAGCAAGGTTTGGCTTACTACTGTTCCATGTTTCCCTTTCCGTGAACTCCGTGACTCCGTGGTGAAATCCTGTCCCGTCTGGCTGAATAGTCACAAGGAAAAAATGGAATGGAAGAAAAAATTTACGATGTAATAGTGATAGGAGCCGGGCCGGGTGGTGCCTCCACTGCTTACTTCTTGGCAAAAGCGGGACATGATGTTTTACTCTTGGACAAATCCAACTTTCCACGTGATAAGACCTGCGGCGATGGCCTTACGCCTCGCGCTTTAGGTGTCCTGACGGAGATGGGCTTACTCAAAGAATTAGAACGCCTGGGCTTTCACGCCAATAGCCTTGAAATCGCCGCTCCCGGCGGCTACGCTGTCAAGATAAAGTTTCCTAAAATCGGGCGATGGCCGGATTTTTCGCTGGTAGTACCGCGCCAACTGCTAGACGACCTTATATTAAAGCGTGCAACTATGGCTGGAGCGCACTTTGAAAGTCCGGTGCTGGTAAAAAATATAGACACTACCACTAATCGGAACTGGGTGACGATTACAGGCGAACGGGCGGGCTTTAATAGCACTTTCAAGGGCCGAGTGGTGGTGCTGGCCGTAGGTTCGAGGACAAAGTTGCTGTTAGAGATGGGATTGCTCAAGCAACCACCCCGTATGATGTTAGCCGCCCGAACCTATTATGAGGGTTTGGAAGGACTGGGCGATACTATCCAGACCCGCTATCAAGGAGTTCCCTTACCTGGTTATGGTTGGGTTTTCCCGACTTCGGCCACCACCGCTAATATAGGGGTAATTTATTGGCCGGGAGGGTCAGGCTCAAATGGAAAGTCTAATACCTCCTCCTCCAACTCTCACACACTCTTTAACGGATTTGTTCAAACCAGACCAATGCAAAAGCTTTTGAGTAATGCCGGGTGCGTTAGCCCCGTTAAGAGCTTTCCTTTGAGAACTGACTTTGCCACTGCAACCATTTGGGGCGAGAAGGTTTTGTTAGTGGGAGATGCGGCGGGGCTAATCAACCCCTTGACAGGCGAGGGAACAGATTTTGCGCTTGAATCTGGGAAGTTAGCCGCATATTATCTCCACAAGTTATTGGTAGCCGGAAAAGGGTTTTCGTATCAAAATCTAGCAGGTTATGACCGCTTGCTACGCCGTCACTTTCAAGATATTTTTACGGTCAGCAGTTTATTTAAGCGGCTATCGAGTAACGCGATGTTGTTCAATCAAGTGGTAAAAATGGCGAGTTTTAATACAGCGTTACAAAGGCAGCTAATCAGCAGTATGCTTGGCAAATGACACTCCTTCCATTCCAGTAGCGATAGATAGGTCTTGACCTGCGTTTTGTAAGATATTGCTCCGTTTGGAATAGTCCATTGACGGCAACCAGTTGACGCAATGTCCCACAAAGACTAAAGCAGTCCATTGACGGCAACCACACCCAGGGGGTACCCGCGCAATGTCTCACGAAGGTTTGTCTACCACGGCGACGGTACAACGGCTGATGCAGACCATTTTGTTAGCCTCGTCCCGAATTTCGATATTCCATACAAAAGTAGTGCGCCCTTTATGAATAGGTCGGGCCTCTGCCGTCAACATTCCACTTTGTTTGGGGCGCAAATGGTTGGCGTTGATTTCCAGCCCGAAGGCTAACTGGCGAGTAGGGTCTATATTCAAAGCCGTACCCACACTGGCAATTGTTTCGGCCAGAGCCACACTCGCCCCGCCGTGTAAGAAGCCGACTGGCTGCATTACATTCGGGCCAATCGGCATTATTGCTACCACCCGGTCTGGTTCCGCTACCACGAATTTTATGCCAAACGCCCCAGGTAAAGTATTGATAGTACCCTTGTTCAAATAATCCAGCAAATCGGGCTGGCTCATCTGCGTGTACGAGCGTGGGTTATTTTCCAAAGTTGACGACCTTTCTTTTTACCATTTCTATATCCACCTGATTTTTGCCATTATGATAGCCCAAATTACACGGTCTGTCATTCGCGCTTCGTAGTTAGATTTATTATAATAGGCGGTGTTAGAGGCAAGCGAAAGTGGAGGTAGGAGGCGATGGGTCTGGCTTTATTGTTACATGGAAGCGGCATTGACGATGTGATAGTGGTAGGGGCGGCAGTTTACCTGACCGTTATGTTTATTATCTCGCGGGTCAAAGCGGGGCGGCACAAACGCGCGAAGGCCCAACGCAAACTAGCCCGCGCCCAGGCCCAAATTGCCGCATCCGCCCAGGCAGACCCGCCCGCATCTCCGGCCCAACCCACGCCGCCTGATTCTGTAAGCAACCTCTAATCCTAAACCCCTTGCTAAATTAGCCGTTTGTGGTTAAATTACTGATATGAGCTTTACGTGCTAAATTTGTAGGACATTGCGCGGGTACCCCCTGGGTGTGGTTGCTGTCAATGGACTGTAACGGGAACATCTATAGGCAGAGCCATATCATACAAAACGCACGCCAACCTATCTGGGTAGCTATCGGATTATAAGAGGATAAAAATGCTGGATTTAGCGCAACAACTTTACTTGAACAATTTTAATGGCTGGCCCTTATGGGAGGTGGCCCAACAAACTGCCGTTAGCAGTGGTTCGGTGTTTAACATTGGCAGCACCTTTTTGGAAGGCTTGTTATCGTTTGCCGCGCCGTGTGTGTTGCCACTCGTACCGGGCTATCTTTCGTTTGTAAGTGGTTCATCTGTCGTGCGTAAACCTGTTTTGGCAGAGACAGCCAGCCCAAATTATAATTCGTCGCAAGTAGCCTTTGCCGATGGGGGAGCCGTGGCGACCACACCACGTTTTGCTATTTCGAGCGGTGACAACCCCGAAGAGTTTGAAGCCGCGCCAATAGGCCGGGTGGTCAGCCGCATCCTGACCTTTATTGCCGGGTTCACCCTCGCTTTTATCATTTTGTTTGGGATTTACGACGCGCTCTCCACGGTTTTGGGCAATTTCAAACCCGCCATCCAGGTGGTGTCAGGCATTATAATCATCATTTTTGGTCTGCATTTTATGGGTGTGTTCCGCATCCCTTTTTTGAATATCGAAAAACGAATGCAACTGAACAACAAACCAACGGGTTTAGTGGGAGCATTTAGTCTCGGTTTCGCTTTTGCCTTTGGCTGGAGTCCGTGCGTGGGGCCGTTTTTGACTACCGCCATCACTCAGGCCAGCAACGACGGCAGAGGCACCCTGGACGCGAATATTTTGCCGGGTGTGGCCCTGATGATAGTCTATAGCTTGGGGTTGGGAGTACCGTTTTTGCTGGCCGGGTTATTCGTCAACCGCTTTTTGAAGTTTGTAGCCCGTCTGCGTCGCCATTTCCAAATTATCGAAATCGCGAGTGGTTTGTTATTGGTGGTGGTGGGCTTTTTGATTATCACGGGCAACCTGAGCGCACTTTCGGAACAGTTTACCCAAATCCATCTTTTTGGCTAATTTTGTCAGCTTTTGCGGGCTATCCAACCAAAAGTCACAAAGGCGTGGTAGAAAAGCTTGACCTCAGTGAATCCGGCTTGTTCCATTAAAGCTAACGTTAGTGCGGTGGGCCTGAACTGGCCCATCGCAATCGCCTGTTTTTCTATCTGCTCTGCCATCTCCTGGCTCATACCGTTGGAAATCATGAAGCTTTTCCAAACCGCAAACTCTTCCTGGTCTTCGGGTTTGGCTGGTTCGCCGTGTGGACTAAGCAGAATAAGCGTGCCACCTGGACGCAAGCGCGAAGCAACGTTTTTCAATAGGGCCAGTTTTCCGGCTTCATCCGGCACGAAGTGAAAAACTAATATCAAGGTAACTGCGTCGTAAACTTCGCCTTCCGGCAAGTTGCTAACATACCCCTGGATAACCTTTACCCTTTCAGAGAGGCCGTGCTGCTCCACTCTGTCTCGTGAAATGTTCACCATCTGTTCAGCAGGGTCAATCCCGGTAAGTTGCCAGTTTTGCATTTGTTCCCCGAAGGTGACAAGCTCCATCCCTGTGCCGCAACCAACCACCAGCACTCGTGCCTGTGAGTCAAGCCGACTTTTGAGCCAGACCGTTGTCATATTGAATAGCTGCTCGTAGCCAAAAAAAGCAGACCGCACAATTTTGTCGTAATTAAGGCCAAAATCTGCGTCAAAGTTAAAGAGCTTTTGTGTCACGGCAAAACCTCCTTGTTATTTCGTAGGGAAAGCGGTATCCTTAAATTTGGGTTCGAGCCGCCCCTTTACGTTCAGCTTTACCCGGAATACATCGCCAGCCCAGGGTTGCTGCTCATATTCTTGCTGCGTCAAAGCCTCCCGCGCCGTGGTAATGTATAATTCGTCCAGCTTCGGGCCGCCAAAAGTACAGCAGGTAGTACACTGGGTTGGTAATCGAATTTCCTGCACCTTGTTACCGTTCGGGTCAAACCGATTGACACGCCAGCCGCCCCATTCCGCGCCCCAAATATAACCTTCGCTATCGAGACAAAGACCGTCTGGAAAGCCACCCCTTTCGGGATAGCGAATAAAGTCACGCCGATTAGAAATATTGCCTGTCTCCGGCTCAAAATCGTAGGCGTAAATCACCCGGCGGGGCGAGTCGGTCAGATACATCGTGCGCTGGTCGGGACTCCAGTTAATACCGTTGGGAATTATCAAGTTGTGTTCCATCTCGTGCAAACTGCCGTCCGGGTCGAGCCGATAAAGACTACCCGCCCCCTCGGTGTCGTGGCTATTCTCAATCAACATTGTCCCGGCCCAAAAACGGCCCTGGGGGTCAGTTGCGCCATCATTAAAACGCATCAAAGGCTTATCGGCAATCGGATTATCCAGGAAAGCAAACAAATCGGTTTTGAGGTCGTACAGTACAAAGCCGCGTGTGGTCGCCATAATCAGCCGCCCGCTTTCGCACCAGCGCATCACCCCAATCATAAAGCCCGCCTCAACCTTTATGGGCTGCCCGCTACTGGTATCCATCCGGTAAAAAGTTTGGGCCGTAATATCTACCCAATATAGCGATTGGTCTGACGCGCTCCAAAGCGGCCCTTCGCCCGACAGGTTATTCACCGACGCGATATGCTGCACTTCGCCTTCCATTATTTTCCTCGTTTCAATGTTTGTCCACACCGTATTTGACCGCGATAATCTCGGCCATGATGCTGATAGCGATTTCGGCTGGCTCACGTGCGCCGATAGGCATACCGATGGGGCCGTGAATACGCGCAATTTGTTCTTCGGGAATACCCATCTTTTTGAGCCGCTCAACCCGGTTCAGCGTGGTGGTGCGGCTGCCGATAGCTCCGATATAACGGGCCTGGGTGGGCAGGGTGGTTTCCAGGGCTGGCTCATCAAACTTTTCGTCGTGGGTCAGAATTACTACATAGGTATTGCTATCAAATTTGACCTGATCCACGATTTCGTCCGGCCACGCTTCGATTAGCTCGTCGGCTTCGGGGAAGCGTTCACGGTTCAGAAATTTGGAGCGGCCATCTATTACCTTGACCCGGAAACCAGCTTCTTTCGCCATTTTGACCAGGGGAATAGCGATATGCACTGCCCCAAATACTACCAATGTTGGCGGCGGTGGAAACACATCCACAAACACCTGATATTCACCCTGGGCCGTTTGAACTGTCGTGGTTTTTGAGCCAGTCTTATTCATCAAATCCAGCGTGAAAGCGCGGGCCGGTTCGTCTAATTCCGCCGAACCAAGCGTGCCAACTGTGCGGCCATCGGTATAGACTAGCATTTCCGCTCCAATTGTCTGACTGGTTGGGGCGTGCGTCACGATGGCCCGCGCAATCATCTCCTCTTTGGTGATGCTGTCTTTGATTTTTTGATAGTTAGAGGTTTCTTGAGTTGACATAACATTTTCACTCTAAAGGTGCAATATAAACTTCGATACCGCCGCCGCAAGCCAGGCCGATGTCCCAGGCCGTCGCTTTGCTGATGCCATACGTCACCAATTTGGGTTTGCGACTGCGTAGCACTTCCTGGGCTTCCTCGAATACCGCCCCTTCCACGCAGCCACCGCTCACCGAACCTACCAGCTTACCGCTTTTGGTCACGGCCATCTTTGCCCCTTCAAAACGCGGAGCCGGACCGGTGGTTTTGACGACGGTTGCCAGGGCAATATTCTCACCCGCCGCCCGCCATTCCTCAACTGTCTCTAAAATATCTTGCATTTTTTAACTCCAAAGCTAATTTCACCACAGAGGCACGGAGGACACAGAGGAAATACAAATTGATTGCTACAAAAACCCCCAACGTTATGTTTGGCAGTGTCCCTTTTAATTTCTCCGTGTTCTCGGTGTCTCCGTGGTGCATTGCATTTATCTATCAAAGGTACGCGGGCCACGTGCGTCTTGCGGGCAGTGTTCCCACAGCGCGTCCATCAACATATCGAAATCGTTGGTATCGCGCTCCGACAGAATAATATCATAATGGCGTTCCAATGAATACCAGTCCAGCCGTACTTGTTTGTAGCTGGCCTCGTACTGCCCCCGCGCCAGAGTTTCTTTAGCTTCCTCTATGCGTTGCACGTCTTGATAATGGACAGTTGCCAAAACTTCTCCACTATCGCTTTGCACGACCAATCTTTCGGCTTCCAGTATAACGCGCTGAGGTTGATTACTCAAGAATTTGCGAACAGCCCATAACGCGCCCCAAAATAAAGCTGCACCGACCAGCAAACTGATAACCAGCCCCACCCAATTGAACTGACCGTATTCAGGGTCGTTGCGGGAGTGGTCGTTGATGATAAGATTGAAAAAGAACAGGAGACTCACCAGCGTAATTGCTAAGGTGACAACCACAAAAATATATCCCACGTTTCGGGTAGGGTGGCGCGGTTGAAAACTCCTGGTTTCGGTATAGGACATAAATTATTGGCCGTTCATCGGGTAATTCTCGATTTCCACTGGCTCAATCGGGTCAGCCAAATCAAAACCAAACACCTGCGAGTAAAAATATATCTCGGCTTCCAACGCCCGCTTGATGTTTTTGGCCTGTCGGAAGCCGTGTTGTTCGCCCTCGAACGGCAGGTAGGCAACGGGCAACCCTTTGGCTCGCACCGCCTCGAACATTAGCTCGGCCTGGCTGGGTGGCACCACTTTGTCCTCCAAACCTTGCAACAAAATGAGCGGAGTTGCCAGCTTATCGGTGTGATGAATCGGCGAACGCTCCAGATAAAGGTCGCGTTGGGCCGGGTAAGGCCCAACCATGCTGTCCATGTAGCGAGACTCGAACTTGTGGGTATCTTTTGCCAACGCCTCTAAATCACTGACCCCGAAATAGCTTGCGCCCGCCTTAAAATCGTCTCGAAACGTCAAGACACACAGGGTGGTGTAGCCGCCCGCGCTGCCGCCATCAATAGCCAGCCGATTACCATCCGCGTCGCCGCGTTCCACCAAATATCTTGCCCCGTTCGCGCAGTCGTCGCTATCTACAATCCCCCACTGACCGTTCAAACGTTGACGATAGGCCCGGCCATAGCCGCTACTGCCGCCATAATTCACGTCCAGCACTCCGAAGCCCCGGCTAGTCCAAAACTGGATGCCTGCGTTGAGGACGTTATCGGTAGCTCCCGTCGGGCCGCCGTGACTCTTGACCAATAAAGGTGGCTTTTCGTTCGATGGAGCGACAAAATCGCGGTTGTGAGGCGGATAATAGAAGGCATAGGCGGTTTGGCCGTTAGTAGTAGGAAACTCGATAGACTGCGGAATAGAAAGATAACCAGCGTCAATTACTAGCTGGCTAGAGCGGCGCAATACCTCGATTTTACCCGTAACTGGATGAAGCTTGACCAGCGCAACAGCTTCATTGGGCGAACCCGCTTCAAAAAGAACCGCACCCTTGACCGGGTGAGGCAAACCGATAGTGGTATAAGGCACTTCCAGCGTCTTAAATTGGCCCGAAGCAGGGTCTAAAGTCGCCAGATAGTCGCGCCCTTTCTGGCTGTAGCTGCAAATAAGCTGGCCGTCGGCAAGAAAGGCATACGTCCCCATACGGAAAACCCACTGGGGCAGGCCAAATTCAGCTTCCATCGGGTGCAACGGCTGGATTTGTCCGGCCTGGCTGCGATACAAATTCCACCAGCCGCTGCGGTCTGACACAAAATACAACGTTCCGGCAGGAGACCATTCCGGTTGAAAAATAGATTCATCTTTCCCACCAGCTATCAGTTGGGTCTGACCCAACGAACCATCTGCGTGGAGTTCGGCCACCCACAACTCCGTTCCATCCCAGGGCATATTAGGGTGTTTCCAGGTCAGCCACGCCAACTGTGAACCATCTGGGCTGAGACGCGGATTTGAGTAAAAATCGTTGCCACTTACTAATATTTCGCCCCCGTTTTCCCTATCTAACTGCACGCTCACGATGGTGTTGGTGGCCTGTCCGCCCGGTGCAATAGCGGTATGGTCTTCGCGCACACAAATAAGTCGGTTGCGCTGGTGGTCAAAAACTCCATCAGCGTAACGTAAATCTTGAGCAGGGGTGAGCGGTGTGGGCGCAGCACCAGGCGCGTGGCGATAAAGGCGTTGGTCACTAAAATTCGAGAAATACACCACTCCATCATTCACCAGATAAGAGCCACCACCGTATTCGTGGACGCGAGTACGCACGTTAAAAGGCGACGGTGTAACATCGCTGGTTTGACCGTCGGGAGTGCGACGCACTATCACATTGCGGCCAGCCTCTGCCGGACGCATCTCCAGCCAATAAATATCTTCGCCATCAACGGCTATATCGCCGAGACTAATATTTTCCGCCACAATCAAATCGGAAGTAAGCGGCGATTTCCACGCTCCATAAGGCGCAATCTGTATTTCAGCCATCTTTTATGTCCTTTTATGCTAATGCTGCTCGTTATTGTGCTAATATTCTACACTATTATAGCGCAACGGGCTATGAGCTACGAGCTTTAAGCAGGGCTATTGCAAGGGTCAGGTTCTTGTAGATACGGTGTTGTTTGTCAAGTACCAATTTCAGAGGCTGGGCCACTTTAACAACTTAATATCAAGCTGGGCCTGCTTACGCGGCTTCTACTAAGGGCTGGGCCTGCTGCTTGACGACATAATCCGGGTCGTAGTCCGCATGGATGATTTGGAAACAGTTATGAACAGAGCCTTATCCTAAAAATTTCCTGCCCCCACCTTTGCTTCCAGTTCCGGTTTAGTTCGTGTAACAATTTAAGCTATCTAGGAGTTAGAACTGTAGAAGCCACTATAACTTACAAGAAGGAGTATTTATTTGATACACCTCAAAAAGATTTTGGCCCTGACTCTTTTAGCGATTTTGCTGACTGCTTGTGGTGAAAATAATACCGTTCCAATTTTCGGGGCGGCAGCCGCGGCTACTCCAATAATCACTCCCGTAATTACAAAGCGCACCACTGTTACTAAAGCCGAATTAAATTACCCGGCGGCTAGATGGCTTTCAGACCAGGATATTTGGCCCACTGGTCGCCCATCCTTTATTCAAGGCGATTTATTTGGTGTCTTTATTACCACTGATAGTCAGCAGCAAGTTCTGGATTTTTACCAAAAGAAGCTAGTTTCGCTAGGTCTAGCTTATGAGCCGAGCTATAATTGTTCCGAACCGTTGTCCTGTCCGCAAATATATGGACTAGATGGCTCTATTATGGAATGCGTACCAGACCACAAATTTTGCGCTGAAACCTACTCGTTTCAGTTTACGCTAGTTAAGGCAGGGGCCAGCCGTAAGGATGATTCAAATGGCAATATTCCTGAAACAATCTACTCATTAGCTAAAATGGGCCAGACTTTGGTCTTATTTGGGGGTGGGCCTTACCGTCCTTTCCAAATACCACCAGCCATCACCACCACTGCCGCGCTGATTACAACTACGCCCTCACCTAAACCATAAAAAGGAGTCATTCTCAGCAAATCCCAAGCTGTTTCTCAACTTTGCCTTATACTGATTAGCTATAATATGCTATAGTTGAGTTGATATAAACTATAGCATATTTTTGTAGGCGGTAGTAGATAGCCATTTGTGGGACATTGCTCCGCCACTGGATACGAGGGTGTCAAAAGAAGTGAGCAATAAAGAAAAGAGTAAGACTGCGCCCCAAGTGCTGGTGATTGACGACGAGCAAGGAATCCTGGATTTTATCGAATTGGGGCTGCAATACGAAGGCTTTCAAGTCCAGACAGCTACCAATGGCACGAAGGGGCTGGAATTGGCCTTGCAAAATCGGCCCGATTTGATTATCCTGGATGTGATGTTGCCGGGGATAGACGGGATGGAATTGTGTCGGCGGTTGCGGGCTTTTGACGACGTACCGATTGTGATGCTGACGGCCAGAGATGAGGTGGCAGACCGGGTGCAAGGTCTCAACCTGGGCGCGGACGATTACCTGACCAAACCTTTTAGCTTCCAGGAGTTGCTGGCTCGCGTGCGTGCAGTGCTACGGCGGCGGAGCGGTTCGGAAAACACCAGAGGGGCTATCAACCCCAACGGTCTGAGCATCGAGCCGCCTCTGGAATACGCTGATTTGACCATGGACGCAACCAGCCACGAGGTCAAACGTAACGGTCAGCTAATCGAACTGACTTTGCGCGAATACAATTTGTTGTTATTATTTATGCGTCACCCTCGTCAGGTCTTGAGCCGCGATATTATTCTGGAAAAGGTTTGGGGCTACGACTTTGTGGGTGATGGCAACATTATTGAAGTCTATGTGCGTTATTTGCGTCAGAAACTAGGCGAACCGAACCCGATCCAGACGGTGCGCGGTGTGGGTTATGTTTTCAAGTAGTTGACAACTAATATGTGGCGATTACGAAGTTTGAGGTGGCGATTAACCTTATTTTACGCGGCTCTGCTGCTAATTTTGGTAGCGGCGGTAGGCGGCTTTGTGTATTTTCAGCTTGACCGTTTTCTGGTGGAAAGTTCGGCCACCCGGTTGAGTTATTTAGCTTCGCCCAAACTAAACTTCCAACGTCCGCCTAAAGGAAGAAACGAGGCCGACAACGCCACCCTCCAACGCTTTAGCAATCAGGTACAACAAAATCTGGTGTCGAGTGATATTTATGCCGCCACTTACGACTTACAAGGCCATCTGGTTGCGCCAGCCCCCGCAAATAACACCACTACTGGGCAGACACCATTCCAGATAGCTAGCCCTACCGCAGGACAATTCCAGTCTGCCCTGGCTGCCAAAAATTATTCATTTATCTCTGATGTAGCTGGTCACGCACGGGCCATAGTTTTGATTTTGCCAGTGGGAGAACCTGATAACACTCTCAATTCGTCCGGTGGCCCGCCAGACCGTAACCCGCCTAACAATTCCGGTACTACCGCCGCGCCGCAAGCTTTGGTGGTGGTGGCCCAACTCCTCACTGATGCTGACCAGACGCTAGGCCAGTTGCGTTTGATTTTAGGCTTGGGCCTGCTAGGGGCGATGGTGTTAATTCTATTACTTGGCTTGCCTATCGCCCGATTGGGTTTGCGCCCGCTCAACAAAATGACCGCGACGGCCTACCAGATTGCCAATGGCGACTTGAGCCAGCGCGTGGCTTTAACCCCAGCCAAACACGCGGATAGGCAGGACGAAATTCAGCGTTTGAACATTGCTTTTAACCAGATGCTCGACCAGATTGAGACTTCCTTCGCTGCCCAACGCCGTAGCGAGGCCCGCACCCGCCAGTTTGTAGCCGATGCCAGCCACGAATTGCGTTCACCCCTGACCACTTTGAGCGGCTCGATAGAGGTTTTGCTGATGCAGGCCAAACGCGATCCGACCCAGGCCGAGAAGTTGATGCTGACCATGCGCCGGGAAATTAGCCGTCTATCGCGCTTAGTGGTGGATTTACTGCAACTGACCCGGTTGGATGCTAACACTGCTACTAAAACCCAATCCTTTCAGTTTGAACCGATGCGTCTGGATTTGCTAGTGGCCCAGGTGGGGGAAGAACTTGGAGTGGTGGCGGGCGCAAAACATTTGGACTTTCCTGCCCCCTCAGAACAAAACGCGCAGTGGGTGTGTGGTGACGCTGACCGTTTGCGGCAAGTATTGAACAATTTGCTGGATAACGCTTTGCGCTATACCGCCCCGGACGGGCATATCGTGATTACTCTCACAACCGAAAGCGAACCGCCCGGAGAATGGGTTCAATTACAGGTGCAGGACGATGGCGTGGGCATCGAACCGGAACATTTGGGACGTATTTTTGACCGCTTCTATCGAGCAGACCCGGCGCGTGACCGGGCGACAGGCAACGCTGGCCTCGGTCTGGCGATTGTCAAAGCAATTGTGGAAGCCCATGCTGGCACAATCACGGTTTCCAGCCAGCCGGGGATTGGCACGACCTTCGTGGTGCGTCTGCCGCTTGTTCCCGCTCCCCAACCTACCACAATTATTTGAGGGCCAGGGCGTTTGGTGGCGAGGCCACTCCACCTAATTTGTTGAGCGGGGCGGCTACAAACATAAATTCGTAAACCCCGTCGGCGGCACAGGCGGCAGCCAGTTTTTCCAAATAAAACATCTCGCCAATCGGCATCCCCCACAAACCTAGAATGGTCTGGTGCATAAAATCTGCCGAGCGACGTGGGGGGAAGACTTCAAATGAGATAGCGTCACCTACTACTGCCGCAAAATGATTGTTCCACAGCCAGCGCAAACTCTCCTGACCCTGAGCCATACCAGCCGCCGCGTGGGGCATCTGCCCAGCCCGCTCACGTCCGCTCTGGTCAAGGCCCAAATACCATTCTGTCCAGCCAGACCGCACGATTAAAATGTCGCCTATCTGAAATTTTGTACCTTGCTCCTGAGCTACCGCTTGCAAATCCGACACGCTAATTTCGTGACGCGACCCGGCCACGTATTCTATACCCTGACTTTGCGCCCAACGCCGATAATCCAACAACACGCCCCGACCTGCTATGCCTCGTCGCGCCCACGCCTGGATACCGTTGCGAGTGCCGGATTGTCCGGTGATTTGCTCCTGCGTTACGCCGTTATAAAAGCCGTGATGTTGGGTATTACCATAGTGGGTCAGACCGTCCCATTGACTGGACGATTGGGTATTAAAATTATCGTACACGTCATCATTTACGAACTCGCCACGCTTTTTGATAGTATGCTCCAAGACTTCGCGTCCGAAAAGGGGCGGGTTGGGCAGTTCCAGTTCCCAACTCAGAGCGAAAACCTGTCCAGTATGCACTAATTTAGCGGCTTCGGTCACCCGTTCTGGTGTCAACAGGTTGATGGTGCCAATTTCGTCATCATCGCCCCACAAACCCCAGGCGGAAGCGGGTGGCTGGCCCGGCTTAATCGGTAATTCGTCATAAGTAGGTAATTTTTCCACTGTTTCCAATTTTTGCTCCTTCCTTGCATTTTTACTTGTTTAACAACCGACATTGGACAAAGTGGCCTCTTTTGCGCGATAATAGCTCTATGAAATTGCCAGCCAAAAATTCTAATCGCCGCCTTGTCCAACTACTGGTTGCCGCGCTAATATTGAGTGTGTTTCTGGTAATTATTGTCACGTCTCAACCGGGCGACATAGCTGTACCGCAAATCGCTAATGGAGTTGACCCAGCAGGACAGCCAATGACATTGGGTGTGGCCGACGCGAAGGTAGTCATGTATGAGTTCAGCGATTTTCAGTGTGTGGCCTGCGCTAAATTTTCGACCAGAAACGAAAAATACTTGATTGAGGATTACGTCCTCAAGGGCAAGGTGCGGCTGGTTTTCGCGCCGATTGTGCGGCTGGGAGTTGAGTCACAGTGGGCGGCAGAAGCCGCTTTTTGTGCATCTGACCAACACCGTTTCTGGCAGTATAAAGATATTCTTTTCACTTTTCAAGCAGGAGAAAATCAAGGCACTTTTAGCAAAGCTAACCTCGAAACCTACGCCGCCAAAGTCGCGGGTCTGAACCTGGATAGTTTCAAAACCTGTCTGGAAACTGATCAGCATTATGCGGACGTGGTAGCTGGCCCTACGCCCGCTTCCTACGATAGCCCCAACAATGTGCTGACTTTACGGATGAACTCGCGTATCCTGACCAGCCCCTATGATTACAGCGAACTACAAAACCTGGTTGACGAGGTGCTAAAACATTAGCTACAGCGTTTCGTCGCCCGGCTGGTGCGGGAGAGCCGCAATCAGTTTAAAGACCTTCTCGATGCTGTCTCCATAGCCCACTCCAGGTACAGCCCAACGCCCGTCCAGTTCGCTCATCACTTTGCAGGTGGGCCACTTCTTGGAGGTGAAAAGCTGGCGCACTAACGTATAGCGCGGGTCAATTTTGCTGGCGTTGTTGCGCTCGTCGTTATAGACATAGGCCGATATATGGGCAAAATGGCATTGCGCCGCCGCCTTCCAATCCGAAAAAACGAAGCCTTTGACCCACTTTTTGTTCGGCTGGTCAAAGAACCAATAAGGGCTTTTGGGGTCGGTGGTAGTTTCCTCGCCAGTCACTCCTATACCTGCCGGGTTGCGGCGCGGCACCAAACTCCACCAGGATGCCAGATAACCCGTTTCGTGGAACATCTGGCAAACCAGGGTATCAGCCCGGATACCCCAGCTAAATTCAAGCGCGTAGTAGTGGTCAAGAATTTCCGTCGAGGCTTTGGGATTGATTTTGAGCAAAAAGCGTTTACACACCTCTTTGGAAAGCGCAGAAGTACCTAGTATTGGCAGAGTCATAGCGCAAACTCCTTTGTGTTTATAAGCAATGATAAAAATTGGGTATCTTCATTTTCGCTTAATTCTGCCAAAAGTCAAGTACCAATCTTACCTTACTGTTCGGTTCTGGTCATAGGACGGGTAGCTTTATTTAGCTTTTCTTCGGGTGTCTCCCGCGCGCGTCCCGTATCTTCCAAACGCTGCTGCGTCTGTAGCTGTACTCCAGCTTTAATCAGTTGCACCGCTTCGTCCAGGTCGTCGGTTAGCGTCCATAAATTGAGGTCGTCGAGAGCGATAGTACGTAACTGCTTGAGCAAAACGTCTTTCATCCATTGGCACAGAGGCTGCCAGAAATCGCTCCCAATTAAAATAATCGGTACGCCCCGCTCCATTTTGCCAGTCTGTACCAGGGTAATCAGTTCAAAAAATTCGTCCAGCGTCCCAAAACCGCCCGGAAAGAACACATAAGCTTCGGCAGAAAAGTCTAGCATCACTTTGCGGCTGAAAAAGTAATGGAAGCTGACGCTTTGTTTGACATAGGGATTGGTACGCTGCTCCATCGGCAACTGAATATTCAGGCCCACCGAATTGCCACCCGCTTCGGACGCGCCTTGATTGCCAGCTTGCATAATGCCCGGCCCGCCGCCCGTGACAATAGTGTAGCCCTCCTGGGACAGCCGTTTGCCCAAATCGCGGGCCAGTTGGTAATACGGGTGGTCTTCGCCAAGCCTGGCCGAACCAAAAAAGGTGGCAGTTTTTTGGAAATGCGCCAGGAAAGTAAAGCCATCTACAAATTCGCTCATTATCCTGAAAATGCGCCACGACGGGCTATTCACATACTCAAAGCCGTCAGTTTCTTTATAGAAGGTATCGGACATACCTGTAGTTCTCCCTCACGTTTTTAGCTCCCGTGACACCGCTAATGATGCTATACAATCAAGCTTATCCTTTGAGAGTGTATGTTGCGCTTTTATCTCGTCCGCATCGGAACTGCTTCCGCCTCCGCATCAGCCGTCGCCCCCGCCACTACCCCGTTAGAAGGAACTGCTACATCGTCGCTGCTCGTTTGCATCATCACGGTAGGGCTGGTCACAACTGTTTGCGCCGTCGCCTGCGGGCCACTTTGGGCGGCAACCGCAGCAACTTTGGCCTTACCAACTTTAAGCCGAATGTCTGGCAGGCTGAACACTCCAAGTAAAGTAACGACGCTCACCCCCAACGCAATCAAAAAGCCCCCGTGGATAGCATCGGTCAAGGTTTCGTGAACGGCACTGATCGCGCTTGAAGGCAAACTGGACGCAATCGCTTTATTGAGCAGGTTCTGCGGCTCTTGAATCGCACCTAGTAACTTTGCTGGTAAATTAGCTACGCCTGGCCCGGAGTTAATATTATTCACGTAGTTGCTGGTCACAGTGCTACCGATTATGGCTACGCCCACCGTACTACCGATGGAGCGGAAGAACTGGACGCTCGAAATACCCGCTCCCAAATCCTTCCGAGGTACTCGCTCTTGTACCGCAATGGTGGTGGCGGGCATCACAAAACCCAAACCAATACCGATTACAATCATATATAGCGTCACTTGCCAGGTGACTGAAGCAGTGGTCAGCGTAGTCATCAAACCGATGCCCGCAATGATGAAGATAGCACCTGTAATCATCGGGATTTTCAGAATACCCACTCGCCCGATAAACTGCCCAGTACAAATATTAGTTACAACCATCGCTAGAGCCAAAGGTGTAGTAATCGCGCCGGAACTCGAAGCGGTCTGGCCCAATACTACCTGTACAAAAAGCGGCACAAAGTACAAAGCCCCTAACATCACCGCCCCGACGGTAAAGCTGATTAAAGTCATTGAACGCACCGTGCCGATTTTGAATAATTGCAAAGGCACAATCGGCTCGGCAGCCCGTCCTTCAATCCAGATGAACACGCCTACCAGCACCGCCGCCGCCGCGAAAAGACCGATAATTTGCGGGCTGATCCAGGCATAACCTTTTGGTTCTTTTTGTCCGCCCCAGGTGAGCGCGAGTAACAGCGAAACGATGGCTGCCACGATTGTCAACGCACCCCACCAGTCAATGTTACGTTTGAGTGCGCTTTTGTTGTAGGGCAGATAGAGAATCAGGGCTGGAATAGCTATTGCGCCTACTGGAAGGTTGACATAAAAAACCCATCGCCAGCTGGCATTATCGGTGATAAAGCCGCCTAAAGCAGGCCCAACCACCGAAGAAAGACCGAAAGCCCCGGCAATAAAACCTTGCCATTTGGCCCGCCGCGCCGAGTCGGGGAACAGTTCGGCAATCATAGCAAAGGCGTTGGCTTGAAGTGCGCCAGAGCCAATTCCCTGGAAGCCGCGAAAAATCACCAGCCAGGTCATACTTGGGGCTGCGCCGCACAAGGCTGAACCTGTCAGAAAGAGCAGCACCGCAATTATCAAAAGAGGTTTGCGACCAAAAATATCCCCCAACTTTCCGGCAATCGGAATGGTGGCGGTGGAAGTAAGCAAGTAGGCCGTGCTGACCCAGGCAAACAAGTTAAAACCTTGTAGTTCCTCGACAATACGCGGCATCGCCGGATTGACCACCGTTTGATCCAGAGCGGATAGTAAAATACTTAGCACCACGGCGGATAGAGCCAGTATGAGGGTGCGATTGTCGCTTGGTAGTTGTACTTTGCTTGAAGCAGTTTGTTTCTTGTCAGAAGCCATTCTTAAAATTTCGTCCTTTCTTAATTATTTCACCAGTTCCAGGTTCTCATTATTTATCAAAAGTTGGGCCTCAATGCGTTCCAAAAGCGAGTGTAATTGGAGTATTTCGGTGTCACTCAATCCGGCAGTTAGCTTGAGTTCGTAGGCGGCAATCCGTTCTGGCAAAGTTTCGGCCAGGGCGCGGCCCTTGTCGGTAAGCTCAATCTGCATCAGCCGATTATCTTTGGCATCGGGGCGACGTACAATCAACCCGTCCCGCTCCATATTTTGAACGGTGCGTGTAATCGAAGCCGGGTCAACTTGATACGATTTGTGTAAAGCGGCCTGACTGATGTTGGGACAATGATATGCCTCGAACAAAATCCGCATCTGAGGCAAGCTCAACTCTATTTCCTGCTCCATTTGCAAGGTCATCATGTGTGTCACTTTTTTCAGGCGGGTAATGATGGGAACAGACGCACCTCCGGCCCATTTATGGCTCTGCCCAATCCGTTGCCAGGCGGCAGCTATATAGGGCAGATGCTTATTTGTTTCAGTAGGCTTGTTTTTCATACTTTATTGTAATATACTCTCTATTATATTATTTAATTTATCTTTGCTTCATCAATCATTGATATATCAAGGTGAAAAATATTATAGAGCAATATCATTGATATGTCAAGGATTATGAGCAATAAAAAATGGCTTTTTGGTTAAGTTTGAGTAAGAAAGTTAATTCTTGTCCTGGCGCAAATAAGGAACACCGAGGGCGGCAGGGGCATTGCTTTGGCGGCGACCAGCTTTGGCCCGCCACTCCACTAATACAAGGGCAGCCAGGGTCAGCAGATAAGGTAACATTTTGAGGAAGAAGGGGGAAATGTCACTCCCAGCGGCCTGAAGGCTGAATTGAAAACTTTCCATGCCGCCAAAAAGATACGCGCCCAGGATGGCCCGTAATGGATGCCAGCCAGCAAAAATCACCAGAGCGACGGCCACCCAGCCTTTGCCCGCCGAAATGTTTTCTAGCCAGCTTGGGTTAGAGGCCAGAGTGAGATATGACCCACCCAAACCCACCAATGCCCCGCCCGCCAGCACATAGAAATAGCGGGTGCGTGTCACTGAAATACCCATACTATCGGCGGTGGCTGGACTTTCCCCAACGGCCCGCAACTGCAAACCAGGCCGGGTTTTGTAGATATAAAAGTAGAGGGCAAAAGCCAGAGCCAGGCTGATATAAACCATCCAATCTTGCTTGAACAATATTGGCCCTACGAATGGCGCATCGGCCAGGAGCGGGATATTGACCGGGCCAAAGGTTTCGGGGGTGCGGATACCGATATAAGGGCGGCCCAGATACGCGGTTAAGCCCGTGCCGAACAAGGTCAAAGCCAGACCGCTCACTACTTGCTGGACGCGCAGCGTGATAGTGAAATAAGCGTGAATAGAAGCCACTGCCGCCCCAGCCAGCAACGCTGTCAGCACGCCCACCCACACGCTGCCCGTGGTGTATGTACCGACGAAACCAGCCAACGCTCCAACCAGCATCAACCCTTCGAGGCCCAAATTTAGCACTCCGGCCCGTTCGTTCAAAATCGCGCCCAAAGTCGCCAGCAGCACAGGTGTACCCGCCGCCACCGTAGTCGCCAAAAGCAGCACTATATCAATACCAAATAGCGTCAAATCTTAATTCCTATAGAGAAGACCTACTTCTGTCCCAAAAGCGCAGTTGCCAGGATTTTTTTCAAGTCCTGCTGATAGTAGAAACGTCGAAGCAAAGCCTCTCCTGCCAGCACGAAAAACAAAACCGCCCCCTGGATAAGCGTCACAAAACCGCTCGAAATACCCAGGCTCTTCATAGCATAGCCGCTATTGACCAACCCGCCGAACAGGATGGCAACCAGGACAATTCCGGCCACATTCAAACGAGCCAGCCATGCCACGATAATCGCGGTGAAGCCATAACCGGGCGAAAGTCCCTGCTGCAATTTGTGGGCAATACCGCTTACTTCGCCCATTCCGGCCAACCCCGCCAATGCCCCGCTAAAAGCCATCACCAGCAAAATATTCCGCACGATGTTGATACCAGCGTAACGGGCGGCGGTCAGGCTATCGCCCATCACCTTGAGTTCAAAGCCCCAAACCGTGCTCGACAAAACTATGCCCACAATCACTGCCGCCACCAGACCAAAAATCAACCCTAGATGGACACGGGTATCACCAAAAGTGGGCAGCCAGGCCGCTTCGTCGAAAGTTGGAGTAAGGGGAAAGTTAAAGCCTTTGGGGTCACGCCAGGGGCCGTAGATTAGATAGTCGGCGAATAGAGCAATCACATAATTGAGCAGGAGTGTACTGATAATTTCGTTGACGTTCAGATAAGCGCGTAAAACTCCCGGTATCAAAGCCCATAACGCGCCGCTCACCATCCCAGCCAGCATCATCACGGGGATAGTCAAGAAGCCCAGGTTGCCCTTGAAGGTCAGAGCGACGGCGGTAGCAGCCAATGCTCCGGCGAAAAACTGGCCTTCCGCCCCGATGTTCCATAAGCGGGTACTGAAGGCGACGGCTACGGCTAGTCCGGTCAATATAAGCGGGATAGCCTGGACGAGCGTATCGGCAAAAGCGTTGCCATCGCCAAAAGCTGACTGATACATTTCGCTATAAACCGTGAAGGGATTTTTGCCAGTTAGGAATAAAACCAGGCCAATGGTGGTAAAAGCCAGAACCAGAGACAAAATGGGTGAAAGCAGGCCGATAGCGGTGCGCTGCCAGTCGAATCTTTCCCGACGTAAAATGGGTGCAGGGACTGGAGAATTTGCAGGTGAGGTACTTGCATTTGCAGATTGTTCTTGTTCGAGCATCTTTTCTCTGTTTTTTAGCTTTCGGGTGTCTCGTCCTCGCGTTGCACAATCATAATCGGGGCGTGATGAATTGAGCCGTCTAAATCGCTGGCCGAATGAATAAGTGCGCCCGGTGTGCCATCGGCCAGAGCTGCGGCTATACGCTTGTCGCTGCTGGCTAGTTCGTTGGCGAGAGGCAAAGCTTCCGGTTCGGGTTTGGGCAACGGCACAAGCGAAATCGGTCTGGTGGAATTGGCCGTGAAAGGACGCTTGCTAAGGTCGGGTGGTGCTATGCGGTTAGCAACTGGCGGGTCTGCCTGGGCGGTTTCGGCCAGAGCCAGGGCTTCGCTTTCGCGTTGCTTCTTTTTTTCGGCCATCCGCGCTTCCAAAGAGGATTCGCCCGGTTGGAAGGCTGGAATAAGAGCGCGAAGAGCCGGAATTTTGCGCCAGGCCAACCCGCACCCGAACACAAAAATCGCCAAACATATCAAAAATATCCCACCGCGTATCAAAAGCGTGTCTGTCCCCGCGCTCGTGCCGTTGATTGCATCGCCCGGTACTGTTTGCATAAATACGCTATTTAATGCAGCCATAATTTCCTGCCTATCTTTTTTAGTTGATCTAATTAAGTTATAGCAAAATACATCTAACTTTATTTTACAACTCTTGAGGCCACAGCGATGTAACCAAAGCCACCAAGTTGGCGAGAATTTTCAGCAGATTTGGAGTGCAAAAGATGAAAATGGGCGAGAGCAGCCAAATTATCTGTAGGAGAAACGCGAGATAAATGGCTGGGGTACAGGGATTCGAACCCCAACTTACTGATTCAGAGTCAGCTGTCCTACCGTTAGACTATACCCCAATATTTTCTATTTTCGTATTATACACGATTGTGCTAAAATTGCAAATAGTGAGCAAGCTTTTAGCAAGGTCGCGCCAATGCCTGCTTTGTTGGATATTGCTCCGCCAATAGACCTTCTGAGCAATCCAAAGGCAGAGCTTTGTCCCACAAATACCAGGCTTTGCAACCGCCCTAAAACTTTTAGCAGAGGGCAACGAGCGAAAAGATGTTAATTTCTAGTCAGAGCAATCAGAATATAAAGTTTGTGCGTAGTTTGCGCCAGCGTAAGGAGCGGGAGCAAAGTGGTCTTTTTTTTGTAGAAGGTATCAGGCTGGTGGGAGAGGCAGCGCAGCTAGGAGCGGCTATCGAAACACTGGTGGCTGCCCCCGAACTTCTGAGCAGTGCCTTTGCAACCGAGTTATTAGAAACGCAACGAGCGCGGGGCGTGCCTTTATTAGAAGTAAATGCCGAGGTTTTTCGGAGTTTGTCTCTTAAAGAAGGGCCGCAAGGTTTGGGCGCGGTTATCCACCAGCGTTGGGAAGTTTTGAGGGATGTTCAACCCGGCCCGGAACTAGGCTGGGTAGCTTTGGACGCGGCTCAAGACCCTGGTAACGTCGGCACAATTTTACGGACTGGGGACGCGGTGGGTAGCGCGGGACTGATTCTGTTCGGCAATTCAACTGACCCCTATGACCCGGCTACCTTGCGGGCCAGTATGGGGGCAATTTTTTCGCAACGGCTGGTAAAAGCCAGCTTTGAAGAGTTTTGGGACTGGAAGCGGCAGCATGGTTATACTGTCGTCGGCACGTCGGATAAAGCTAATTATGACTATCAAGCGGCGATTTATAAACCACCACTGGTGTTGTTAATGGGCAGTGAACGTCAGGGTCTTGCACCTGAGCAGCAAGCTAACTGTGATTTGGTGGTGAGCATTCCGATGGTGGGCCGTAGCGACTCGCTCAATCTGGCCGTTGCCACCGGAGTCGTGCTTTACGAAATTTTTAACCAACGGCGCAAAAACCAGCACTGAGCTACAGACCACGAGCTAAAACTATTGTTGTTCAAATAAGATGAAAAGGATAAAAATATGGGATTAGCTACTGACCGTTTCGACCACCTGCGCGATACTATGCGCGAAGGTAACAACGAAGACCCGGAATACGCCAAACAAAAGGCTTTATATAAGAAAATTCGGGTTTTTTGTACTGCCTGCAACACGCCGGACATCGTGTGCCAAACCTCGGTTTGCCATTTTTACTCGCTTAAAATCAAGGCCATCTCGGAAGCAGAAGGTAACGAACGCAAATTTGGTGCGGGCAAGCAATAGTTTTTGCTTTGTAAGGGTGCAGCTGCCAATCGCGATATGTTATAATGACCGCGTCATTTTGCGAAACAACCGCTAATTTGTAGAGTTATCAGCCTAGAGGTGAAAAACATTATTCAACCCAAACGTCTGCTGCAAAGATTGCGCCGTTCTTTGGCCTTGACCGTTGGTTCGTTGGCTTTGGTGCTGGCTCTTAGCTTATTTGTGGAATTTTTTATCTTTAACACTTTGCAAGACCTGAACAGGGAGCATCTGGCGATTCAACATAGCACCGACGAGCTTTTGCGCCAGATGCTTGACCAGGAAACGGGCGTGCGCGGCTATGTAAACGCCAGGGGCGACAAGTCTTTTCTTGACCCTTTTACCAGTGGTCGCAATAGTTATCAAGCCGAATTACAAACCTTGCGAACCCAGTTTGCTACCAGTAGCGATTTTAATGACTCTAGTGCGGCCTTGACCGTCGCGGCCAATCGAGCCGATGCCTGGTACACTACTTTTGCCCTGATGGAAATTGCCAGCGTCAATAGTAACGACTTTAGTACCGCCCAGGCTGGTGCCACCAATGGTAAAACTTTGTTTGATGCCTTCCGCCAAGCCTACGACGACTTAAAGCAAGCTAACCAGCGTGATTTGAACAATATTCAGAGCCGGATAAGCATCATTAATTGGGTTGTTTTGGGTTTGATTATAGTGGTGGCTCTGGCGGCGGTCTTAGGAGCTTCGCTACTGTCTAACGGCTTCGCCTCCTATCTGGAAATTCAGCTTGGCAAGTTGATGACTGTCACCACTCGTCTGAAGCAAGGAGACTTGGGGGCGCGTGTGACTGATATGCCGTCGGACGAAATTGGCGAACTCGGTCAAAACTTTAATAGTATGGCCGACTCGCTCGAAAAACAGCAGACAGCCCTCAAAGAGCGCGATATTTTGGAAAGTGTTTCGCAGCTTAACAACACTATTATTAGCAATCTCGATCTGGAGTCGCTGACTAACACCTTTATGTCGGAGTTGTTATACCGTCTCAAAATGCAACTGGCTGCCCTGTACCTGTATGACGAAACAACTAAAACCCTGAACCTGGCTACCGCGCAGGGGCTTGACCCTAAAAAGTTCCAGCAATCTTTCGCGTTAGGCGAGGGAGCGGTGGGCCAGACTGCCCTTAATCGCCATACTTATTATATCACCGACCCCGAAATCGGCGAAAGCACGCCTGGGACTGATGAAAGTGTGGAGCGACCCAAATATAAACTCAAAACCCTGTTCGGCCAGGCTTTACCCGCTACTCTTTTTTACCTGCCGCTTACACGCGGCACCACTCTGTTAGGTGTATTGTGTATCGCCTCAATCTATCCTATCAGCGAGAATACCCGCAACGTTTTGAACGTAATTACGGGCAATCTATCCACTGCTATTAGCAACTCGCAGGCTTTTGCTCATATTCAAAACCAGGCCGAGGAATTAGAAAGCCGCCAGCAGGCTCTCGAACGTTCTAATGGCGAACTCAGCCGCCAGCGCGACGAGCTTTCGGTCATCAATACGGCCCTGGAAGAAGCCAGCCGGGTACGCAATCAGTTTTTTTCTACTATGTCGCACGAACTCCGCACGCCCTTAACCTCGATTATCGGTTTTGCTCAGATTTTGCTGCGCCAGTCTGGGAACGCCACCCTTACTAACTTGCAAAAAACCAATCTGGAACGGATTTTGAAAAATGGTCAGCATTTGCTAACGATGGTTAATACAGTGCTGGACATCGCCAAAATTGATGCAGGTCGCATGGATATTAACTATAACGAACTTAATGTGGCTGAGTTTTTGGAAAGCATCATAGATCAGACCCAATCTTTGGCTTTGCAACGCGGGTTACAGTTAAAGGCCCAGGTTGAGCCAGGGGCGGAGAAACTAAAAGCCGACCCCGACAAGTTGCGCCAGATTATCTTTAATTTAGTCTCAAACGCCCTGAAATTTACCGAAAAAGGCGGGGTGACTATTACGGCGACGGCTATGCCGGTCAAAGCTGGTTTTCAAGGCCAGTTTGGGCAAACTATGATGGCGATTGCAGTTAAAGATACAGGCATCGGTATCGAACTGGCAGCTCAAGGCCATATTTTTGACGAGTTTTATCAGGTGGACAATACCAGCACTCGTAAATATAGCGGCACTGGGTTGGGCCTTTCGATTGCGCGTAAACTGACCGATTTGCTGGGCGGCAAGCTGGATTTGCAAAGCCAACCCGGTCAGGGCAGCACTTTCACCATTACTTTGCCGCAACAACCCACTCGCTATCAGCAGACCGACACCGTAGCCGAAGCCCGTTTATATCCATCGGAAGAAGAACTGGCATGGCGGACTAAAATTCCGGCAAGCGTATCCGACGGAGTTAGCCAAAATGGTGCAATCGGGCTTGAAGCCGCCTCTACCGAACCAGACCTGGAACTAAAAGCAGGCGAATTGCTGGTGGTGGCGATAGATGATGAGCCGGATGTATTAAAAATAATTCAGTCGGTTTTGGAAGATACGCCTTATCGGGTTTTAGGCGTTAGCGAGTCAGGCAACGCAGTGGATACTGTCAGCAGATTGCAGCCCTACGCCGTGACGCTGGATATTTCCATGCCCGGACTGAACGGCTGGCAAGTGTTACAGCAGCTAAAAAGTAATCCTACCACGGCTAACATTCCCATCGTGATGCTATCGGTGCTATCTGACCGCTCGGCAGGTTATGTGCTGGGAGCAAGCGAATACCTGACCAAACCAATTGAGCCATCCCTCCTGCTAAATACGCTGGAACGGCTGGCAAAAAGACAGACTCCGGTGTTGGCTGGAAGGGTCGGTACAATCCTGCCCGCCGATTATATTTTGGTGGTGGACGACGAGCCGGATATTCGTTCGGTTTTGCAACAAATTTTAGCGGACGCTAATTTTACGGTGCAGACCGCCCCTGATGGTCTGGCGGCTTTGGCGATGGTGCAGAAATCCCCGCCGCGTCTGATTTTGCTAGATTTGATGATGCCGGGGATGGACGGTTTCGAGGTGGTGTATAATTTGAAGTCGCAGCCTGCCACTGCCGATATTCCGGTGGTTATTCTGACAGCCAAAACCCTGACTGCGGAGGATTACACCAACTTGCGGCACGGCACCGATTACATTTTCCAAAAAGGCCGTCTGCCACTACCGGGACTGGTTTCAAAATTAAAAGAGCTACTTGACGCTTATAAACCATAGGATTATGAAAATGCGTATATTGGTGGTTGAAGACAGCGATGATATTCGGGAGCTATTGGGCCAGTTGCTTGAGTCGGAAGGGTACGAGTTTTTTCTGGCAGCAGACGGTCAAAAAGGCATGGAGCAGGCTCATTTACACCAGCCTGACTTGATTTTTATGGATATGTCTTTGCCTATAATAACCGGGTGGGAAGCGGTGCGCCGTTTACGCCAGGAAGCCCAATTCAAAAACACGCCTATCATCGCTATGACCGCCCACGCCAGCAAAGCCGATGAAAACCGGGCCACGCAGGTGGGTTGTACCTCTTATATCAGCAAGCCGTTCGACGTGGATAAAGTGCTGGAATTTGTTACCACCTATACCTCTACTCTCCATTCTAATCCCGCAGCTAAGTAAATTCCCTTGCCTAAACTGTAGGCGGCGCGTCCCCGCGCCCGCACAACCTGTACTCTGCCACCATAGCGGGCGCAGGGACGCGCCGCCTACAAATTTTATTTGTAGGTGATTGGCCCAAACGCAAACGTACCCTTGAGAGGTGGTGTTGTGTTAGAGCAACAATAGAATAGTTGACGACGCAAACAATTGTGTAACTTTGTCCCCACCCAGGCGTAAATATTGTCAAAGGACGACAACATAAAGCAGAATATGCTTATTAACAAGAAATTATTAAAAAAGGGGACAAATAAAAATGGCATTTAATCCTTTTGACAAGTTTACCGAAAAAGCCCAGGAAGTCTTGACCAACTCTTACCAGCTTTTGACCGAAAAGGGTCATAGCCAACTGGACGTGGAACACGTGTTGCTGGCGATGCTGCAACAGTCCGGTGGCGTGACCTCGCAGATTTTGGAGCGGCTAAATGTGGACGAGGGCCGCGTCAAAGAGGCTGTCCAGGAAAAACTTAACGCGATGCCCAAGTTGCAGGGCCTGAACAACGCTAACCAGGGGCGGCAGGTCAGTATTTATATTACGTCCCGTTTGCAACAGATGTTTGCGGCGGCGGATGGGGAACGCACCCAGCTAAACGACGAGTACATTAGCACCGAACACTTGCTATTGGCGATGGTAGCCGACCCGAACGAAGCGGTGGCAAAATTGCTCAAACGTTTTGGCCTGGACAAAGAAACTATTTTGACCGCTTTGCAAGCTATTCGGGGCAACCAGCGCGTGACCGACCCAGGAGCGGAAGGCAAATATCAGGTGCTTAACAAATACGGCGTGGATTTGACCCAACTGGCCCAGGAAAATAAGCTTGACCCGGTGGTGGGCCGTGAGGAAGAAATCCGCCGGGTGATGCAGGTGTTGAGCCGCCGTACCAAAAACAATCCGGTTTTGATTGGTGAGCCGGGCGTGGGTAAGACCGCCATTGCCGAAGGTCTGGCCCAAAAGATTGTCGAGGGCGATGTGCCGGAAAGTTTGCGGGATAGGCGCGTGGTGGCTCTGGATATGGGCCGTTTGGTAGCTGGTAGCAAGTTGCGTGGCGAGTTCGAGGAACGCCTCAAGGCCGTGATAGACGAGGTACGCAATGCCCAGGGTCAGACTATTTTGTTTATTGACGAATTACACACCGTCGTAGGCGCGGGTAGTTCGGAAGGTGGCCTGGATGCCAGCAACATTTTGAAACCGGCCCTGGCACGCGGCGAGTTACAGACGATTGGGGCGACCACGCTGGACGAATACCGCAAATACATCGAGAAGGATGCGGCTCTGGAACGCCGTTTCGCTCCCGTCGTCGTTGGTGAGCCGAGCGTGGCGGATACGATTGAGATTTTGCGCGGCTTGCGACCCAAATACGAAGCGCATCACCACTTGAAGATTACCGATGCGGCGTTGGTGGCAGCGGCGGAGTTGAGCGAGCGTTATATCAATGACCGTTTCTTGCCCGACAAAGCCATTGACTTGATTGACGAGGCTTCCAGCAAGGTGCGGATCGAGATGTTTTCGATGCCTGCCGAACTCAAAAACCAGGATTTACATACCAAAGACCTGGCTGCCGAGATGGAAGCGGCTGGTCAAAAACAGGATTACGAACAGGCTGCGCGGCTCAAATACGAGTACGAAAGCTCCAAGACTGAGTACGAAACGGCCCGCCAAAACTGGCTGACCGAAAAGCAGCTAGACGAGACAGTGGATGAAGAAGATATTGCCCAAATCGTGAGCAAGACGACGGGTATTCCGGTTAGCCGGATGCTGGAAGCCGAGATGAAGAAGTTGTTGCAGATGGAGGAACGGCTACACGAGCGGGTGGTCGGTCAGGATGAAGCGATTGCTGCTGTGTCCGATGCGATACGGCGGGCGCGGAGTGGTTTGCGTGACCCTAACCGCCCGATTGGTTCGTTTATCTTCTTAGGCCCGACGGGTGTGGGTAAAACTGAACTGGTCAAGGCGTTGGCGGGTTTTCTTTTCGACGACGAAAACGCGATGGTCCGGATTGATATGAGCGAGTACGGCGAACGGCATACTACCAGCCGCTTAGTGGGGTCGCCTCCCGGCTACGTCGGTTACGACGAGGGCGGACAGTTGACCGAAGCGGTACGTCGTCGTCCTTATCAAATCGTGTTGTTCGACGAAATCGAGAAGGCCCACCCGGAAGTGTTTAACACTCTGTTGCAATTGTTGGACGACGGACGTTTGACCGATGGACACGGGCGCACGGTAGATTTCAAAAACACAGTCGTGATCATGACTTCTAACGTCGGTACGGCTCATATCAAGCAGCGTGCGCTGGGCTTCTCGGCGGGCGGCAACGAGGGCGAGGACAAACGGGCTGAAGCTAAAATGCGCGACCAGGTGATGGGCGATTTGCGCGAAAGCTTCCGGCCAGAGTTCTTGAACCGGATAGACGAAACTATCATCTTTAGCAGCCTGAACCAGGCCCAAATCAAGCAAATCGTGGGCTTGATGATGCAAGAGGTGGTGCTAAGGCTCAAGGGCCAGGGTATCGAACTGCAACTGACCGAAGCGGCCTATGAATTCTTTGCCCGCGAAGGCTATGACCGGATGTATGGAGCGCGTCCGTTGCGCCGAGTCATCCAGCGCAAGCTCGAAAATTCGTTGTCGAAGGCGTTGCTGTCCGGTCAGTTCGGGGCTGGCGATACGGTTCTGGTTGACGTAAACCCTGACAACAAGGCGGAGTTAGTTTTTAACAAAGCCCAGGTTGCGCCAGCCAACGTCACGGATTTGTTTGAGAGCGAAGCCGCTTTAGCTACTGCGGCCTAGTGGCTCAAGCGGGCAGGTTTTGCAACGGCTCTATAAGTTTTTTATTAGACCAGCTGTAAGTGATATTCAGCTGGTCTTTTTTTGCTCCGTGACACCGATGGTTTCAACCATCGGGGCATTTATGGGCGATACCGGATTATTTTGTTAAGATAGATAAAGGTGTTGGAGATAGCTAGACAAAAGTTTCAACCGTTGGCGGTTTGCAAGTCGCTTAAAAGCCACTTAAATCGCCAGAATAATTACGAAAATACAGTATTTGGCAGCCCTTCCCCAAAGAGTTGCATAAGAATTATTGTTGCATGAAGTCCGACAATTATTTATTGACAAATCTTAGCCCGAACTCTATAATTCTAACAAATGTTAGATAGAAAGGGTCGGCGAACATAGATAGTCATAACAACGAAACTTATCAACGGATATTGGCTATAGCGGGGAGTTTATTTAGCAAAAAGGGTTACGCTGGTGTCACCCTGCGAGAAATTGCCAACGAGGTAGGGATGCGTCAGGCTTCCTTGTATTATTACGCTCCCGAAGGTAAGGAGCAGCTTTTTATTGACGTGATGAAACGTGACTATACACGTCATCGTCAAGGTTTGGAACAGGCGATTGCCGAGGCTGGCTCAGACTTGACTAGGCGTTTGCAAGCAGTAGCTGCCTGGTTACTTTCACAGCCGCCTGTGGATTACACGCGCATAACCTTTTCGGATATGCCTGCCATTGACCCAAAACAGGCCGAATGGCTGATTTATTTCGCAAATAGCTCTTTGGTTGAACCAATTCGAGCGGTCTTAGAGGAAGCTATGCAGGAAGGAATTGTAGTCGTGGCTGACTCAGAAGTAGCTGCCAACGGTTTTATTATGTTGATTGAAGGATTGCAGAACGTGCCAACCACCTATACCAAACATACAAGCTTACAACTAGCCGATATGTTGGTCCAAATGATATTGAACGGGTGGCTCAAGCGTTAATTTTTGATTTGTTTATCTATCTAAATTTAGGTAGAGTGAAAATATTATATACTTTTATATATAGTGGTGTTTGGGTTGGCAGTAAAGCCCGCACCTATAAAGGAGTTTCAGCGTGGCGAACACGGAAAATGTGACTCAAGAGATAACTGAGGCTTTATTGCCACCTATTTTGACTGGTACAGATAAGTCAGAGCCAGCCCTTACCTTGCCCAACGGCAAACCTGTGCGTCCCTGGATAGTCTTGCTTTCCGTTATCTTTGGTTTCTTTATGTCGCTGCTCGACGCTACCATCATCACCATCGCCCTGACTAACATCCAGACCAACCTCAAAACAGACCTGACGACAGTTAGTTGGGCTATCAACATCTACACTTTGACCTTCGCCGCTTTGCTGGTGACAATGGGTCGGTTGGCCGACCAATTTGGGCGCAAGCGCGTCTTTATGATAGGGATGGTGATTTTCAGCTTTGGTTCGCTACTATGTGCTTTTGCGCCTTCGATTGAGTTTTTGATAGGTTTCAGGGTGATACAGGCATTGGGCGCGTCAGTGGTGGAAGCGGTCAGTCTGGCAATTATTTTGGGAGTGTTCCCCAAAGAAAAACGTACAGCCGCTATCGGAATTTGGGGAGCATTAGCTGGTCTAGCAGCGGCGGCAGGCCCGGTGATAGGCGGTTTCTTGCTGGAATTGGGCAAGGGCAACCTGGAATGGCGTTGGATTTTCTTTGTCAACCTGCCCTTCTGTCTGATTGGTCTGGTGATGATTGCCCGCAACGTGCCGGAAATACGTGATGCCAAGGCAGGCCGCAATATTGACTTTGGGGGCGTAATTACCCTTTCCATAGGAGTGTTTTGTCTGGCTTTGGGCTTCACCCAGGCTAATGATTGGGGCTGGACTTCGTGGGGCGTAATTGGCTTTTTTGCTACCTCGCTAGTCTCGCTGGTGTTGTTCTATATTGTCGAAACCCATCAAGCCCAACCTATCTTAGAGTTCAGCCTGTTCAGAGTCCGTAGCTTCACTGCCGCTTGTATGGTTGGCATTATGTTTACCCTCGCCTTTATGGGTGTAACCGTGATTCTAATCCAGTATTTTATTACCTCTGAAGGCAAATCGCCGCTGGAAGCAGCCCTGGCCTTTATATGGACACCTTTGGCGGCTTTCGTAGTAGCAGGTGGCAGTAGCTCGGTGGGCGACAAGTTCAGTCCACGTCTATTAGTCATCATTGGAATGGCTATGCTGGGTTTAGGTCTATTATCGCTCTACACTCTGCCTGTTGACGCAAGTTTTATAGATTTGTTCTGGCGCGAGATTGTGCTTGGCATCGGTACGGGCTTGTGCTTCACCAGCTTGCCCAACATCGCTCTCTCTGGCGTGCCGCGCAATAAATTGGGGGCTGGTAGTGGAGCTTACAATACTTTTCAGCAGTTGGGCTTTGCGCTAGGGGTAGCCATTTTAATCAGCTTGCTGAGTGGTCAGTTCAAGACTAACCTGCCTGCTGCTCAAACACGAGCTATCGCTGCTATAAACGCTGCGCCCAATTTACCATCCCAGGCCAAAGAAGGTATCATCAACAGCTTGAAAAACAGCAATACCCAGAGTGCCGGTTCTAACGCTCCTGCTGGGCAGCCAAACAATCCTCTGACTCAGCAAATCGAAGCGGAGTTCAAACGTGGTACTTTGGACAGCTTCACTTTCACCTGGTTTGCCGCCGCGATGTTTGCGCTGTTTGGGATTATTCCGGCTCTATTTACCAGCGCGGCCAAAGCTCAAGTGGCTGCACACGGAGTTGAGGAAGACTTTGAGCCAAAAACTGCTACAGCCGCTTAGTGCCGCTCTAACAAAAATCAAAAAGATTAGCATGGCTCTGTCCCGCGATATAGACAGAGCCTGCTCCCACAAAAAATACTCTTGTATTTCTCTGTGAACTCCGTGTCGTCAACTGGTTGCAGTAGTGCAAGCCTGGTTTTAGAATAGCCCCCACAAAGCATAGACACCAAAACCCAGGATTAACAGGCCCGAAGCCCAGTTGAACCATTGCAAAAGGCGGGGCGTTGGGGCGGCGCGTTTAACCTTAATCAGTATAATGCTGCTTATGCGTACCGCAGCTACAACTCTCCGCAAAACGTTGACAACAATGTCGGTTTGCGGTTGGTGGTGGCTGTCCCCACTGCGCCCTTTGAACTCTGAGTAGTACTGAGCGATGATGAAATAGTGGGTCTATCGGATTGTGGCATACCGATGGTTGAAACCATTGGTGCTGTCTCTCGATGTTTGGATATGCTATAATAAGACAGGTCACTGGCTCTCTTTGATTTTACCAAGCCAAAATTCTTGCCGAATTATGCCAAAATGCTGATTTTTCTCCAAACCGTGCAAACCAGTTCGTCTGGGATTATCGGTGGTGTGGCCGCTACACAAGGTCGGTTCAAAATTTCTAAGCTCAAGCTTTGGGGTCTGCTTGCGGACGGCTTACTTTTAATTGTCCCTACCTTTTTGGTGTGCCTATGGAAACGGAAAGATTTCAAAATAAGATGAGTTCGGAAGGTTTGGACACAGACGTACAACTGAAGTTAAAACAAGGCATCGGTCTGGCACGGGACAACCAACGCCAGGAAGCCGAGGCGGTTTTTGCCCAAATTTTGGAGTTGCAGCCCCGCAATGAGACGGCTCTGATTTGGAAGGCTGCCGTCGCCCAGAACCCTGTCGAAGCGGTGCGCTGTCTGGAGCAAGCTCTTCAAATCAACCCTAATAATCAACGGGCGCGGGCAGGGTTGGAATGGGCGCAACGTCGTTTGCAAGCCAGCAAAATAACCCAATTTCCCGATACAGTCTCAGCTTCTGAGGACAGGCCACCCTCTATTTCGGTTTCGGTCAGGCCACCTTCGCATCTGGTCAATAATCTGAGCCAGGCCAAAGTTTTCGAGCCGCCCGCTCTTCTTGCCAGCCCGCAGCCCGTTGCGTCAACTGCTAAAGCTTCTGAAAATAAAGTGGTGGCCGAAAAACCCAGCCAGGTAGCTGCCAAAAGCGTCCCCAATAACAGGGTGGACAGCCAGAGCGAAACTTTAGACCCTACGCCACCGTATAAAAAAAGTCGGTTCAAGGCCAAAGAAGCTCAAAATAATACCTTGCGTCCGGCTGCCTCCAAAGCAGCTACTCCTACCTCTTTACCTGCCCCCGCTCGTGCTAACCAGAGACAGGGACGTGGTTTTGGCCTGCGTCGCGGTAAAGGGCGGTCACAACTCCAGTCCGAGACTGGTAGGAGTATAATGACTACACCGACACCTTCGCTGTCGCTTTCGGCCAAAGTGCAGCAACAAGCTTTTGCGCCGGAAAATGAGCAGACCCAAAACGGGCGCGGGCGGCTGATTATACCTTTAACTTTATTTGTGGCGGCGATAATTTTAGGTGTTCTGAGTTTGCCGTTGGCAGGTCTGTCGCAAATATTAGGGGTAATCGCGGTGTTAATGGCCCTGGCTGGTATAATATTATTCAATCGGGCCGAATTTTGATAGCATTTCGAGCTACCTCTCGAATGGCAGAGGTGGAATAGCCTCAAGAAAGTAACTTATATGTTCAACGAATGGCGCAAAAGGTTTGACCGTGATGGTCAGCCAGCTAATATCGCCTTTTTTGGCGGCGGGAGCGGCTTTGGACGCGGCGGCTCGGACGACGACGAAGCCAAGAAATCTGACCCTGATAATAACCCCGGCAAAAGTGAAGACGAAGACCCCTTTAAGAATTTTGATTTCAACCGTTTCAGACCGCGCCGCCCTACTAATCAGAGCGGCGGGAATGATACCAGCACCGGTTCAGGTTCGGAAAGCGGCAGCGACACGGGTAGCAGCGGTACGGGTTCGTCTGCTGGTAGCGGTAGCGGCTCCGACTCCGATAGTGGCTCGCGCGGGACTGATACAGGTAGCACTGGAAATGGTGGAAACGGCGGGCGCACTGGTGGAAATGGAAACGGACGTAGAACGGGCGGGCCGGGGGGTGGCAATGCGCCCCGCAACCCTTTCGACTTTGGTAACTTTGGTGGCGGCAATTTTGGCGGCGGGCGGCGTATTGGCGGCGGCAATATCCCTCAAATTAATATACCTCGCCCCTCGCGCCGCGCCATCTTTTTGATAATCTTGGGTATTATTATCGTGGTGCTGTTTATTGCCCTGCCTAGTATCGGCGGGTTTTGGACGGACGTAATCTGGTTTCAACAAATCAAGCAGGAAGGGGTTTTCTGGACGCGCTTTTGGACGCAAATCCTGACCTTCCTGGCGGGCGGTGTGCTAACCTTTGTAGTTATAATGTTGAACGTGCTGGTAGCGCGACGCTTTGGCCCGCGCGGGCCTGTCGTCAATGCTAACCCCGATAATCCTTTAACTCTGATTCTGGGGGGCAGCTTGCGATTGCTGAACCTGGCTTTTGTAGTCGGCGCGTTGTTCATCAGCTTAATACTGGCGGGCGTGAGCGGCGGGGCGTGGCAAACTATCTTGACCTTTTTCAATCGCGCCCCTTGGGACGAGACCGAAAAAATCTTTAACCGCCCCATCGGGTATTACGTCTTCGAGTTGCCCTTTTACAGCTTTATACAGGGCTGGTTGGTTGGCTTGTTTATCGTGACTGCCATTGCAGTTACCGTTGTGTATAGTCTTAATTTTGTGTTGTCGGGTCGGGCTTTCACCTTTACCCCGGCTATCAAAACGCATCTTTCGCTTTTGGGCGCGATTATCCTGGGTTTGTTTGCCTGGGGCTACCAGCTTTCCAATAGCAGTATAGTCTATTCGCCGCGTGGGGTAGTGCCGGGGGCGAGTGCGACTGACGTGGAAGCCCAGGTTCCGGCCAATAATATCTTGACTTTTGTGGTGGCGGCGGCAGCGATTGTTTTGCTGGTAAATATTTTTATCTCAAATCGGCGTTTAAGCATTGGTTTGTTGGCCGGAGCGGTAATAATCTGGCTGGCTGGCTCGGTGGTGATTGGTGGCATTTTCCCTGGCCTCTACCAAAACTTTTCGATCAAGCCCAACGAAATCACTAAAGAAAAACCTTACATCAGCAACACCATTAGCATGACCCGCATGGCCTTTGGTCTTGACCATATTGAAAGTAGCCAGTTCGCGGGCAACGGTACCGTTACCCAGGCCGATTTGCAGAACAACCCCTATGTCGAGCAGAACGCCCGCTTGTGGGATTATAAAGTGGTGCAAACGGTTTATGACAAAAAAGAAACTCTGCGTAACTTTTACACTTTCGACGATGTAGATATTGACCGTTACAATTTGCCGTTGGGTGCAAGCGGTACTACCGATGAAACCCAGGTCTTGATTAGCCCCCGCGAGATTTATTATCCAGGCATAGACAAGAATGCCCAAAACTGGCAGAACCTGCATTTACAGTTTACACACGGCTACGGTTTCCAGGCCAGCCCGGTCAACCGGACTACCTCTAGCGGCCAGCCCGAAAGCTTGATTACCCAAAGCTTTCCATTCAGTACCACTACTAGCTTGTTAAATGTGCAGCAGCCGCGTATCTATTATGGTACTAAGTTCGATGATACCAATTACGCCATCGTGGATACTGCCCTGGCAGAGCTAGATTATCCTAAGTTTGACCAGAGTGCTGGTACTAACGCCGAATACAAATATGAGACGACGGCGGGCGTGATAAAGCTGGACAATTTCTTTGTCAAGCTGGCTTACGCCGCCAAATTAGGTGATTTCAATTTATTGATAAGCGACGCGCTCAATTCCAATAGCAAGCTGCTACTGCATCGAAATATTACAGATCGGGCCGCTATGATTGCGCCATTCTTGAGTTATGACCCCGACCCATATATTGTGGCAGCTAATGGTAAGATTTATTGGGTGCAGGACGCTTACACCACCAGCACTCGTTTCCCGCATAGCGACACGCTTTCGCGCCTGGGTGGTAGTTCCAATATCAACTATATCCGTAATTCGGTCAAAGTGGTGACGGATGCTTACGATGGCACGATTAGTTTCTATATTGCTGACCAGGCCAGCCCCGACCCCTTGATCCACACTTACGCCAACATCTACCCTGATTTGTTCAAACCGTTCAGCCAGATGCCCGCTGAACTGGTAGCGCATTTGCGTTATCCCGAAGCCCTACTAACGGCCCAAAGCCAGGTCTATTTAACGTATCACGCTACCGACCCGACAGTGTATTACAACCGCAATGACCAGTGGCAAATCCCGCGTGACCCACGTGGCGACTCTGGTAACGGCGGTGCGTTTGCACCTTACTATCTGGTGACACAGTTGCCCAATCAAAAACAAAAAGAGTTCGCTTTGATCCAACCGTTTGAGCCGCAGACCAAAAACAACCTGGTATCGCTGTTGGTGGGTCGTATGGACGGGGCGAACTACGGTAAACTGGTGGCCTATAACTTCCCCGGCGCGTCCAATATTTATGGGCCGGAGCAGGTTTATGGCTTGATTCAGGCTAATCCGCAATTCTCCCAACAGGTGACGCTGCTGGGACAGCGTGGTTCGTCGCTGAGTTACGGAAATTTGCTGATTTTTCCAATTGGCAACGCGATTTTGTATTTGCTACCAGTTTATATCAGTGGGTCAAACAACCCCATCCCGCAGTTACAGTACGTGACGGCGGCGGCGTTAGTTTCCGACCCGAATAATCCTGGTGGCACTTCGCTCAAAACTATTTATAGTACCGACCTGCAAACCGCGCTGGGCAATTTATTGGACAAAGGCACCACGGCCACTGCTCCACCCCCGACTCAAACGGGTGGCAACGGCAGCACCAATGTTACCCCCGTCGCCAATGCCAGTCCCGGCCCGGCTGTCGGTAATACGCCCGTTGCCAATGGGGGAGTCACCGTTCCAGCCAATCAGCCCGGCACGGTCAGCGATTTGTTGCGCTCGGCCCAAACTCACTTCAATAATGCCGAAGCCGCCCGTTCCAAAGGCGACCAGGCCACTTATCAAAGCGAGTATCAGGCGGGTCAAAACGATTTGAATCGGGCTAAAGGGCTGTTAGGTGGCTAAGGATGGATAATATATACCAGGCGGTTGGCGGCGACGAGACCTTTCGTCGCCTCGTCAACGCCTTTTATGAGCGCGTGGAGCAAGACCCGATTTTGCGGCCTGTTTTTCCGGCAGATTTGGCTGGGGGCAAAGAGCGACAGTTTTTGTTCCTGACCCAATATTTTGGTGGCCCTTCGCACTATAATCGGCTATACGGTCACCCCCGTTTGCGGATGCGCCACGCGCCCTTTACCATTGGCATCAAAGAGGCTCAACTGTGGCTACAATATATGCTGGCAGCGATAGACGAAGTTGGTATCCCCGAACCCGCCCGTACCGAAATGCGTCAGTATTTTGAGCGCAGCGCACCTTTCATGATGAACCAGGGCCAGTAAATTATATGCTCAAAATCATTTGTTAGGCGTGGGTGTTACGCCAGAGCTAAATTGCAGCCGCGAAGCCGCTTTACGTCCCAAAAGTCTCAGGCTGTTGAGCAGCGACGACGGATTTTTGAGGCCCGAACCAGCGGCGGACAAACTAAAAAATTTGCCACCAATCAAGACGTACAGAGCGTTACCATTCCAAAAAGCATCTTCGCCTACCCCCGTTACCAGTTGGGGAGCGTTGGTAGCGTCCGGGCCGGGCGTGGGTGAAGCCGCTATCTGTTTCTTCTGGTTGCTAAATTCGTCGGTGTTGGTCGTAGTTAGCTTTAGCGCGAGGGTAGCATTACCATCTGTACTGGTATAGTTACAGCTATCGGGTTTGGTTTCTTGTTTACTGCCGTCTCCAAGCAGAGTTGCCACTTCGATAGTGGTGAGCAATGAGCAAGGATCGAGTTTGTTTTGGCTCTGGCTCTGGACGATAGCGGTGGCGACGTTGAGCGCGGTTGGGAAGGGCGTAGGCGCACTGTTAGTAGGAGTGTCTTCGCCACAAGCAGTCAACAAAAGAGATACCAACATCGCAATAGTTGCTAAGATTACAAATCTGGAATGAGTCATTTCAACGCTTTCTGTTTATACTGTTACTGTATTTTTATTTTGAGATGGTGCAAAATTACCTGCTGATTATACCACACCCACTTGCCAATTAGGTATCACCTCAAAATTTCGGGGTGTAAAGGCGCGATAAATCTCGCCTCTTTTTATCGTCGGGTAGTAACCCTGTGGGCGCGATTTATCGCGCCCTACCTTTTGAGATGCTACCCAATTATCATTTGTCACGCAGACCTCGAAGGTTTATACTGATTGTTGAGACGTTTTAGGTAGCTTTACATAAATGATTTGGGGGAAAGCGATGGCAAACAGGCAAACCTGGCTGACCAGCCTGGAGGCACACGAACGGATTACGGTAATTGGTTCAGGCAGTTGGGGGACGACGTTGGCTCTGGTGATGGCCCGCAAAGGGCTGCCCGTGATTTTATGGACGCGCGATGCTGCCGAAGCCGCCCGCATAAATGAAACGCGCCAGAACGAACGTTTCCTGGCGGGTTACGAATTTCCGCCCAATTTAACCGCGACGGCAGACCTGGAAGTGGCTTTGGCTAGGGGCTGCCGAATGCTAGTTTTTGCCACTCCCTCTGGCGAGATGCTGGCTAACGTCCAGTTGGCGCGGCCATTGTTGGAACGGCTGCTGGCTACGTCCCACCCACCCGTGCTGCTAAGTGCTACCAAAGGGCTGGAAAAGGAATCTTTGTTGCGGATGACTCAGGTAATCGAGCAGGAGCTACCCCAGGCCGAGGCTGCCGGGTTGGTGTGCGCCCTCAGTGGCCCAAATCTGGCAAAAGAGGTAGCCAGTGGCAAACCAGGCGCAACCGTAATCGCGGGACGCAATCAAGAGGTTACGGCTCTGGCTCAACGGCTGGTGATGACTACGACCTTTCGGGTTTATACTAATACCGACGTGATAGGAGTGGAACTTGGCGGTGCGCTCAAAAATATTATCGCACTAGGAGCGGGATTGGCTGACGGCTTGAATGCGGGAGACAATTCTAAGGGAGCTTTTATGACGCGAGGTATGGCCGAAATCGGACGGTTAGGCGCGGCGGCAGGGGCTGACCCACTCACTTTTTTGGGTCTGGCCGGGTTGGGCGATATGGTAGCTACCTGCGCCAGCCAGTACAGTCGCAACCGTTTCGTGGGGCAGGAACTGGCGAAGGGGCGCAAGCTGGACGAAATTCGGGCCGGAATGCAAGGCGTGGCTGAAGGTGTTTCGACAACGGTGGCGGCCCGGAAGCTGGCCCAAAAATATGGCGTGGAAATGCCCATCACCGACCAGCTTTATCAGCTTCTTTTTGAGCAAAAAGACCTTCTGACCGCTATCACCGATTTGATGATGCGCGAACCTACCGAAGAAATGTACGGCTTTAAGCTTTGATTTGCGAAACCAGGCACTGCCCTAAATTAGTACAGCTTGACAAGGCTGATAGTGTTGCATATAATACATCTAGCTATGATGGCATTGCGCTGTTAGAGCTAAAAATTTAGAAATAACGGCTATGACGGAGAGAGTAAGACGTTGGCGGTTGCAGAAATAGGAATTTCGCAGCGAGTCCGGTCAGGTGCAAGCGGACACAACCTCACGCCAGAAAATCACTCCTGAGCCGTCACCCGAAATATTCAAGAGTAGGCGTGACCGGGTTCGCTGCCCGTTATCCTGGCGCGAATGTGATTGCATTCGGCAGAGCGGGCCGGGTTCGCAAACCTGCGGTTGTCATTATCATAAGTGTGACGACGGAGGGCGGAAACGGTCAAGCAGGGTGGTATCGCGGGAATTTTCTTTTTTAATATAAAAAGAAGGTCTCGTCCCTGAAAGAAATTTCAGGCGACGGGATTTTTTTATAGCCATCAGTCTTTAGTTAGCAGTTGTCAGTAAAAACCGAATGCGCTCTAAAACTATCATCTCGAAAAGTAGGGGCGAGATTTATCACGCCCATCGGGTTAGTACCTATCAGTCAAGGCGGGCGTGATAAATCTCGCCCCTACACTCCGCTTTTTTGAGATGCTACCTCTAAAACTTAAATTTTTCTGACGATGACGATAGTGTATGGGTTTTAACTGAGAACTGAGAACTGAAAACTAGGGGAGTGATAAAATGTTTGAAACAGCCGATAATAAAGTGAATTTGCCCGCGTTGGAACTGGGCGTGTTGGACTTCTGGCGACGGGAAAAGGTTTTTCAACGCAGCGTGGACAAAAATAAGGCTGGGCCGCGTTATAATTTTTATGAAGGGCCACCGACAGCTAACGGCAGACCGGGCATCCATCACATTCTGGCCCGTGCCTTCAAAGATGTATTTCCGCGTTACAAAACTATGCAGGGCTATTACGTGCCGCGCCGGGGTGGGTGGGACACGCACGGGTTGCCTGTCGAGGTCGAAGTCGAAAAAAAGTTGGGCTTCAACGGTAAGCAGGATATAGAAAATTATGGTATAGCCGCTTTTAACCAGAAGTGCCGCGAGTCAGTTTGGGAATATCTCAAACCCTGGAACGAATCTACCGAACGCATGGGTTATTGGGTGGATTTGGAAGAAGCCTATGTCACTTACGAAAATAAATATATCGAAACCGGCTGGTGGATAATGCGAACGCTGTGGGACAAGGGTTTGTTGTTCCAGGACTACAAGGTGACTATGCACTGTCCGCGCTGCAATACCAGCCTTTCGGATGCGGAGGTTGATTTGGGTCGTCGGGAAGACGTGGATGACCCTTCGGTATATATAAGAATGAAACTGGCGGCGGACGAAGCGGCCCGACTGCCTTTTGACCCGCAATATACGACTACCAAACCTATATCGTTTTTGATATGGACGACTACGCCCTGGACGTTGCCCGCGAACGCAGCAGTGGCCCTCAAAGCTGATACCGATTATGTATTGGCCGAGGTGGGAGACGAGATGTTGATAGTGGCGCGGGAACTTGCCCCGCATTTGTTTAACGCCAAACCGAAAGCGGGCGAAGTTGCCGAACCGGGTTACATAGCACGGGGATCGGCGAAGGGCGCGGATTTGGTGGGCTTTCACTATCAGCCTTTGTATCAGGGCGTAGGCGACGGGGGCAAACCAGTGGATTTGTCCAACGCCTACCGTACTCTGAACGACGAAATAGTAGAAGTTGACCCGAACGACCACGAAAGCACGGGGCTGGTGCATATTGCTCCGGCCTATGGCGATTTGGACGTGGGCCGTCGTCACGGTTTGCCGACGCTGTTTTCGGTGGATTTGAGTGGCAACGTGATAGCGGCCTTCCCACAGTTCGAGGGCAAATTTTACAAAAAGGCCGACCCCGATGTGACACGCGAACTCAAAGAGCGCGGTTTGTTGTTTCGGAGTGGCCGGATAAAGCATATGTACCCGTTTTGCTGGCGGTGTGGCACGCCCCTGCTGTTCTTTGCTAAGAATAGCTGGTATATCCGCACCACAGCGGTCAAAAAGGAACTGGTGGCCCAAAACCAAAAGATAAATTGGTATCCCAACAATATCAAAAACGGACGGTTTGGCAATTGGTTGGAAAATAACCGCGATTGGGCTGTCAGCCGCGAACGTTATTGGGGTGCGCCGTTCCCACTCTGGAAATGCGACAGTTGTACCCGTTATGATTGTATGGGCAGTGTGGCGGAACTGTCCCAAAAGACCGGACGCGACTTGAGCAACTTCGATATGCACCGTCCTTATGTAGATGAACTGACTTATCCCTGCGGAGTATGCGCTGGGACGATGGTACGCTTACCCTTTGTGATGGATGCCTGGTTCGATAGCGGTTCGATGCCTTATGCTCAAGACCATTATCCGTTTGAGCATGGTGAGGAGTTTGTCAAAGACTTGTTTCCGGCGGACTTCATCTGCGAAGCGATAGACCAGACACGCGGTTGGTTTTATACTTTACACGCGCTAGGAGTGTTGCTCTTTGATAGCTACGCCTATAAAAACGTGATATGTCTGGGCCACATATTGGATGGTGAAGGCCAGAAGATGAGCAAAAGCAAGGGTAATATAGTCGAACCCTGGGACGTATTTAACCAACAGGGGGCGGACGCGCTGCGCTGGTATCTTTATTCCGCTTCGCAACCGGGTTTGCCGCGCCGTTTTTCGCAGGCTTTGGTGAACGAAACCGTGAGCAGTTTTTTGCTCACCTTATGGAATACCTATAGTTTCTTTATCAATTATGCTAATCTGGACAAGCTTACGGCCCAAGATTTGACCTCCAAAACCGTGCCAGTGGCGGAGCGACCCTTGATAGACCGCTGGCTTATTGCGCGGCTAAACGCTCTCGTGCTAGAAGTAACCGAACGCATGGACAACTACGACCCGTATCAATCGGCGCGGGCTATCGAAGGCTTCGTGGATGACTTGAGTAACTGGTACGTGCGTCGTAATCGTCGCCGCTTCTGGAAAAGTGAAAACGATAGCGACAAGTTGGCCGCTTATCAGACGCTTTACGAGGCATTGGTGACGGTGACGAAGCTGGCCGCGCCTTACATACCATTTATAACCGAGACGATGTACCGCAATCTGGTACTGTCGGTTGACCCTGCCGCTCCAGTTAGCGTACATCTGACTAGCTATCCCCGCGCCGATACCAGCTTGATAGACGCGGGCTTGATACGAGACACGGCGGCGGTGATAAACGCAGTTAGTACGGGTCGGGCAGCCCGTAGCGCGGCTAAAATCAAGGTGCGCCAGCCTCTGCTCGAAGTAATGGTCAAGCCGCCCACGCAAGAAGCCGCCGAAGGTCTGACCCGTTTCAAACAACAGGTGTTGGAGGAGCTAAACGTCAAAGAAATGACGTTGGCGGCGGCGGACGGCACATCCGAAATGATGAGTTACGCTATCAAGCCCAACTTCAAACTGTTGGGTAAAAAACTGGGTAAACAACTGCCCCTGGTACAGCAAGCCTTGACCCAGGTAGATGCACGCGCGGTAGCCCAAGCAGTTAGCGCGGGTCAGAACTTGACGGTGACGCTGCCCGACGGTCAGACTGTTACGCTCACACCCGCAGAAGTGACCATTGAGGCGCGGCAGAAAGAAGGTTATACAGTGGCCGAAGACAAAGGCTATCTGGTGGCCCTTAATATAACCGTCACGCCCGAACTACGACGCGAAGGTTTGCTGCGCGAGTTGGTGCGGGCCATCCAGGATACCCGCAAAAAAGCCAACTTCAACATCTCTGACCGGGTCAACGTTTTTTACGATGTAATGCACGACAATGATGGTTTGTTCGCCGATTTGCAAGGAGCATTGGCAAATAGCGAGGCCAGCCGCTACGTGCAGAGTGAGACCTTAGCCGCTACTTTGGTTAATGCTGTTCCATCTGAAGATGCTTATATCGAGGAAGTAGATTTGGACGGAGCAGTTTTGAAGCTGGGGCTGGCGAAGGTTTAATAGCAGTAGTGTGTGCTATTTCACCGGGAAATTGTGATTTTGAGCATACGGGGCGGCGGAAGGTTAAGGTAGAATAAGGCTGTCGAAAGAAACGAGCAGCCAGCCAGCCAAAATGGACGAACCAATACATTTTTAGTTTCTGACGACACCTTTTCTACAGACATCTTCTTCCATTCCTCTTTTCTAATCCTCTTATAGAGCAGCCAGGGAGCTTCGGAGAGCAGACGAAGCTTCTTTTATTTTATAATTTTTTGTGGGTATCCGTTGACAGAGCAATGTCCCACATAACTCCATTAACGGCAACCAATTGATGCAATGTCTCACAAAACCTGATTTTACAAAGAAAGCTCTTGACAGAAAAAACTTTCTGAGTCATAATAATACTTGACAGATTTCTACCCAACGTTATAAAAGTGTATAGCTTTCAGAGATAAGAAAAGTTGCTTATGCAGCCACGCTCCATGCTTTTTACCCTTTATGGGGTCTATATACGCCATTTTTCAGAGGAAATCTGGCTCGGCACGCTGATAAGATTGCTGGCAGAGTTTGGTTTTAGCGAACAGGCAGTGCGGGCGGCTCTGACGCGGCTGGCGGCGCAGGGCTGGATTGAGATGCGTAAGGCCGGACGCAATAATTACGTGCGAATGACACCCAAAGGCGTGCAAAGAGTAGATGAAGCTGCCAACCGTATTTACCGCTTGCAAAGCCCTTATTGGGATGGACGCTGGTTTTTGCTTACCTACGCTATCCCCGAAGAAAAGCGCAAATTGCGTGACCAGCTACGCGCCGACTTGAGTTGGCTTGGACTGGGAATGCTGGGGACGGGGGTCTGGATTACACCCCATAATGTTGAAGCCCAACTACACGAGCTGGCTCAAAACTACGCTTTGCAAGAACATCTGGATTTTTTCAGAGCTTATCATTGTGGGCCAGAGCCAGGTCAGGCATTGATAGCCAAATGTTGGAATTTGGAGACTGTCAACGCTCGTTATCAGCAGTTTCTGGCACGTTTTAAGCCAGCTTATCAGCAAGCGCAGCAAAATTTGAGCCTGGGTCAGTTAGATGACCGTCAATGTTTCAGACAACGTAGCTGGCTGGTACACGAATATCGCAAATTTCTGCATATAGACCCGGCTCTGCCCGAACAACTGCTGGGTGAAGATTGGCTTGGCAGCGAAGCTTTTGACTTATTTCGGGCTTACGATAAATTGCTGGCAAGCGGAGCGGGCCGCTATTTTTATCAGCTTTTAGCCAGCGAACCGGGCCAAAGTCTTTCCGGTCTGCAAATTCAAGCAGCTTTACAAGCGCAAGTCAACCCATTTAGCATCAAATAAAATTTATGAGCGACAACCGAGAGCAAAATTCAAAATTAGAGACAAGCAGTGAGACCAATGCAAATCGGCTACCAAAACATTACATTTATCGAGGTCGTACCATCACCAATAATGGTGAAGATACCGCTACCACCACTTACAATTCGTTGGAAAGTTTGCTCAAGGGGGCAGATTTATACGACGATGGGGCTTTTCTGACCGAAATTTTACCCTTCTTTAATCCTATGCACCTTAAAAATAATTATAAAGTAAGCGTTTATTTAGAAGTGTTGGATCGGATTTGTGATTGGCATTTCCCCAATTTTACTAGAGAAATGGGACGTGAAGAAGCGGGCAGGCTGACTTTTAAAGGCTTTCGGCGCACCATTTTTGGCCGTGTGGTTCTCGCAAGTTTAGCTATGATTGGCCCTGAGCGTTTGATAAAGCTGGCACCGAGCTTATTTAAGCGGGTGGTGGACGCGCCTGATTGTAGTGTCAAACAAATCGGGACGCATAGCTATATTTTTGATTATCCGAATGTTTCCGGCACGTATGAGGATAAAACAGGTATTTTCAAAGAGGCGTTGGAGCAGGCGGGCGCACACAACGTTCGCTGCGAAGTCAAGATTTTAACGCCTCGCCATTGGGAATTTTCGTTAGAGTGGGAATAGCAAGGAGGCCAATATAACGATGTATTGGAACGCAGAAATCGAAACAATGCCCCGTGCGGCTTTGCAAAAGTTACAATTGGAACGGCTCAAAGCCACTTTGGAACTGGCTTATGCCAATGTGCCTTTCCACCGCGCCCAATTCGAGGCGGCGGGAGTTACGCCCGTTTCTTTGCAAGCGTTAGAAGATTTGAGCAAGTTCCCTTTTACCAAAAAAACCAATCTGCGCGACAATTATCCCTTCGGTCTTTTTGCCTTCCAGCCGGGTAATACTACTAATAAATTGGTGCGGCTGCACGCTTCCAGTGGCACCAGGGGCAAGCCGACGGTGGTGGGCTACACCGCCAATGACATCACGGTTTGGAGCGAATGCTGCGCCCGTTCGATTGCTTGTGCCGGGGGCGAACCAGGCGATGTGCTGCACGTGGCTTATGGCTACGGTCTTTTCACAGGTGGCCTGGGATTGCACTATGGTGGCGAATATTTTGGGGCGACTGTTGTTCCGGCCTCGGGTGGCAACACGCCCCGTCAGATTTTGTTGATGCAAGACTTTGGGGCGGTGGGGTTAGCCTGTACGCCTAGTTACGCCCTCAATATTGCCGATGCCATTCAGGAGCAGGGGGTAGCTCGTAGTAGCTTAAACTTGAAATATGGCATCTTTGGGGCTGAACCCTGGACGGAGGAAATTCGTAGTAAAATCGAAGCTCAACTCGGTATCAAAGCTTATGACATCTACGGTTTGAGCGAAGTGATGGGGCCGGGCGTTTCGATGGAGTGCAGCGCACGCAATGGTCTGCACGTGTGGGAAGACCATTTCTTGCCCGAAATTATCAATCCTGAGACGTTGGAGTTAGTGGCGGAAGGCGAAACGGGCGAACTGGTTTTTACCTCGCTGACCAAAGAAGCTTTTCCGGTTGTGCGCTATCGCACTGGCGATTTGTGCAATCTGTTTTATAGCGAATGCGCCTGTGGTCGTACTCATGCCCGCATGGGTAAAATCAAGGGCCGGATTGACGATATGCTGATTGTGCGCGGGGTCAATGTATTCCCGTCTGAAATCGAGCGCGTGCTATTGGAATTTGAGGAACTCGCTCCCCATTATCAAATCGTTTTAGAGCGGCCCGACATTTTGGACGTAGTGACGGTTCAAGCTGAAGCCACACCCCTATTCGCGCAGCAAATCTTCGCTACCGCTACTTATGACAGCGAACACGAACATATCGCCAATCTGCAACACAAAATCAAGCATAGCTTGAACGTAGCGTTGGGTGTAAATTTGCACGTCAAGGTCAACGCGCCCCACGCCATTCCCCGCAGCGAGGGCAAAGCTGTACGGGTAGTGGATAAAAGGCTAAAATAGCCTTCAGTTAAAACCGAAAACAGTTACAAAGTCGGTTTTAACTGAAGACTTCTTAGGCTTTGACTGACGACTGATAACTAAAGAGGTAATATGACAACACAATATCAAAGTATCTTGTACGAAACTGTTACACCGGGTATTGCCAAAATTGTGCTGAATCGGCCCGACGCGCTCAACGCTTTCGACGGCAAAATGCAGCAAGAAGTGACCCAGGCATTACGAATTGCCAAAGACGATACCGAAGTTAAGGTGGTGATAATTACGGGAGCGGGGCGGGCTTTTTGTGCCGGGCAGGATTTGGTTGCCAGCCCCGAATCGCTGACCGACATCGAAAGCTGGCTACACACGATGTACCGCCCTATGTTGCAGGCGTTGGACACGCTCGGCAAACCGTCCCTGGCGATGGTCAATGGGGTGGCGGCGGGCGCGGGCATGGCTTTGTCAATCGCCTGCGATTTTCGGGTAGCTTCCACGAAGGCTAAATTTATCACCGCTTTTGCCAAGATTGGGCTGGTGCCAGATAGTGGGATGAGCTATAACCTGCCGCGTCTGGTAGGGGTGGGCCGCGCTCAGGAAATGTTGTCGCTGGGTCGGGATTTGACCGCCGACGAAGCCCTTAATTGGGGTCTGGTGACGCGAGTGGCTGCCTCAGAAGAATTGGAAGCCCGCACGTTGGAAATGGCAAATTACCTGGCAAACAGCCCCTTGCTGGCCTACAAGATGACCCGCTCGATGTTGCGCCAGTCTCTCGATCTGAACCTGGACGCGGCTTTGACATTAGAAGAAAAAAATCAGGGTATCGCTGGAAACAGTCACGATTTCCACGAAGGCATCGCGGCGTTCCAGGCCAAACGTGCGGCTGTCTTCACGGGGAAATAATACGTACCACGGAGACACGGAGGGTACGGAGAAACTACAAATTGAGTGAAGAAAACAACCCAGATTTGCAAGCTAATGTTGCACCATCGAAACGAAGGCGGGCCGTATCTAAGCGTGAAAGCAAGGAGTTGACAAGTCAGACGACGACAAGAAATAACGAGAAATGAAAGCTTGCTCAATTGATTCTCACTGAAAACTGAAAATTGATGGCTTATAGTTAATAAAAAGGAGTTTGAAAATGACATTACAAATAGAAGATACCCGTATTGCTGGCAGCGCAACCGCAGAAGCCGAAAAGGAAGCGGCGATGTTGGCAAAAATCGAGCGTGGAGAACGGTTGGAAGCGAACGACCCGCTTATGACCGATGGCTACCGCGCTAACCTGCTCAATCTGATGACTATGCAAGCCGACAGCGAGTTGTCAGGCGGATATGGTTATATTCCCTGGATTAGCCAGGCTCCCACTATCGAGGAAAAGTTGCTGGTGGCAGGTATCGTGCGCGACGAAATTCTGCACGGCAAGCGGATGTATAAATTGCTGGAGGAATTGGGCGTAGATGTGGATAGCCGCATCACCGAAAATGACCAGGCTTTTTTGTACCGTACCGACGACTCGGAGGCTAATATCGGCACGCAACGTCTCCAAAAGGATAAACGGGTCAACATTTTCTATTACCCGATTGATACCTGGATGGACTTTATTATGTTTAACTTTTGTATGGACAGAGGCGCGGGCCACCAGTTAGAGGACGCGGTGCATTGCAGCTATGCTCCCTGGGCGCGGGTGCAGACCCAAATTTTCAAAGAGGAAGTAGTGCATATCGCTCACGGCGAGAAATGGGTAAAAATCTTGTCCCAAGACGCGGCCACCCGCGATGAATGCCAGACTACTTTCAACAAGTGGTTTTTACGCACGATGAACATTTTTGGCAGACCCGGCACAAAGAACAACGCCCTTTACCGCAAATATCGTCTTAAATTCCGTGATAACGACGCGGTACGGGAAGCTTTCCGCAAAGAGGTAGCCGGGTTATGCCAGGAATTCGGTCTGACTGTCCCCGAATGGAAACCCAACTGGTAAATTGGTTTAAATAGGAAAATCGCTTGAGCTAATGCTTAGGTAGCATAGTGAGTGGAGTCAGGTATTCAAGCGGGTTGGCCGGGGCGCGGTACGGCCCGGCAGCCAGTACGTTGAGCGCACCCAACGAGCCACCCGCTTTTTTGGATAGCAGGGTATGAAGTTCGGCAGAGCTGCGATTGGGCAAAAGACTGACCGAGGCTAAAATCTGGCTTTGCAAAGCGACTTGAGCAGAAGGTTTAGCGGTAGTAGGATCGTTTGTATGGAGCGTTGTTGAATCGAGGGTGGCGTAAAGCCAGGCACCGAGTTGGAATATTCCAGCGTTGATTTCGTATTCGCTACTGCTTTCGTTGAGGTGGCGACTCCACAGGATGGGTTCGATATGGGCCGCCAATTCGCCCTTGACCTGCCTGGTAGCCTGGGCATACTGACTGACTGCCGCCTCAAAGTTGTGCAGCTGGGCCAGGCTGAGGGCCAGGCTTGCACGGGCTGCCGGGTTGGTGGGGTCAACAGCCAGGGCCGCTTCGTAATAGTGCTTGGCGGACTGCCAATCATGCTGGGCCAGAGCTTGATGTCCCTGGTAGGTTTCGGCCCAACCGAGATAGAAACGCAAGTCGAGCCGGGCCACCCGCTCTTTGACCAGAGCCAGTCGGGTGTGGAGTTGAGCCGTAACAGCTTCCAGGTCTTGCATCTGACGAATTTGCTGGAATAATTCAGCAGTGACGGAAGGGGGAACGGCTTTCATTCCACGTAGAAACAGCCTTAAATTCAGGATAACGATTGCGCCTAGCCCACCCAACCCAAGCAGACAGTTTAGAAGCAGGGCAAAAGGCCAGCGCAGCCAGACCCACAAGGTTGCTTGCAAACTTAGCACCGTCAGATTGAGGCTCAAGCGTAGGGCTTCGGCACTGACAGCGTGGGATAGGGGTGTACCATCCAGATAGCGGCGACGAGTCTGCCAACTCGCCAACCCTGCCTCAATTAAGCCAAAAAGGGCCAGCAACCAACCAGCCGCTGCCTTGCGTCTGAGCAGTTTGTTAGTAGCTAATAGTACAATAAAGGCTGACTTAGGACTGATATAGCAAACCAACATCTGACGACTCAAAATGAGCTTACGTACTGGCTTGAGACTCGGCCAGAAGCTTTTGAGTCGTCTCCATCGCTTGTTAAAGCCGCTCAGTCGGTTGGCTGCTGGCGGGTCTAGGCTGCCTTGCGTGTCTAGCAAACTTTTCCTCCGTATTCATTGGCGTAGCAACGGGCCACGAGCAAGCAGCAGAGAATTTTGCACTATGGAGAACACGGAGGAGGGATAAAAAAGGGAAGGCAAGTTCTTCCAGGGCATTTTTGTTGGATATTGCTCCGCCAATAGACGGTTCGACACAATCCATGGATACCCCCCAATTGAAAGCAATGTCCCAGTAGCTGCCTTCTTCCATCCCCTCTCCGCGCCCTCTACGTTCTCTGCGGTGAAAAAACCTAGCTCGTAGCTGGATTACTCTTTGATTGAGTTCTTGACTCCCGTCATCTGCCCGATAGTGATTAAACGATCCAGGCGACGATTGAAACTGAGACGCTTGGTTTCGTTCGCGGGGCCGGGCAGTTTCCGCTCCAACATTTCCCGAATTTTAGCCGCTAACGTATCGCCGGTTGCCAATATTTCCTGCATAGAAAAGCTTTGTTGCTGCTGTTCGGCGGTAACGCGCTGAATATACTGACGGTAGCTATCCAGGTCGTTGCTGCGGATGTATTCGGCGAAAACTTCCAGCGAAGGTAAATAGATTTGGGCTATGTGGGCCACACTCATCCCGGTATAGATGGGTAGCCTCATTAGGGTTAGCGCACGTGCAGCTCGTTCAGCAATTTCTTGTTTGTGCGTTTCTACCAATTGGGCGAATTCTTCAAATGGCATCAGCTTAGACCTTTCCGCTACTATACAAATCTTTTATTGTAGGCGGCTCATCCCCACGCCCACTATGTTCCAAAACGCTCAAACTGTGCGGGGGCGGAGACGCGCTGCCTACAGTTTATTTGAATGGCATAGGTTTTAGCTCGTGACTTTTAGCTCACGGCTCGTTGCTGCTGTAAAACTATTTTCCTACTGTTAGCAGGGGTGGCGTAGTGGGACTGACGTTTTGCCACAACTGGATTTCGCGTGGCTGTTCGCGCCTGCGGTCTAGCTGGTCTTTGACTACATAACGCGCCACTAGCTTCCAGCGTCCGTCGTGTTGCACAAAGTCAATTGGTATTTTACCGTCTAAAGCTTCGCCATTCGCGGGTAGGTATAGGGCCGAAGCGTTGGTATCTAGCAAAATATATTGCATCGCGCTGGCGGGGGGTTGGTACAAGGCCAACGGAAAGTCGTAGGTATATTGGCGCGGCTGCAAATGCGCCCCTAGGAACGAGGTGGCTGTGACCGAGGCGTTGGGGGGGATTTGCTGGATAATTTTGTTGATGTTGACAACCACGTTATGCTTTTCGGCGTGGATGATTACACCGGGCAAGGGATTTTTTTCGACCAGTTGGGCCACACCTACCGCCCCTACCAGACTTAATATTACCAGCAGACGCAAGTATTGGGGCGAAAGAAAGCGTATATTTTCGGTAAGTTTTCGGTTCGGTTCGGTTCGGTTGGAATTTTGGCGTTTTTCCAAAAAGCCCAAAATATTTGCCAGCCCGTAAATCGCGCCAACGGTAAGCGGGAAAAGCAGCAGAGCCGAATAGTGAGTAGTGTAGTCATATTGGGACGGTCTGAGACTGAGTAAGTTGAGACCGAGAATGGGCAGCGCAAAGACTAATAGGATGGGTGCAAACAAACTCAAAAAGGCGAAAGGCAGCAGCATCGCCAGCAGGTATTCAAACTTTTTGAGTGTAAAAATGCGCTGAATGGTTTTGTCGGGGTGGGTCAGGGTGTTTTGCAAAACGTCGGGCAAACTTTGACCCAAATCGCCGTAATTGGTAGCGACTAAGGTATTGCTTCCGGCGATATAATCTTTTTGCTTTTGGGTCAACTGCACTGGACCAGTCGCGGTTACGCTTGGCGGTAATACCATCGTGCCGGGCTGGATAAACAAAGGCAGGATGTAAGTGATAACGATTACAAAGTAAGCCAACCCTGCCAATAACGGCACAAACCAGAAATGTATTGGATATTTTTTGGCATTTCGGTTGCGGGCAGTCCAGTTGTAAAGCAGTCCATACAGGCCGAACATCGCCACGACGAGCGAGACTTCGGTGCGAGTGAGCAAAGCCAGACCCGCGCACAAGGCGAAAGGCCAGAAACGGCGTTTTTCAAAGAAATAAAAAGCGTATAGCAGCAAAACTAACCCACTGGCCCGCAGGTTGAAAGGCAACAAATTAAAATATTCCAGGGTGGGGTTGAGCATATATACTAACACGAAGCCCAATGCGACTACTGAGTTTTGCAATCGAGCGCGGGCCAGCCAAAATATCGGTAACGCGCCCAGGCCAAGTATCAGGCTTTCCAGGAAGAACAGGGTGTGCGGTGATGGGACAAGCCAAAAAAACGGCACGAAGGCTATCAGAAAGGGCATAAAATCTACCGCAAAGGCCGAGTCGCTATAGTTGAAGTCGCTTTGCTGCATAAAGCGGCCCTGGATGGTGTTCCAGAGCGGTTGCTGGAAGTAGGTCTGGTCGTAGCCGGTCTGGTAAGTCTCCCATTTATAGGCCAAAGCCGCCGTGAACAAAACTACATACAACAATATTAGCAGGGTCAAGATACGCCCGCTATGTGTAGCTAACCCATTGTTGACACGCTGCCAGGTTTTTCCCATGAGTTGGATTATAACATAATTCGTGATTCGGAGACGCGCCAACGGTTTCAACCATTGGCGTTTCTACATTGGCACGTAGCCCCACTACTAAGACTCGGTAATCGGTTCGGTAGTGGTAGCTGGTTTCTTGCGAGAACGCGCCGCTCGTTTCGGTGTAATTTCGGCTTCGTCCTCCTCCTCAACAGGCACGGAAGTGGCAACAGCAGGTTCGGCCTGAGTAGGCACGGCTGCGTTTAGCTGGCTTTCCAAAACGCTAATCTGAGTTTCGATTTGGGCCAGCTTTTCGACAATCGCGGCTTCCTGGTTAGGCTGACCAAGCTGAGTTTCGATGCGCTCCAGCCGTGAGCTAACTTTGCCGTCAGCCGCCTCATTCTGATTGAGCAAATTTTCCATTCGTTCTAAACGACCAGTTATCTCGCTAGTACCCGACCCATTCTGGTGGAGTTGGCTCTCTAAGCGTTCTATACGACCAGCTACCTCACCAAAACCCGCTCCGCTTTGATTTTCCAGGCGTTCCAGGCGACCAAAAATTTCACCCGTGCTTGCCCCATTCTGACCTATTTGGCCTTCCAATCCTTCGAGACGGTTAAGTATCTCTCCAGTATTCCCGCCATTCTGGTTAAGGTAGCCTTCTAATCTTTCAAGCCGACCAAATATCTCGCCTAAATTTGCTCCGTTTTGGCCGACCTGGTTTCCTAATCCTTCCAGACGATTAAAGACTTCGCCCAGGTTTGCTCCACTTTGATTGAGCAGGTCTTCCAGTCGTTCCAAGCGGGCCGTCACTTCACCAGCATTCGCGCCATTTTGACCAAGTTGATTTCCCAACCCTTCCAAACGACCGAAAATTTCACCAAGCCCCGTCGCATTTTGGTTGAGTTGGTTTTCAAGCCGTTCCAACCGCCCAAATATCTCCCCAGCACTTGCGCCATTTTGACCAAGTTGGCTTTCCAACCGCTCCAACCCTATCCGCACCAAATCCGCATTAGCCCCACTTTGGTTAAGCTGGACTTCCAGTCGTTCCAAACGAGTGATTACCGTTTCGGCGTGCAAACTCTGACTGATAATAAAACTTTCCAAAAGTTCGAGCCGGGTTGCCACTGCTTCTAGCGTCACCACGACTTTACCCACCAATTGTGGTATTCCAGCAAAATCGTCGCTCAAACTGTCGCTTAGGTCATCTACTTTCGCGTCCAAAGCCACCACCTGGGCAGCCAAACTACTGATATCTTCGCGGGTGGGCATATCTGCCGTTTCCAAATAAAGTTTAGCCGCCTGTTTGACCATATCACGATAGCGGGCGGTAGCACTGGCCGAACGCCCCAAACCCTGGGCGAAAGCGGGCGTGCTGACTAGCTGTTGCAACAATTTGGAGTAAATTTCTTCGTTTTTCTCGGTATAGCTGCGCCACATCGTCAAAGGGTCTGCTGGCGTGGGAATATTAGAAGCCAGGGCAGTAGTAGCCTGGGCCATCGGAGCCATCACCTGGTTGAGCCAGCCAAAAAAATCGGCAGGAGTTGGGATACTGCCCAACGCATCGTTATTCGTTTTTTCACTCATCGTTTCACCTCTATTTATGATAAAAAAATTCCGGCATCTATTTATTCGATGCCGGAACTATCGCAATCCCGAATTAGTTGGCCTGGGCCGCAGTCGCTACGAACTGATGCTGAAGCTCGTCCAGCTTGCGGTTCACGTCGTTGACGTTGGTCTCGGTGGCATTCCGTAAGCTGCTGATATTGCTGGAGTAGGACTTGACACTCTCGCGCCAGCTTTCTTGAGCCAGTAACGCGGCCTGGCGAGCTTTCTCGGCCAAATCCTGGGCATACTTGCGAGCCTCGATCTGGTTGGCTTCGTACTGGGCGATAATGGTCTTGTTCAGTTCCAAAGCGCGTTCAGTTCCCCACATAATGGCGTTCAACCAGGTATTGTAGGTGGCGTTCGCCAGGTCAAACATCCGGGTATAGGTTACGTTCATGTTCTCGTTCATCTTTTTCTCCTTAAAATCATCAAAAATTTATTAACAATTAGGCTTGCCCAAAACGGGCTTACTTTTCTTCCGATTCTTCAACTTTGCCGGATTTGTCCCACGATTTCAAATCGAAGGGGCTGGCAACCATTCCGCCAGTATAGACTTTGAAGAAAAAGTCCAACGTGCGACGATACTGGTCAAGTCCGGCGGCCCATAGTCCCAAGAAATCTTTGCCCGTGTCGGTCAGGGTATAAACCCGCCGGGCCGGGCCACTTTTATCGGCAGTGTCCCACTGGCTAGACAATTTGCCTTCTTCTTCTAGTTGGCGCAACAGGCGATAAACAGCGGGCCGATCATGTTCGTTCAGACCCGGCAATTTCATCTCCATCAGCCGTTGCCAGATTTGGTAGCCGTGCAAACTCCAATCCCGCAACATCAACAACATATAAGGGGTAAGAGAGCTTTTGAAGCCCAAATCTATTTGCATCTCGACCCCACTGGCTTTAACCGTTTCACTCTTGCCAGTTTTTGGATTACTCGTATCTTCTCCAGGCTGTGTCATCGTCAATCACTTCCTTTTCCTAACCTATGTGCATTTTACACCTAGATACAAATTTTGTCAAGGGGTTTTAGAGCCAATTTCGGACCAATTTTAAAATTGGATACAACTCACCACGGAGGCACGGAGAACACGGAGGCAGGAAGAAGGCGTTTGACATAGGGGCTTCGTTGCTAGGGTTGAGGCCAGGTTCGGCATAACGCCCACCAATACCGATTTAACGTCGCCGATGCCCAGGGCGGTCAAGCAAAAACCCCAGATGGCAGGCATACCGAAACGGCTAGGTGAGCATAGCCCTGTCGTCCAGGACTAGCAAATCGGGCTGCACCTGCAGTTGTTCTATCGGACACAAAAAGTTTTGGGTAAAGGTTATGGAAAAGAGGGCTTTGCACCACAGCAACTGGTTGCTGTAGTGCAAAATTCCGGCGGATGATTTATTTATTGGGCTGAGGAGTCAAACGTAGATATGGCTTGACCTCACGGTAGCCTTTAGGGAAACGTCGCGCCAATTCTTCGGGGTCTTTGATGGACGGGGCAATTACCACTTCGTCGCCATCACGCCAGTTGACCGGAGTCGAAACGCTATAGTTGTCGGTCAGTTGGAGCGAGTCAATTACGCGCAACAGTTCGCTGAAATCGCGGCCCGTGCTGGCTGGATAGGTGATGGTCAGCCGGAGCTTCTTTTGCGGGTCAATTATAAACACTGAGCGGGCAGTCATAGTAGCCGAAGCATTGGGGTGGATCATATCGTAAAGGTAGGCTACCCGGCGATCTCCATCGGCCAGAATTGGGTAATTCACTTTAGTGTTTTGGGTCTCCTCGATGTCAGGAATCCAGCTCTTGTGATGTTCGGCAGTATCTACGCTCAAAGCGATTACTTTCACACCGCGTTTGTCGAATTCGCCTTTGAGTTTAGCCACCGTGCCAAGTTCAGTCGTGCAAACGGGCGTGAAATCGGCAGGGTGCGAAAACAGCACTACCCAGCTATTACCAGCCCAATCGTAAAAGTGAATCGGCCCTTCCGAAGACTCCTGCGTGAAATCCGGTACTACATCCCCTAAATGTAAGCTCATAATCTTCCCTTTCTCGTTAGCTTCTTAAAATGCTGATACTAATAATGTTTGTCAACATACTTATCTTCAAGCTATCGCTATTTTAGCATGGGCCAGCTTGTTTGTAAATAGCTATCCAGAATTAGAGGAAGCATTATATTTTGCAACTCAACAAATCGAATATGTTATACTGTATTATATACCAACATTTTAATAATAAGCGTCCATATCGTCATCTTTATAAAATACTGTTAGGTACGCTATGCTGCGTTTGCTATCAGCCAACGGCGTTGAAGGGAGCTAAGAATGCGTAAATTACGATGGAGCAGTTCGTTTGTGCTGGTTATATGCGGTTTGCTCATGTTGAACGCTTGCGGTGACATTACGGCCACACCGACCCAGCCCCCCGCAGTAGCCACCGTTGTACCTGTTGCAATTACCAGTGCGACAATTGCCTCGACGTTAGCGATTACTACGAAATTGGCTGCCACTACTTTGTTAACTCCTACGACCAGGACACCTGCTGCCCCTTCTAATACTAGCACGAAAAGCAGCCCCGAAACGGCAGTCGCCAATACCACAAATCTTGTCACAAAGCCAGCCCTTACTTCGCCCGCCACCGCGACAGTCAACCCTTCGCCTGTTGCCACTGCTGCTGCTGTCCCGACAATTATTGCTACCTTAGCCCTGCGTACTACCGATTTTAAGTTGGCAGAAGTCGCCCGCAGTTTGCCGATTATTCGGGCTGCTCCGGCCTGGGATAATCAAACCTGGGTTAATAGTTCGCCCTTGAAACTGGCCGACTTGCGGGGTAAAGTGGTGCTGGTGGAGTTCTGGACGTTTGAATGTATCAACTGTATCAACGTGCTGCCTGCGATGCACCAGATTTATGACCAGTTTGGGGACAAGGGTTTTACAATTGTGGCCTTCCACACTCCCGAACTGAGCGTGGAAAAAGATTGGAACAACGTTAAGGCGGCGGTTAAGGCCGATGGCATCAAATATCCAGTGGCGCAGGACAACGATATGAAGACCTGGAATGCGTATCGGGTCAACGCCTGGCCCACCTGGTTTTTGATAGATAAAAGTGGCAACATTCGCTACAAACACATTGGGGAAGGGGCTTACGAAGAAACCAGCCTGGATATTGCGGCTCTGCTGGAAGAAACCAGCAAATAGGTCATAAATCCGGTCTCTTTTAGTGTAGTCGGCGCGTCCCCGCGCCCGTTATAATGCCTGACTTACTCATTGTGTGGGCGCGGGGACGCGCCGACTACACTTTATTTGAACGGTATCGGTTATAGGCCAGCCTTGTGAAGTTCTTCGTGGAAGGCCCGCAAGGTGCTGTAGGTAGTACGCAGACGAGTAGTGTACGCCTGCCATTCGGCTTCACGTTTTCGTTTTTGATATAACTGTTTAATCTTGGTCAGGTAGGTGATGGCTTCCAAATAGCTGCCCCGGTTTTTGCGACCAATAAATCCTTCGGCTGCCTCGTTGTAAAAGCGGATAGCCTCGGCAGGGAAATCCTTTTCGGCGGCCTGAGCTACTCGCAATTTCAGACTAGAAGGCTCGTTGTTGCGGAAGTAACCGTAGTTGTTGTTTCGGTTCTGCCCCGATTTTTCTTCCAACCTTTGCAAAGTTTCTAAGGCTGCCCCAACCTGACCTTCTTCCAAATAAATGCCAATCAGGCTCGTAAGGTTATCTTGTTTTTCCAGCACCTGCAAAAGACGCGGGCGCAGGCTGGCCCATAAATCGGGTGGCTGTCCCGGTAGTTGGGCGGCAGTGCGGACACTACGATAGGTGGCCTCGCTCGGATGGGCCTCGAAGCGGATTAACTCCAGGTTGCCAGCTTTTTCAACCTTGCCATAGTCCAGATATTTTTGGCCCAACCAACTGCGATAGCGGTCTATATCAAATCCCAATCTATAATCAGCTTTGGGTAATTGAGCTTTGCGCTCGGCGGTACTCAAGCGATTTTCAACCAAAGCCAAAGCTTGTTCCATCCAAACTCTGGCTTTATCCAGGGTTAAGATGTGTTCAGCAAAACCAGTGACAGGATTTTCGTCGGTTAGCTTTTCCAAAGCCAGCCGGAAAGCTTCAGTGGTTAATTTGCGGTCAACCAGGGCTGTAGCGAAACGTTCTAACTCGGTCTGGTCGGTCATACTTTCGCGGGCAATAGTGATTGCCTCGTCGGTGCGGCCAAGTTCCAGTAGCTTCGTGGTCAGCTTTTCGTACAAACCCGCCTGTCGGTATTCCCGGAGTAAATCTTCATCGCTAAAGTTGCCCGACTCTTTAAGGGTCGCCAAAAACCCTACTAAATATTCGTTGTAGTATTTGCTGGAAAAATCCGCTCCAGGTTTCATTTGCTGACGTACCCAACTTTCGACGGTGCGGCGTTCTTCGTTGGTCACGTTTCCGGCAATCACTTCGGCCAGGTCTGTCTCGAACTCTCCAAAATTGCGCTCGTAGCTCCATAAGTCCCACAAGGTTTTTATCAGTTCCAGTCGTTCAGCCACGTCCAGTTTTTCTGGCCCATTCAAGCCCGGTTGCACGTCCAAACAGTTTGCCAACCCGGTGGCGCAATCCCCCACAACTACGCCGATGTCGCCTTCTTCATCAATACCTACCACATCCTCATCTGTAGCTTCGGCGGCGATGGTAGCATAAATCGTTTGGGCGTTGCGCCATTGTCCAGCCTCAGCAAACTTGTCGCCCAGTTCGATAATATTGCTCAATTCTTCGGCGATAATGCGGCCCGCTCCCCATTCATTGCCACCACTCCGAAAAGCCGCCTTGACCTGCCGCCGAATATTATTGGGGTCAACCTTTTGGCTCTGGCTCTGCTTGGACTTTTGACCGACGGCGGTTGAGTTAAGCGAAGGTAGAGCCACCAGCAGTTCGACCAGGTTTTCTAATTCAGGCTGGCGTTGCACCATTTCAGTAATCACACCCACCAGGTCTTCCCGACTTTTATCTTTGAACAGACTTGCCAGGGGCGGGCGTATCTCGAACTCCTGCGGTTTATAGACCCATGTCAAAAGCAGGGCCACCACGTGTTTGCAAAAGCCGCCGCGTGGACAGCCACATATCCAGCCGCCGATTAGTTCTGTGCCGCCCTGCTGGGCAGGTACAAGCTTCACCTCCACCCGGTAAGTCTCGTTCTGCGAACCCTCGCAACGTCCCACCAATGAACCTTCGCGCAAAGTAGCCTCGGAAATACGATTGTTTTTGTAATAGCTTTTACCGCGTGTAAAACTGCCCTCATCGGTCAAGTTTTGGAGGTCGGCTTCGCTAAAGGCTTTGTATTGTTTTTTTAGGTCTGCATCATTCATCATAAATTATTAGTGCGGCCAATGACTATTTGGGTCAAGGTCTTGCACCTGCTCAAACAAGCTGTCCGCCTGCTTTTGGTCGCCTTGCGTCTGATATATCAAACCTAGACGATACAAAGCCTGGGGCGAGTTGGGGCGTAGTTGTAAGGACTTTTGCAAATCTTCGATGGCAAGCTGAGGTTGGCGACACACAAAGTAGTTGAGACCAGCTTCGTACCAGGCTGTCGGGTCGGTGGGGGTGTTTTGCAGAGTTTGGGCGGCTGTCTTGAGCCCGCGCCCGCACGGGTCAATCCCCTGGTCGGTATAAAGTTGTATCAGTTGCACACCCGGATTGAGACCGTGTATTGGTTGACCGCCCGTCAAACTAATGGCGCGTTGGTAATGGGCAATGGCATCGGTATAACTGCGTTCGGCTACATCCAGCTGGGCCAGGTCTAGCTCGGTCAAGGCATCCTGGGGGTATTGATTATTTAGCTGGGTGAGCAAAGTGCGGGCCTGACTGCTTTGAGCTTGCAGCAAAGTCGGGTTGCCTCTTGCTGGTTGGTAACTTTGCACCTGGGCCAGATCATATTCGGCCAACAGTTGACGAGCTAACTTGCTGGTGGCATCGGTCTGGATGGCCTGATTAAAAGTGGCGACAGCCTGGGTGTCACGTCCAGTTTGCCAATAGACCAGACCCAAATAAGCCCGCATATCCGCCCAGGCCGGAACAAGCTGCAAAACACGCTGAAACTGCTGCTCTGCCAGAATGTATTCGTTCGCCAAAAGGTAGGCATACCCAAGTTTGGCACGGCGGGCTGCTTCGATGGTTTCGTCACGAGCCTGCAAAAGCGAAGGCAGCATCAGGTTGGCCCTTGTGGTTAGCTCCGCCAAATTGTTCTGCACACGGCCATTTTCTTGCCCAGCCCGTCGGCCAGTGCTAAGGCTAATAACCCGCTCTAGTTCATCGGCGGCTTCGTTATAACGGCCATCGTGAGCCAGACCCAAAGCATATAAATAGTAGGCCCGTTGTAAGTCGTCCGGGCGTAGTTCATTGCGTCCCTGTACTAACGCCTTATAAATCAGGCCCGCCGCATCTTCATAACGGCCCGTGCGAAAATAATGTTCGCCCAACGCCAGCCGTGCCTGGCTACTGGCAAGGTCGGTTTGGTTTAACCCGATAGCTTTGTACCAGGCGTTTTCGGCATCGTAGGGGCGGTTTTCTTGCAAAAAAGCCTGTCCGCTCAAATAAAGTGCCTTCGTGTTTTGCGGTTGATAATATAGCACCAGCCGGAGTTGAGCTTCGGCTTCGAGAGGTTGGGCCAAAGCTAGATAGGAGTCGGCCAGGGTCAAGCGGGCGGCCAGTTGGTCGGTATCGTTAGCAGCCACAGCCTGTTTGAGTAGAGGTAGCGAAGCGGAATAGTGGCCGTCATTATAGAGGTTCTGGCCTTGCTGATAGTTGGTCAAGGTAGGGGTTTTGAGCAAGTGGGTCAGGTTTAGCAGCAACGCAAAAGTCAGCCCCGCCACTAAGGTCGCCAGTAGCAGGGCATTACGATGTAATTTTAGCCAGCTTATCGAACTGGCACGGTCTAGCAACAAGACGTTTTTGGGCATAAGCTATGGTTTGGTTTAGGGTTGATAACCTTCGACTATCAATAAATCCCCGGTGCTGGCCTTTAGACGCAGTGGTAAAATGACGGCGTATTCCGGCGAATTGTACCAACGTTTGGCGGCTTCGGTATTTTCAAATTCGATTACTACCAGTCGGCCCGGCTGCCAGTCGCCTTCCATTATTTCGTATTTGCCTCCGCGCACCACGAATTTGCCACCATACTTATCCAGTGTGGCCTGTACATGGGTGGTGTACTCTTTGTAAGTGGTCGGGTCTTTCACATTTATATTAGCGATTGCGTAACCTGCCATTTGTAACTCCAATATCTTTCAATAAGGTGTAAGCGGCGCGTCCCCGCGTGTGCTATGTTGCCAAATATACAGACCGTGCGGGCGCGGGGACGCGCCGCCTAAATAAAAAGCCCTAAATCCCAGCTTTTTGCTGCCACTTTTGCGTCCAGCGACGCACCCGCTCAATATCTTGTATTTTCAAATCGGAACGCTGGCCCAACTTGGGAGCGAGGTCGTATTCCATCGCAAGCCCGGCCCATATGTAGAAAAAGGCTAAATCCTGGACTGGCCCAGCGATTTGCTTGTAACCAACCCGCCAGCCGTATTCTAGGACACTACGAAATACAGTCAGTAGCGGCCCAGGAATGTTGGTGGAAGCAGGGGCCAAACGTAAAAGGGTAACGGTGCGGGCAAAGTCGAAACGTGGGTCGCCCGCCGCCGCGTTAGACCAATCAATCACGCCCGTAATACGTTTGCCGTCAGTTAAAACGTTGAGCGGGTGGTAATCCAGATGCAATACCCGGTCAGAACGTAAGTTGAATGTGGCTAAAGCTGCTTGCAAACGTAGATTGGCGACACCTATTGTTGCCAGCCAATCGCTTGAATTTTGCGTCAGTTCAACCGGAGCAGTTACTTGATTAATAGCCGCCTGGGTCTGACCGAAAAGCACGCCTAACCGCCAGATACGCCCAATCCGGCTTTGGATTTCCGCTATTAAAGTGCGCCCGTCACACCATTCTAACAAAAGGGCGGGCCGTTCCTGCCAGACACTTTGAGCCAAAACACGTGGGACAGCTATCTTTTGTTGTCTGACTGCCTGCATCACACTCACTTCAAGTTGGGCTTCTTTTAGTTGTTCGGGCCGTAACAAGCGCAAGGCGTAAATTTTACCCTCGCTATTTTCGACGCGCCAGATGGTCGAGTCTGCGCCCCCCGTCACCGCCATAACTTTAGCAGGATTAGCTATCCCCAACGTTTCAAGAATTTCTAGCGGGTTGATTGCGTCGCTGCTTGTCATCTGCTTAATCTATTTGCTCACGGATTTCGTATTCGCCTTGTGGTTGCCGTTCCAGGTCAACATCACGCAAGCTTCCGAAAGTCTGTTCAAAGTAACCGGGCGGCCAGCCTAAGTCGGCAGAAGTTTTAGGTGTCGAATTAGTTGTTGCAGTAAAATCCGTCCGCAACGAATGAGCCAGTTCTTCCAACAAAGCCAAACGTTCAGTTGGAGGCCGCTGCTTGACTTCGGTAAGCAATTCGTTATAAGTCAACATTTTAACCCACCAATTTATAACTAATCTGTTCCAGTAAAAACCAAATTCTAATCGCTATGTAAGGTAAGATGCAAGGTACTATAAATATCATCCATATTTGAAGGTTGTAAAGCCCATCTGTATGCTGGATGTACTTCCCAATCAAAACCAAAATCAACACCTGAAGAAAATAAATAACGACTATCTTCAAAATAATTGCGAATGATGCCATCTTTTGTCTCCTTTCGGGCTGTAAGAAAATTGATTTTATAGAGAAAACCTGCTAATTGAAGATTTGATGCAATACCAGAGTTAGCAAAGTAAAACCGCCCTCCCTCTGCAATATTTGCTATTTTCTTGAGAAGTGCATCAGTTCTATAGACAAAACCCTCCTTAGTAGTTCGCTCTAATTTGTTTGGCTTCATATTCGTAATCAATCGTTCGATTTCTCCTAGCTCATTTTTTGTTCATTAACTGTGTCAGTGACACGACTTTGAGAGTAATTAGCAAAAATAGATTTGAAATCTTGTGTCTGAATTAGATTAGACTTACGTGTATAAGCTTGTCGTGCCGCTAAGGTACACAGTTTTACCAAATCACGTGGTCGCCGTCTAATTAATGACATTAAAACTCGATCTGTTGGTGCATTTTGCCACAAACCCGAACCAGTAAACCTAGGCTCCATAATAGGTTTTAGATAGTTTGCGAGTTCTACAGGTTTTAGACGACTAAGAGTGACTTCATTAATTGAACGCTGGTAATAAGTTTCAATACGCTTAACTAAAAGGGCAAAGATTTCTTGGTTTTTCCATGTGTGCCATACTACCGAATTCTCAATTTTATCTGTGGATTCATCTGAAGTTCGAACTAAAAAATATACATCTGAACGCAAAGCTATACGAAAATATAGCTTATAATTTTGCCCATTAAGCTTTATTAAATCACGGATGGCATTAAAAAGTGCGGATAAACGGGTAACATCTTCCTTACGTCCCTGCCATCCTCTATCCAAATCATCAATATAGACTGTGATAGAAGGTAGTGCCAAAAAGTTAAAAATTTTCTCATACTGCTCATCTGTGTAACGTCCTGATGGAAGCTCATTAAGAACTTTCACTAAGTAATCTAAAACTGAACCTAAATATATCTTACCCCTTTCGGCATCATGCGGTATGCCTAATCGTTCTAACACCTTTGTGATAATAATCTCTTTTAGACCATATGTCCAATTTTTAATTGTTTCTAGAAATTCAATTGTATTATTACCAAGATTAGTAATATCATTAGGCTGAATCAAGATTGCCAATTTGCCATTTTGATTATCTTCAAACATAGCCACATTGAATAATGCAGATTTTCCTATGCCCTTGTGTCCCACCAAAATACGTAGTGGTAGATCAGATGTTATTTTTTCATATACATCACTCTTAAAATAATATTGTTGTAACCGCTCAGGGTTTTCATCTTTCGCTGCTTCATAGCCAAATAAATTCTGAATATTTACTTCATTGAACTCAATTTTTTCCATAATTATTACTCCAAAATCAGTTCATTGATTTTTGGTTTAAATTTTGCATTCGGATATTTGCCTTTTCAGGTAATATAAATAGATGTTCTAAAATATTAAATAATACTTCGACTGACCATTCTGCTTCATCTGGTTCAACTTCAATTATTTCTCCTGTCACTTGAGATTTACGTGGATGGGCAGCAAAATTACCAATTTTACGTATAGCATCTACTTCCCTTTTAAGCATAGTTGAAGGTCCGGGCAAATTTTGAAATTCGATGATCTCGTCTGAAAGGTTATCAGATTTTACCTTGATTTTGAATTCTTCACGTAGTAAAACCTGTAATAGCCTTCGACTCATGGCAGCACTCGCTTTAAGGCTAACAAACATAATAGAATATGCTTCATTGAGCTCGTCTCGATATTTCTTGGGGACTTCTATATTGGTTATCCGCAGATGAAATTGAGGAAAAATTATTTTTTTAATGACTTCATTTCCACTTAACTCACAGTCCTCATCAATCCATATGCAACTGCCTTCTTTTATTAAAACGATAAAATTGTTACACATTGGACAAAAGCCTTGCACCACTTCTATACCTTTTCCGTTCTCTAAAGGCTGTATGTCTTCCTTTCTAGTATCAAGACTTATTCCCAATTTGCAGTAGGGACAAAGCATCATCGACCCCCATTCACAGAAACTAAATAAATATAAAATATTTCAAGGAAATATAGTTGTAAGCTTTCACTAAGCTGTTTTTTTGGTGCCCCAATTCTATCATAAAAACATCGTGTGAGCCAACCGTACCATTTCTCCTACTTTTTGGCGGGCTGTCTCGTCCTGGGTGGGCAATTGGGCGATGGGGTCGTGCAGGTCGGCGTACTTTGAGCCGAGACTTTCCACGCGCCCGCACAGGTTCGCAATCAAAATTGACCAACAACGAGCTACCGTGTCGGGTTCGTAACCGCCGCCACCCACAATAACTAATCGCCCGTCGCAAATCTGGTGAGCCAGGGCGTGAACTTCTCGAATTACCGTTTCGTATAAATAGGTTGAGAGTTTGAGACCCACCATGCGGTCAGAGAAATGCCCATCTACCCCGAACTGCGCGATGATAGCCTGGGGCTGATATTTTTCGATGGCTTCCAGGGCGATTTGCAATGCGCCCACGTATAGCTCGTCCGTCGTGTAGCGCGGCAGGGGCAGGTTGATAGCGAAGTCTTGGCCTGGGCCAGCCCCCCGTTCGGTTACTGCACCCGTGCCGGGAAAGAAACGCCCGTCGTATTGGTGCAACGAAACAGTCAGGACAGGTTCGCGCCAGAGTAATTCTTGGGTGCCATCACCGTGATGCCCGTCTATATCCAAAATGGCAATCCGTTCGTAGCCATAGCGACTTTGCCAACGTCGCACCGCCGCCACAATATCGTTGAAGATGCAGAAACCGGAGGCTTTTTCGCGTTTGGCATGGTGTAATCCGCCCGCGACGTGGAAAACGTGTTGGCAGTGGCCCTGTCCCACCAAATCCGCCGCCAGCAGCGTACCGCCTACCGCCAGAGCCGCCCGTTTGAAAACACCGGGCCAGGCCGGAGTATCGTTGCGGTCAAAAAAGCCTTCGCCTTGTGTGTCCATCTCGCGCACGTGCTGAATATAGGGCCAGCTATGCACAGTCGTTAGTTGGACTTCGCTGGCTGGGGTGGGTCGCCAGACTGGAATAAATCCGTCTTCCGTAGCAGGGTCGGGGTTGACATAGTTTTCGGATATGGTTAAGTCGGGCGCAAGCAAACCCAACTTTTGCATTTTGGCCCAGGCCGCGCCATAACGCTCCCACGAACGGGTCACACGCGAGAAACCCCGCCCGTTATACCTTTCGTGATAGACCAATCCCGTCCTACATTTTTGCGTTTTTTGATTATTCATATAGTGTGGAAGGGTTAGCCGGGTTTTGCACCAAATAATCTCCTGTAATAACGTGATTGAACGCTTGTAAATTCTGCTTGTCACCCTTAGATACAACAGGGTGACAAAGCACACGAAGCTGATGTTACGCGGGTGGGTTGCGCGGCCTGGGCGTGCGCCGAACCGGGGTGGAGGCTGCGATTGCCAGTTCCGGTTCTTGAGATGGGGCTGGCTCGACTTGAAAAGGGATTTCCGAAGTGCCAGTCGCGTCATTGATTTTGAGGGTGCGTTTGGGGTCATTGCGTTTGGCACTGGCGTTAACCTGGGTATAGATTTGAGTGGTGCTGATGCTGGCGTGGCCCAAAAGCTCCTGCACCCGATGCAGATTCTCGCCGTCGTTCAAAAGATGTGAAGCAAAGCTATGGCGCAATGTGTGAGGGGTGATTTCACCAATCCCAGCCCGTTGTGCATAAGCTTTGAGGATAAGCCAAAAGCCCTGGCGGGTCAGGCGGTGGCCGCGATGGTTCACGAAAAGAGCGTGTTCGTTGGCATCCGTCACCAGTATTGGCCGCGACTTTTCCAAATAAGCTTGTATTAGCAGACGTTGCTCGGTTCTCAAAGGTATGTAGCGTAGTTTGTTGCCCTTGCCCTGGCAGCGCACCAGATTGGCCTCCTGGTCAATATCGTCCAGGTTGAGCGAAACCAATTCGGTCACGCGCATCCCCGTTGCGTAAAGCAGGCCCAACATCGCCTGATCGCGCAGTCCTTCTGTACCGTTGCCCGAAACGACTTGCTTTAAAAGCGACTGAATATCGCCAACCGAAACAGCTTTGGGCAAATATTTGTTGACGCGCGGGGAGTCAAGCTTCTGGGTGGGGTCTTCGTCCACCGCCGCTTGGTTTTTCAGGTAATGGAAAAAGGACTTGACCGCCGCAACTTTACGCGCAACGGTGCTAGTGGCATACTGACGTTCCTTGAGAAACATTATGTAATTGGTGATGTCTTCTTTTCTGACTTGCGCCCAGTCGGTGAAGTTGGAGCTTCTACCGTCTGCGCCTACACCTGTCTGCCCACCATTACCTTGTCTCTGACCGTTCCAACCGTTCTTGTTATTCGTCACACCGCCTTCACGCGCATTGGGTGCAGCCATTGCCAATTCCGGGCCGTAAGCGGTTAATCCGTTATGGCCGTTCCCATTGCTATCGTGCCGTTGGTCAGAAGAAACTGCTGCTCCGCGTTTTTTGCCCCGCCCTGGCCGCGCTTCTGCTTCTGTACCCTGGAGGTTAGACTTAGATTGTTCGGCTGTAATCGGCCCAGTTGCATCGTTGGTATAAAGCAGTGTGCTTTCACCATCGAGGAATTGCCGAAACTGTGTCAAGTCGTTATGGTAGGCCGCTAAAGTGTTGTCAGAAAAGTCCTTCGCTTCCTGCAAGTGTTTGAGGAAGTCGTCAATTCTTTTCTGCATATTTACCCTCTTTTAACGCGCGGCTATTAAGTGATACTATTTTATCATATTATGTCAAACGCGCAAAGGGGCAAAGCCGCCAGATCAGGGCCATTGCAAAGTCAGGTGCTTGACATAATAGGCTGGGTCAATAGAGGCTACAAAAAAGCCTGTAGAATTTGCTGTCACACTCCAGTGGTGGGTTGGTGGCGATGGCCTAGCACGATGTTGGTGAAGGGGACGCGAAACTCCTCAAACACTTCGATACTGATGAGGAAGCCCACAAAAATAAAGGTCACGGCCAGCAAGGTTGCCAGCGAGAAAGCGTAACCCTGGATACCTGCATCCTGAAAAAGTCCGGCGGAAGCTGCCGTCAAACCGCCTACCATAATCACCACGTTGCTGACGGCCCGATACAGGCGGGTGCGTTTGCGCCAGAAAACCCAGGCACTGTGTAACGCGCCCCACACAAAGAAGCCCGCCCCAAAAATGTTGAAAAACGGAGCTAAAGCCCATACGTAGCCCGGCAAAGCATAAACGGCCTTCGTATTGGTATTGACAACATCAACCGGGACGGGGGGAGGATTGGGGCAAAGTGTGTCATAGTGGCCGTTTTTGATAGCCAGCTTGACGCTAATTTCTTGTCCAGAACAGGCGGGCAGGACGTTCGTATTTACGGGCGCGGTAAAGGTGGCAACAGTGGCGATGGCAAAGGCGATGACCAGGCCCACCAGGGTATAGCGGGCAACTTTGGGTCGGGCAATCAAAAAAAGCGTACCCATTCCCAGGAAAGCACTCGTGCCGATTGCCCCACACAGAAACCAGATGCGGAAATAAAGCTGGTCGGCCTCGCGCCAGCCAAAGTTTGTTCCCAGGAATTGGGCGAACGCGGCCAGACTGAACAGCAGCAAACCAAAAGTCCAGATGATTTGATATGATTTGTGTTTGCGAAGATATTGGTCAAAAACCATCAAAGTAAAAATCAGGCTAACTATTGTTGCCAGCAATGGCAACACAATTGTCAGGTTCATTCCTCTGTTACCCCATTTTAGTGATCAAGGATTAATTGATGCTGTAGGTGGCTTGCCGCATTATTTTAACACAAAATCCGTTTGGCTGGCTCAGAAGGTAAACCAGTTGGCTCAGAATTAGATTAGAAATGTTGGCTTTTCGGGTGGCTTGGGCCATTCGGAATGACATTTTTCACAGTCTTTTAGGTGTATAATCTAGCAGGGTGGCTGACTATCCATTGATGCGGAAATGGGTCACAGAGAGCAGCCGTCAGTCGTCAGTAAGCATAGAACAAAAGAATTTAGTTTTAACTGACCACTGCTAACTATACAGTAGCTGAAGGAATGTTGATTTTGAGTCTGGAAGATACTCTAAACGAATTGTCTTATGGTGGGCCGGAAGTGCGAGTGCGGGCCGTGCGTCGTCTGGCCGAGCTTGCTCAACCTCAAGCTTTGCCCTTGCTGGTGGAGGCTTTGGCTGACCCTGAACCGGAAGTGCGTACCGAAGCGGCCCGCGCTTTGCAGGTTTTTAATGACCGCCGCACTGTCCCCGCTTTGCTAACTCTGCTTGCTGATACTAATTGGATAGTACGCGCCGCCGCCGCCGCCACATTGGGGAAGTTGGGCGATGCAGCCGCCGCCAAACCTTTGCTCAAGCTGCTTGAGGTTACACGCTGGCAAACCATCAATATATTGCCCCAACATCAAGCTTTGGTGGAAGCCACTATCGCCCTGGGCCGTTTGCACGACCCGCGTGCTGCCAGCATTCTTTCGCAGCTTTTGAAAAAAGGTTACAAAGCCGCCCTGAGCGATTGGCAACTGGAATTGCGTATGGCCGCAGCCGTTGGTTTGGGCTATATGGATACGACTCAGTCGGTTTCGACCTTGCTTAAAAGTTTGACTGACCGCGAGTCGGCCCGTTTGCGTGAGGCAATTGTGACGGGTTTGGCGGCGACGAAGAGCGAGGAAAGCTACCAGCTAATGCTACGCGGTCTTGAAGTAGGGGCGTTTGAGGATAAAACCCAGGTTTGGCGGCGTTTGGAAGGGATTACGATTGCGCTAGGTTTGCGGGGCGAGACGCGGGCCGTGCCGTATTTGCTACCCCTTGCCAAAAGCCCGTACCCCGAAGTACGCCTGGCTTTGGCCCGGACGATGGTGCGGCTAGACGCGGTACAGGCAGACCAGATTTTAATCGGGTTGCTGCGTGACCGAATGGCCGAAGTGCGGGCGGTGGCGGCTCAGGCGTTGGGCGAACTGCAAATCGCGGCGGCTCAAGTCCCTTTGCTGGCCGTCGCCCAAGACCCTGACCGGATAGTGGCTCAGGCGGCCCGCGCCTCCATCGAAGCTATTAAGCTTTTGGGGTCTGGCCGTAACCGACAGGCCGCTCCTTTATTAGACTCCGGTGTTGCTAAGGGCGATAACGATTAGAAAAGCCAACGGTTGAAACCGTCGTCTAATTATCCAAACCTGATAAATCAGGTTGCCAGGTCGTTCGATAACACGTTTTAATGTGTTTGGTTTGATTAGACGACGGTTTCAACCGTTGGAGCGGTACAGGCAGCCATTGACGTTCTTTGAGTTACAAATGCAAAGCACGGGTAGGAGCTAAGACCGCCTGTGGGTTGTCGCGCCAGACTTCGGGTTGTACGTCAATATAAATTTCGACTTCGTTGCCGTCAGGGTCTTGCAAATACAGGCTGTTGGTAACATAGTGGTCGCTCATCCCGACTATTGGCACTCCGGCGGTTTCTAATTCGGCTTTGGCTGTTCGTAATTCGTCCAACGTGGTGCCAATTTTAAGCCCAATATGGTACAATCCGGCGCGTCGCCCTTTGGCTGGCAAGGCAGCGGTTGGGCCTACTTCGATTAATAGCATTTCGTGGTGGGTGCGGCCCGTGGAAAAAGCGGCGGCGGGCATCGCCATTTCGCTTTCGATTTGGTTGAACCCTAAGATGTCCCGATAGAAATGCACCGATTTTTCCAGGCTACGGACAAATAGTACCACGTGGCCTAATTCTTTAACTTGCATCTGTTATTCTCCTTGTTATATCTAATATCCATTGGCGGAGCAATGTCACACAAAATCTTTTCGCTTACAAATAATTGCTTACTATATAAAGTATAGCAGCATTGTCAAGAGGAGCGTCAAAAAATGAACCCAGATAAGTACGATTTTAACGGTTTGGGTATGGGATTAGGTAATCTGTCGCGGCTCTCCAATGCTAAAACTCGCTCCATCAGTGCCGAAAATTTCACGGGGGGCAAAGGGCAGGCAGGGGCGGCCACCGAAGGGACGGGGGCGTGGTATGCCCGCGATTTGGGCCAGGGCTGGAAAATCTCGCCATCAATAAAAATTGCGCCCAACAGCACCTTCACGCTGGCTGCGATTGACGGGCCAGGGGCAATTCAACATATCTGGATGACCAGTTTTCCTGATAAATGGCGGCGGCTGATTTTACGAGCTTATTGGGATAACGAAAGTAATGCGTCTATCGAGTGTCCCTTTGGAGATTTTTTTGCAAATGGTTGGTGCGAACGCAGTAACGTCAATTCGCTGCCAGTTTCGGTCAATCCAGCGGGCGGCATGAACAGCTATTGGGAGATGCCTTTTCGCCAACACGCCCGCTTGACTATCGAAAATTTGAGCGCGGAAGAAGTCATCTTCTTCTTTCAGATAGATTATACTTTAACTGACGTACCAGAGGACGCGGCGTATTTTCACGCTGAATGGCGGCGCAGCAATCCCCTACCCTACAAGCAGGTTCATACTTTGGTTGATGGTATCCAGGGCAAAGGCCATTACGTTGGCACCTATCTAGCGTGGCAAGTCAATAACGGGGGCTGGTGGGGCGAAGGCGAAGTGAAGTTTTACCTGGACGGAGACGATGTGTGGCCCACCATTTGCGGCACGGGGACGGAAGATTATTTTGGTGGGGCGTGGGACTGGGAGCAGCCATCAGGCCAATATTGTACCTACTCTACGCCTTTCCTGGGTTTGCCCCAAGTTATCAAGCCGGACGGATTATACGCCAGCCAGATGCGTTTTGGGATGTATCGTTGGCATATCCCAGACCCGATCCGCTTTGACCAGGATTTGCGTGTAACTATCCAGGGTTTGGGCTGGCGGAGCGGCGGGCGTTACCTGCCATTGCAAGATGACATCGCTTCGGTGGCCTTTTGGTATCAAACCGAACCACACACCCCGCACCCGCCTTTACCTGGTTGGGACGGATTGGAAGTAATTTAGTGATTTAGAAAGGTCTATGGCTATGGCGAGTGGTAACAGTAAACTTCCTATTCGGCGTTTGACCCTTTACAAACACGGGGTGGGCTTTGTCGAGCGCGAAGGCACTGTCACTGGTGAGCTAGAGGTGCAACTGGTTTTTCGCCAGACGGAAGTAAACGACGCGCTCAAAAGCTTGCTGGTGCTTGACCGTCAGGGTGGGCAGGTACGCGGTATCCATTACGAAACGCCTGGTGGTGAGTTCCCCGACGAAAATCAAATTACGCTAGGGCCAGACCATAGCTTGTTAGATTTGCTGCGTTCGTTGCGTGGTCGTTTGGTGCGGCTGAACGTGGGCGAGGGTACGACGGGTCAGGAATACAGGGGTCAATTAGTCGGTGTCGAGGTTGACCCCAAAGAGCCGCTTACAAAGTCGTTGGTAACGTTATTACTGGCCGACGAGAACACTCCGGCTGCTACCCAGGTAGTGGCTTTACCCATTGCCCAGTTAAAGGCTTTGTTTTTGCTGGAAGAACGGGCGGGGCAGGATTTGCGTTTCGTGTTGGATAGCAGCCGCACCGACGAAGCTCATCGCACTATCACTCTACAGCTAAACGTTATCCCCGGTAATCCTGATGCTGCCCACGATTTAGCCGTTTCATATTTAATGCCTTGCCCGACATGGCGCGTCAGCTATCGGCTTATAGCTGAAACTGCTTCTATTGCAGCCCAAACTGACGCAGACCGCCAGGGTGAACTGTTGTTGCAGGGCTGGGGCTTGTTTGACAATCGGCTGGAAGAAGATTTGGAAGAGGTGAAAGTGCGTTTGGTAGCAGGCCAACCGATTTCTTTTATTTATGACTTGACCAGTTCGCGTATTCCGCAGCGTCCTTTTGTGCAGGATGAGGCACGAGTGGCAAGCGGCCCGGTGGAATTTGAGGCGGCTCTGCCCCCTGCCGAAGTTGGCATGATGGGTTACGCTGCCAGCCCCTCGTCACCTTCTCGCGAACAATCTACTCAAACAGGCTTACGGCTGGCAAAAATGACTATGGCCGCCGCCCCAGCCGCGATGCCGCTTCGACAAGCGATGCAAAACCAGACAGTCAGCGCGACGGGCAGCAACCTGGGCGAGTTGTTTCAATATGAAGTTACGGCTCCGGTCACGGTCAAGCGGGGCGAGAGTGCGCTTGTACCGATTTTGCACCAAACCCTGCCCTACCGTCACGAATTACTTTACAACGGCCAGAAAATGGCACGTTATCCAGTAGCCGCTCTGCGTTTCAAAAATAGTACGGGGCTGGTTTTGGAGCGCGGCCCTATCACCGTAGTCGAAGATGAAGAATATCGGGGCGAGGCGTTGATACCGTTTACCCCTGCGGATGGGGAAGTTTATCTGGCTTACGCTGTCGAGTTGGGTCTGAAAGTAAGCGAGGAGCAAACTTCTTTTACCGATACGACGGGTATTCGTATAAAAGATGCCAGTCTGTATTTCAACCAGATTACTACCCTTCGCACCACCTACCAGCTTGAAAATAATCTGGCTCAACCACGAGTGGTGACTATCGAACAGCAAATCCGGCCTGGCTACGAATTGTCGCCCGGTACCCCCCCGACGCGGGAAAAAACCGCTGAGTTCTACCGTTGGACAGTGAATGCTACGGCCCGCCAGCGTACTACTTTGGTGGTGGAGGAGCGAATGCTTAACTGGCGTAGCGAACAGGTTTTGAACCAGGATTACAACCAGTTGAACGAGTACCTCAAGGCGCAGTGGTTGGACGCTGGCACTCTGGCACGGCTCAAACAAGTGCTGGGCGAGCAAGCTCTCATCGTACACAACAGCCTGGAGATTTCCAATATGGAGACGGAGCGCGAGAATTTGTATCGGCGGCAAGAGCAGTTACGTCAAAACCTGACCGTGCTGGCTACTACGGGCGATGAAGCGCAGTTGCGGCGGCGGGTTTTTGAACAGCTTGCCAAAAGTGAGGAGCGACTAAACGCGATTGACCAGCGTATCGGGCAGCTAAAAAATGACAACCAAAACCGCCAACAAAACCTGAACCGCTTGCTGGCTAATCTGGCTTAGAGCAATAGGCAAGGGAACGACGAGCGGTGAGCTTAGAATCTTTCGTCGGCTTGCTCCTAGTCCGTTGCACGTCACTCCCCTGCCCGTTGGGTGTTCAGGTTGCCCAATCTTTATAGAACCTCAATTTTCTTGTCACTCCTGCTAACTGGCAGTTGAATCTCGATCACAGCCTCGTCATCTTTGCCAGGCAGGGGCAGTTGCAGGAGAATTTCCCGTCCCGTCCCGATGATCTGCCACTTATTCTGCTCAACCCAGTTGCCGAGCGCACCGTAACTGCGGTGGAGGTCACTGACCCGCCCGATATGTGCGAGAGTTGCTATCGTTTCGATGGCGGGCAATTGACGCACGGTCAGGACGCGCTCCTCGGACAGCCTAACTGACTCCGGGGCTTTTCCGGTGAGCAAGTATCCAATCTCAACATCGAGTGCTTCGGGATCATACATCGGGAAATGGATTACGACAGCGATATGGCCGAGGCTGTTCGGGCGCACCGCCGTCGGAACAACCGCATAAACACTTTTGACGAGACGCTGTACTGCGTCCATATCGGGCAGCACTTCGCGCAGTGCCAGAAATTGCTGCGCTGGAACTGATTTCAGGATAACGTCGAGTTCTTGTATCAGCCCCTGGGCCTCAATCTGTTGCAGCCGCGCCTCCACCACTCGCAGCCGCGACATTTCTTCTTGAACCGATTGCTCGATCTGAGCTTTGCGTAGGGTCAGCATCCCCCGAATTTCGTCAACAGAGGTATTTTGCTCCAGCAGCCGGGCGACCTGTTCCAGCGATAGGCCGAGTTCTTTCAAAACCAGAATACGATTTAGGCGGGGCAGTTGCTGTGCGCTGTAATAGCGATACCCTGTTTGTGGGTCAATAAATTCAGGACTGAGGAGGCCAATTTCATCGTAATAACGCAATAACCGACCTGAAACCTGGGCGATTTTGGAAAAGTCACCGATTTGAAACATATCTGTTCTTTCTTATAAGCTAATTAGCCTTACATATAAAACCGTTGTTGGCAACAATGCTGAAAATATCCATCGTTGCCAATGGTAAAGATAGATTAGACTCCGGCCTCAACTAGAAAGCTGGCTTCTGCCGCAACGTTGGTATGAGTTTCTCGCCATTCCGATGAGTTTGCACTTAGACTAATTTGTGTTTGGTCGGAAAAATCGCCTTTAGAAAGGTATTGCTCCGTTTTCGGAATTAGTCGCAGCATCCAGGCGGTGGTCATCGCCATAAGTCTAAGCTGAGTGCCAAAGCTATGCTTGACATCTGGCATGGATGCTGCATAACGCCGGGCAATGGTCTCAAAATCTTCCGCCTCCCTACCCGTGATACTACGAACGACATCAGTCGGCGCACCCACTGCAAAGGTGTTATGCTGGTATTCACGGTAATATTCGCATGACTGGTCAATAAGATAATCGGAAAAGCCCATGCCTTTCATAATCTTCCGCACCATCCAGACCGGCGCGTTGATGTACTTAACTTTTCGTCCAAGCACCTTTGAGAAAGTTGCGGCGATGTCCTGCGGAGACAAAAGCTTTGGGCCAGTAGGACGATAAGTCATTCCCGCGTGTCCTTGTGGCCTTGCCAGAATTTCCGCCGCCACCCGCGCTATATCTTCGTTAGAAGGCGGCGCATTGAGGCCAGACCCGTATGGCAACATCAACAGCCCAAACTGAGCGGCATAGGCTAAAGGCTGCATATCATTATCCGCGAAAAAACCAGGGTTAAGGATTGTCAATTTGGTTCCCGGCAAAAGCGCAATCAGTCTGTCGGCAAGCCAAACCTCGCGGGTATGTAAAGAGGGATGGTTAGGGCTGGAAAGCCATTGGCTCATAGCGACAATTGACTCAAGCTTTTGTTCAGCAGCGACCACAGTAAAGACGGACGCGGCCTTGAGGTTTCCTTCCGCGATGGGGGTGCAGAAGTAAGCACGTTGCGCTCCCGCCATAGCTCTTCTCATGTCATTTACGTCCGTGAGCGAACCCGTTACGATGTCTGCGCCCTTCGACTTGAGGCGTTGGCTTCGTTGATCTTCTTTATGCACGAAGGCAGTGACCGGAAAGCCTTCACTAAGAAGCTGAAGGGCAGTGGGAAGGCCGGTTTTTCCAGCAGCCGTCATAACTAAGATTCTTGGTTTACTCATGCCAACCTCCCTTCGCCACGAAGTGAGTCTGGTGCTACAACGGTATCAATTAGTCCCGTTGTCACATCATAGACAAGCCCACAAACAACCCACTCGCTGGGTAGGATGGGATTAGACTTGAGCGCAGCGACATCAACTGCCACCGCTTCGTGTGGATTAGTGACTGCTTTGGCTTCCAGTTCAGCTTTGCCGATGCCAAAGTACCCAGCCAGCATATCGGCCTTACTTTCAAGGCGGGTGATTCCGCAGTCAGTGTGATGAAGAACGATTATGTTAAAGCTGCTCCCAGGATTAACTCCTGCAACTTGGGCTATCGTTTGGAGCATACCCATCGCCTGGAACGTCGCCGGAGTGACCCGACCCCCAATGTTACGTATCACAACGGCCTCCCCAAGCTCGATACCCAGCACGTGAGCCGGATCGACGCGCGGATCAACACAGCAAATGATGATTGTCCTCAGTACTGGCTGGAGACGTAAGCCCGAGGCGAAGTGGTGGGCGGCGAATTCTTTGTTGCGCTTCGTCAGGGTGTCAATGGTAGTCATGTTATTTCTCCTCTATCAATCAGTTTAGTGGCTACTGGCAACTTCTGTGTCAGTATGATCGCTCGAACGACCACAGAGATAGTGTACAGTTTGACGTTACGTCAAAGTCAAGCCCCAATTTGGCCTTTTATAAGAAACCAGAATAACCATAGATGATGCCACCCAGGTGTTACGCAAACACTGACTTTGTTGGAGCATTTGTTATAATTCGCACAACTCCCTAGCTACCAATTTTAAGAGGAATTGTTGAGTAGAAAACAAAAATAGCCAATTAACAGTTGTCATCGCAAAATTGCGACAACAATTGCTAGTTGGCCTTTTTGTTATTCTGCTAATTTCTACAAAGAACGCTTTTACACAGACAATTATAGAATTTCTGCATTCTCTGCGCCCTCTGCGGTAGAAATCCCGTTCTAGCGTTTGGTGTACTGCGGAGCTTTGCGGGCGCGTTTGAGACCGGGCTTCTTGCGTTCTTTCATACGCGGGTCACGGGTAAGCAAGCCAGCTTTTTTGAGGGCCGGGCGCAAGGTCTCGTCGCTCTGGAGTAGGGCGCGGGCGATACCATGCCGAACTGCTCCAGCCTGACCGCTCACGCCTCCGCCTACTACCTTGACCGAGACGTTGTAACGGCCTGTAGTATTGGTGGCGCGAAGTGGCTGGTTAATCACGATTTCGTAAAGCTGGCGACCTCCGAAATATTCGTTGAGCGTCTTGCTATTAATCGTAAATTGGCCTGTACCTGGCAGCAACCGCACGCGAGCTACCGCCGTTTTGCGGCGGCCAGTGCCATAAAAATAAGTCGCTTTGGTATTGGTATTAGTCGGCATTGCTTACTTTTTCTCCTCAATCTCGCGTACAAACTGCAATTTGTATTCTTTGGGTTGTTGCGCGGCGTGCGGATGCTCTGCCCCAGGATAGACCTTGAGCTTGGTAATCATGGCCCGGCCTAAACGACTGTGCGGCAACATTCCTTCAATAGCCTCGAACAAAGGCCAGGTCGGGTGCTTCACCAACTGGTCACGGAAGTTAATCTGCCGGAAGCCTTGTGGGTGTCCGGTGTGATGGTAATAAATCTTTTGGGTCTGCTTGCCACCCGTCACCACAACCTCGGCGGCGTTGATGACCACCACAAAATCACCTGTATCGGTGTGTGGTGTGTAAATGGCCTTGTGCTTACCACGCAACAAGTTCGCCACTTCGGTGGCTACCCGGCCCAACGTATGCCCCTTCGCGTCCACCACATACCACTCGTGGGTAATGTCGGCGGGTTTGGGCGAAAAAGTCTTAATCATTAGAAATAAACTCCTATCAGCCATCAGCCATCAGCTATCAGCCGTCGGCCAATATAAATTTTGTTTTAGCTAACAGCCAGCAACTTATCAACTAATGCAAACCTGGTTTTGGCTGATAGCTGATAGCTGACTGCTGATAGCTGTTAATATTTCACCTGGACTAAACATAGCCCACGCGCCGGAGCAGTTGGCCCGGCCTGGCGACGGTCACACGCCGCAAAAATTTCTTCAAATTGCTCCTGCTTGAGCTTGCCGTTGCCAACCAGTAACAACGTCCCGACCAGATTGCGTATCATGTGTGGCAAGAAAGCGTTGGCAGCCACCCCAAATATCAGCAAACCGCCTCGGCTAAACCATTCGGCCCGCTCGACCCGACGCACTGTCAAGCTTTTGCCAACTGGCACGTGATCCGCTTCGTCTGCGCTTTTAACACCCCAACCCATCCCGGCAAAACTGGCGAAATCGTGTTCGCCTACCAATTGGGCCGAAGCCGAGTTCAAAGCCGTCAGGTCTAGCGGCTCTGTTACCAGCGTTGCATAACGGCGGGTGAGGGCCGAACGCACCGGGCGGTTTAGAATGCTATATTCGTAGCAACGCTCGATAGCACTAAAGCGGGCGTGGAAACGGTCTTCCATCTCGTCTGCCCCTGTCACCGCAATGTCAAATGGCAGGACTGCGTTCAGGCCGCGCTCAAATGTAGCTAACGAATGTTGACTGGCGGTCTTAAAATTGGCAACCTGGCCTGCCGCGTGTACTCCCGTATCAGTACGACCCGCCAGATTTACCACCACCCGCTCATTTTCCGGTTGCCCGGTCAGCTTGCCCACCGCGCGTTCGAGTTCGGCTTGAACTGTCCGCACGCCGGGCTGCAATTGCGAACCATTAAAGGCAGTGCCGTCATATTCCAGCGTCAGCTTGATATTGCGCGTAGCTTACTCCGGCAAAAACTCAATCAAGGCCAACTCCGCCCCATCGCCCAGACGTTTACCGATCTTAAAAATACGGGTGTAACCGCCCTGGCGTTCGGTGAAACGCGGCCCAATCACTGTAAACAATTTCTGGACAGCTGCCGTATTAGCTACGGTTTTAGTGACCAATGTGCGGTTGTGGGGATTATCCTGGCCTGCCACGCGCACCAGATGTTCAATCATCCCCTGAATTTCTTTGGCTTTTGCCTCGGTAGTCTGAATGCGTTCGTGGGCAATCAGCGATACCATCAAATTGCGGAACAGCGCAATCCGCCTGCCCGTAGGCAAATCGAACTTACGCCCGGCCACTCGGTGTCTCATCAGGCTTCCCCCTCATCATTTCCTTCATCATCATCGCTGCTGTCATCTTCGTCGCCTGTGTCAACGCCCACTGCTACTGCATCCTCGTCGTCCAATAAACCATCGCTTCCAAAGGGAGAAATGGTGTTAGCAAACGGGCCAGTTGGGTTCGCCGCCGTCATAAAGCCATGCGAAATCAGCTGGGCGCGTAATTCGTCATAGCTTTTGCGCCCGAAGTTACGCACGCTCAACAAGTCCTTTTCGTCCATCTGCAAAATCTGCCCGACCTTCGTAATATTGCTGCGTTTCAAACAGTTGTAAGTACGCACGCTCAAATTCAGGTCTTCGATGGGTGTGTCGTAAAGGTGCGGCGGAATGACCGAAGTGCCGTTGGGAAGTTCCAGTACAGGTTTATCTTCTTTAGTTTTGTTGAAGTTAGAGATAATCTCACTATGCTTCAATAAAATCTGAGCCGCCTGGCTCAAAGCTTCGCCCGCGTCAATCGAACCGTCCGTCCAAATCTCCATCACCAAACGGTCATAGTCGGTTTGTTGACCAACCCTGGTGTGTTCCACCAGGTAATTGACTTTCGGGATAGGTGTAAAGACGGAGTCCACCGGAATAACTCCAATCGGCATACTCTCACGATTTTCTGCTGGCTCATAACCTACGCCGTGTTCGACAGTCAGTTCCATATCGAAATTAGCGTCGGGGCTGTCCAGTGTGGCAATCGGCAAGTCAGGGTTGATTATTTCGACCAGTTGATTAGGCTCAACGTCGCCCGCCAGCACCACTCGCGCCCCTCGCGCACTCAGGTTAAGGCGTACAGGTCGCTCAGAATAAGACCGCACCCGCAATCGCTTCACGCTCAAAATAATCTCGGTGACATCTTCCTTGACATGGGGCAGGGACGCAAACTCATGGAACACCCCGTCAATCCGAATCGAAGTCACCGCCGCGCCTGGCAAGCTAGACAGCAAAATCCGTCGTAGAGCATTTCCAAGCGTGATGCCATAACCGGGTTCGAGCGGCTCTATTTTGAAACGGCCATAATTCTTGCTTATAGCAATGTTTTCAACTTTTAACGCTACATCAAACAAGGCAATCAGCCTCCTTTTATATCGGCTTATCGCATCTCAAGCCGCAAATTACTACTAGCGGCTGTAATACTCTACAATCAGCTGTTCTTCCATCGTCGCGTCAATGTCGGTGCGGAGCGGTGCGCTGACCACACGGCCACTCAAGGCTGCAATATCCAGGTTCAACCAGACTGGCAAATCGTGGCGGCGGATTTCTTCCTGCACCACTTTGAAATATTCCTTGCCCCGGCTATTCTCGCGCAAAGCGACCATATCGCCGACTTTGACAATAACCGAAGGGATGTCAGTTTTGTGTTCGTTGAGATTGAAATGACCGTGACGTACTAGCTGGCGGGCCTGGCTACGAGAGTCGGCGAACCCCATGCGATATACCACGTTATCCAGCCGCATCTCCAGGATTTGCAACAGGTTCTCACCAGTCGCACCGGGGCGGCGTTGGGCTTCATCGTAATGCTTGCGGAACTGCTTTTCCAGGATTCCATAGATGCGACGAGCTTTTTGCTTCTCCCGCAACTGCAAACCGTAATCACTAAGTTTGCGGGCGCGTTTCTGCCCGTGCTGACCAGGGGGAAACGAACGACGTTCAAACGAACACTTGGGTGTCATACAGCGATCACCCTTGAGCATGAGTTTCATGCCTTCACGACGGCACAGTTTACAAACTGGCCCAGTATAGCGTGCCATTATTCCTCCTTATGGCATCTTGTAAAACTGAAGTTTCCTTTGGTTTTTTGTTTAGAGGTGAAAACTTAAAAGTTCGAGTTCACTGTAACTTAATACCAGTGTAGCCCATGACTTTCGGCAGAGTCCGCCTCTGCACCCCTAATTTTTAGTTATCAGTTGTCAGTTGTCAGTTGTCAGTATTTCGATTGTTCTGCCTGATAACTGTAAACTGATGGCTGACAACTAGCTAGACTCTCCGACGTTTGGGCGGGCGACAACCGTTGTGAGGAATGGGCGTAACATCGGTAATCGAAACCACCGACAAACCTGCCGCCTGCAACGAACGGATAGCAGCCTCACGGCCCGAACCCGGCCCTTTGACAAAAACTTCGATCTGGCGTAACCCATGATCCATCGCTCGCCGTGCCGCACCTTCCGCCGCTACTTGCGCCGCGTAGGGGGTACTCTTGCGCGAACCCTTAAAGTCACTCGCCCCAGCACTCCCCCAGGCCAAAACTGCGCCTTTAGGGTCGGTCAGGGTGATGATAGTGTTATTAAAGGTAGATTGGATATGGGCCTGGCCCTTCGGCACCGACTTTCGTTCGCGGCGTTTGACCTTGCTGGCCTTCTTTTTTGTGCCGCTTGCACCTTTATCAGCCATCTAACTCCTCATTATTTAGCTAACAGCCATCAGCTAACAGCTAACAGCCAGAGCTAGTTTTAATAATTGATACGTGTTACCCCAGCAATAGCTAACAACTTAGCACTAGACCTGCAAAGGTTTTGACTGTCGGCTGTTAGCTGTCGGCTGTTTACTACTTAGTAGCTTTCTTCTTACCAGCAATCGTGCGGCGCGGGCCAGTACGACGAGTGCGGGCATTGGTGCGAGTGCGCTGACCGTGAACTGGTAGCCCGGCGCGGTGACGTTTCCCACGATAGCAACCAATCTCAATCAAGCGTTTGATGTTCAAGTTCACTTCGCGGCGCAAATCGCCTTCCACCCGGTACTCGCGGTCAATCACCTCGCGCAACTTCCCGATTTCTTCCTCCGTCAGGTCACGGACGCGGGTATCGGGGCTAATGCCGGTATCGGTCAAAATCTTTTTGCCAGTCGAAGGGCCAATCCCATAGATATAGGTAATGCCTACTTCAACTCGTTTATCGCGGGGTAAATCTACCCCCGCCACTCTCGCCATTGTGACCTCCTCTAACTAGCTTTTAGCCTTGACGCTGCTTGTGTTTAGCGACAGTGCAAATCACCCGCATCACGCCCTTACGTTTGATTATTTTGCACTTTTCGCAGCGCGGCTTCACCGAAGCTTGTACCTTCATTTTGACACCTCTTTTAGCTTGCCGCGTTTGGTAGGTTTCGACAAGTTTTTAATGATAATCAAACCTTCTGATTCTTTCGCAGACAATTTGAGATTATACCACAAACCACCCTTGACTAGCAAATTTTGTTACAGCTGTGGATGTGGTGCATATTTTTGCAGAGCAGTACCGCTGGATTTATCCAGCGGTGTCGCCAAAGCACAGCCAAGTTATTAGCCGTGCAAAATTATGAACCGCACCCTACAGCTGTAACAGGGCCATTGCAAGCTGGCAGTGCCTGAACTAACAATGTGTTTCAAGAGAAACGGTGTAGGCAAGTACCCTTTTATATTCTCTCCGTGTTTCTTGTATCTACATAGTGCAATTTATCATTAGCTGGCTGCCTGCTCGTAATCGGCCAAATCCAAAAAGGTTTTGAGTTGCTTGTCCAACAAGGCCCAAATTTTGTGGGCAAATTGCTCGACAAAATAACGGTCATGGACAACAGCCAGTACCGTACCATCAAAGTTGTCCAGAGCTTGCTCGAACTTTTCCCGCGAGATAATATCCAGATGATTGAACGGCTCGTCCAGCATCAAAAAGTTGACTCCGCTCAAAACCAGTCTTGCCAGCACCAACCGCGCCCGCTCGCCATAACTTAGCTGGCCGGCTTTCTTGAACACCTCGTCGCCCGCGAATAAAAAGAAATGCAAAAAGTTACGGGCTTCAGTTTCGGAAAGAGCGGCTACGGCCCGCACTGCTTCCAGCACATTTTGAAGCGGGTCCAAACCTTCTTGTTCTTGGGAGAAATAGCCCACTCGCACATTTGCCCCCAAGCGGACTTTGCCTACATCGGGTGCAATTTGGCCGCTTATAATTCGCAACAGGGTGGTTTTGCCTACGCCGTTTGGCCCTAGCAGGGTCACTCGTTCGCCCTGACGCAATTCGGCGCGGACATTTTCAAATAAACTGCGCGTCCCGAAACTTTTGCCGATTGAGTCCAGCGTCAAAACCAGTTGACCGCCCGGCACTATCGGGCCAAAATCCATCTTAACCTGCCAGGTCTGGCGCGGCTTTTCGATTTTTTCTTCGCTGTCTAGCAATCTTTCTAGCTTTTTACGGCGCACTACTCCGGCTCGCGCCACTTTTACAGCGCGTTTGCGAACATAGAAATTTATCGTTTCGCCTTCGATGTTGCGCGAATGCTGCTGTAGCTGGTGGATGTCACCCTCGACCTTATGGATATATTCTTGTTGGCGGCGATAGTCTTCCAGCAATTTTTGACGCTGCCGCTCCATTTCCAGGGCGTAGTCCGAATAATTGCCAGGATATTCGTGAATAGTGTGAGTAGTATCATCAATAGCTAGGATTTTCGTCACCACTTCGTCCAAAAAGGCCCGGTCATGTGACACCAGCAGCACCGCCCCTTTGTAACGCCTGACAAATGCTTGCAACCAGGCCAGAGCCGTGATGTCTAAATGGTTGGTGGGTTCGTCCAGCAGCAATAAATCAGGCTGCGTCAAGAGCAACCGAGCCAGGCCCAACCGGGTTTTCTGGCCGCCGCTCAAAATAGCTACCGCTGTGTTTGTATCCAGATGGGCCAGACCCAAACCAGCCAGCACCTGAGCCAGCCGCGCCGGAGCATCATAAGCGTCTAGTCGTTCGGCTTCGTCCAAAGCTACCCCGTAACGTTCCAGCAGCACAGGGTCAGGGTCGCTGGCAATTGCTTCGCTCAATTGCTCGATGTCGGTCACGATGGTCAGGGCTGGGCCGATAGCTTCCTGAATAACCGTGCCAACCGTCGCGTCCGGGGCATAAACCAAAGCCTGGGCCAGATAGCCCACTCGCGCCCCTGGTTCTAACCAGACACTGCCTTTGTCGGGCTGCTCCAGGCCCATTATTATCCGTAAAAGGGTAGACTTGCCAGCCCCGTTTGGGCCAATCAAACCGATGTGGGCGGCGCGGTTCAGGATGAAACTAACGTGGTCAAAGATAGTGGCATCGCCAAAGCTCTTGACTAGATTGGTAACTTTCAGCATATTACACTCTTTCTTAAAATTCTATCTAAGCTACCAGCTTGACGTAAGGCATAATTCCTCATACCTAAAAGAGGTTGAGAAACCAAAACCTAAGCTGATAGCCTAAAAGCCAAACGACGTTTGAATTTATTTAAGAAAGTATGTCTCGCATAAGCACCAATCCTACAAAAGCCAATAACGGAGAGCGGGCCGGGGGATAAAAAGGCCGCCTCGCCGCTTATTATAGCAGCCAGACGGCCAAATCTCAACTATCTTTTACCTCTAAGAATAGAATATAGGCTGAATATCAGGCCGAATGACGCGGTTGCAGTTCTTAGGGCAACTTTATATCACATTCCTTAGCAATTCTGATAGCTACCTCATTAAAAGCCCAATAACAATCTGTAACGGCTTTGGCTTGTGCGCCAAAAACACCATCGGCAGGTTTAAGCGAAAACATCGGTTTACGGGCTTCCATAGCTAACGGCATCAGGCTACGATAATTCTTGAGCCGGGCTAAACAATA
>JBBQZT010000002.1:0-225442 GCA_038207455.1 Chloroflexia bacterium
CCGACAAAGGCTAAAACTATCGGCAAATATTTAGGCAGCGGTTATACCGTCAAGGCCAGCTATGGTCACGTGCGCGATTTGCCCCGTAGCAAGTTGGGTGTTGACGTTGAGCATGAGTTTACACCCCAATATTTGATACCGCGTGATAAAAGCAAGCTGGTTAAAGACCTGAAAAAAGATGTAAAAGGCGCATCCGAGGTACTGTTGGCGACTGACCCTGACCGCGAAGGTGAAGCGATTGCATGGCATTTGTTGAGCGCGACGGGTCTCAACGCCGAGGGGGTGGATAAAAAGATTGGTCGTATCGTTTTCCACGAGATTACCAAAGATGCGATAAAGGAAGCTATCAAGCACCCCCGCGAAATTGATATGAATCTGGTCAACGCGCAACAGGCCCGACGTATCCTGGATCGGCTGGTAGGCTACAAAATCAGCCCGCTATTATGGAAAAAGGTCAAGCGTGGTTTGAGCGCGGGCCGGGTGCAAAGCGTGGCGGTGCGCCTGATTGTTGACCGCGAACGCGAGATTCAAAAGTTCGAGCCAGTCGAGTATTGGACTTTGGAAGCCGAGTTAGGGGTAGCGTTGGACGCGGCTCTGGCCGAACGTAAGGGCAGACCTAAAGCGGGCGATATTTTTAAGGCTAATCTGCACTCAATTGGGGGGCAACGCGCCGAACTAAAAACCGAAGCCGAAACCGAGGCAGTTCTAAACGATTTGCAAGGAGCGCACTTTGTAGTGGGCGAGGTGCGTCAGACCAAAAGCAAGCGCAACCCGGCTGCGCCCTTCACCACCAGTACCTTGCAGCAAGAAGGCAGCCGTAAGCTCAACTATACCAGCCGCCGCACGATGGCAATTGCCCAGCAGCTTTACGAGGGGGTGGAGTTGGGCAAAGAAGGGGCGCAGGGTTTGATTACCTATATGCGTACCGATAGCACGAATGTAGCAGCATCGGCTCAGGAAGAAGCGCGGCAGCTGATAGTGCAACGTTACGGCCCTGATTATATGCCGCTCACGCCGCCAGTCTATACCAAAAAGTCCAAAAACGCCCAGGAAGCCCACGAAGCCATCAGACCGACTTCGGTATTTCGTGACCCCGACGCGATTAAGCCGCTATTGTCGCCAGAGCAATATAAACTATATCGGCTGATATGGCAGCGTTTTATGGCAAGCCAGATGTCCCCCGCCCAGCTGGATAACACCTCGGTGGACGTGAAAGCGGGCCAACCCGGTATTGCCCCTGTCGAAATGCCTTATCTGTTTCGGGCGACGGGTTCGGTCATCCGCTTTCAGGGTTTCCTGGCGGTTTATCAAGAGAGTTTGGACGACGGTGCGGACGACGAGTTGAGCAAAAAAGCCTTGCCTGACCTGACTGCGAACCAGCCCTTACAACTGCTTAAATTGTTGCCAGAACAACATTTTACCCAGCCGCCCCCACGTTTTACTGAGGCCACGCTGGTTAAGACGCTGGAAGAACTTGGCATCGGGCGGCCTAGCACCTATGCACCGACGCTTGGGACTATTCAGGAACGCTATTATGTCATCAAAATCGAGAAAAAGTTTGAGCCAACCGAACTAGGTTTGCTGGTCAACGATTTGTTGGTAGAGTTTTTCCCGGATATTGTAGATGTAAACTTTACAAGCGGGATGGAAGAAGATTTGGACGAGGTGGCTGATGGTGAAAGAGAATGGGTGCCAGTATTAGCCGAGTTTTACACGCCATTTGAACATACGGTCGAGCAGGCCGAAACCTATATGGAGAAGGTTAATTTAGTGCCGGAGCCTGCCGGGTTTGATTGCGAACGCTGCGGCAAACCAATGATTATTCGGCTGGGCAAATACGGCAAGTTCGTGGGTTGTTCGGGTTTTCCTGATTGCCGCAATATCCGCTCGCTGCTCAAAACTACGGGTGTAATCTGCCCTAAATGCGGTGAAGGCGAAGTGGTGGTCAAAAGTACCAAACGCAAGCGTGCTTTTTATGGCTGTTCACGTTACCCTGAATGTGACTTTTCGATGTGGGAGCGGCCCATCGTCGAACCCTGTGCCGTTTGCGGTGGAATGATGACGCTGGCTGGCAGACACAACGCCAAATGTACGGTTTGCGGTCAGCAGCAGGAATACGAACTGCCCGATGAAGGTTTCAAGCTGATTGTGGGGCCGCCGCGTGCGGTTGTTAGCGACGAACCCGAAGCCGATGCAGAAGATGTGCCGGAACCCGATATAAAGTTAGAACCGGAGACGGTGGCAGTTTGACTTAGCCCAGCAAAAACCTTAAAATTTGCCTACGTTTAACTACACCTACATGAACGGGACAATTAGCGGGGATAGTTCGAGGAGTTGGCAAGAAGCAAGGCGTAAGGCAAGTGTATGATTGAGAACCGTATTTTGGCAAAAGGCGAGACAACTGTTATCCGGCCTTTCACGCGAGATGATGTAGATAGCTGGCTGAACTGGCCCTGGCATCCTGACCCGCTTTATCAATCGAGTTATCCGCGCCCGATGAACCGTTACGAGCGCGATGCCTGGTATTACGAACGGCTTAACCGCACTGATTATATGATGTTCGCAGTAGATGATTTTGATGGGCATTTAGTGGGTTTGCTGACACTACGGAATATTGACCGGGCGCGAACTCATGCGGTCTTGGGCATCACCCTCAGCTATTCCTATCTGGATTATGGCTACGGCACCGACTCGCTATGGGCTTTCTTGGGCTATTACTTCGACTATATGCGTTTCGAGGCAATGGTTTTAGACGTGGCAGCCTACAATCGGCGCGGTCAGCGAGTTTACGAGAAATGCGGTTTTGTCTATAGTGGCGAACATTGGGGGCATTTCGACGATTACACTGTTTTCACCAATGAACATTACCGGGGATTGCGTAATTATTTTCGGCGACACGGGGCGTGGGTAGAAGTGTTATTCTACGATATGATTTTGCGCCGCGATGATTTTTTCAAACGCCGCCAACTAGGTCTTTCCCCACTCAAACGCCGTTAAATATTAATCACTCAAACCAAACTTTATAAGTGTTGCCTGCGGGTGGAGTTATCCCCAGGCTTTTTCAATCTCAGAAAGAAATTTTATGACAGAAAATTTTGAATTTGAAAATGAAACGGTAGTTGCGCCAGACGAGCGGCTGGCTCTCGCAAGCGAATTGCTTTTTATTGAGCTTAAAGACGAAGTGCGCCAGCGTTTGGGTTTGCCCACGCGAGTACCAATCCTAAAATCTGATTTGGAAAGCGAGTTCAAAAACGGTACGATACCGCCCTCGGCCTGGGCTGCTGGTATCGAAGCTCTCAAACTTCTGCACCCAAATCTACTTGAATATGATACTTTTCTAGCCCGCTACTATTTGCTGGAAGGCCGTCGCGCCCTGGACGAACGTGATGAGTATGCGGCCCGACGTTTTTACCAAAAAGCTCTGGATTTGAATAATGGCGCGTTAAGTGCGGAAGCGGCCTTTTATCTGGCTGCCTTATCTCGCAGCGACCACGACCAGGCTATCCATTATTATCAGCGTTCGATTGAGCTTAACCCAAATGTGGCTACGCCGCACTTTGAATTGGCAAAATTGTTGCGGGAGCGGCGCGATTTGCAAGGGGCTTTGACTGCCTTTAGTCGCGCTGCCGAGCTTGAACCGACTACAATCAATATTTTTAATCAAATTGCTGAAACCTACCTGATGGCAAACGATTTGGGTGCCGCCCGCAACGCTTTCCACGAAGCCCTTGCCGTCGAGCCGAACAATTGGATACTTTTAACCAAACTTGGTTTGACTGAATACAAATTAGGAGATTATGCGGCGGCTATCAAAGATTTGCGTCGCGGTCTGGATAACGCTCCAGACGAACTGGACGAAGACGGTTCGCAAAGTTTTTACGCCGAAGGTTTGTATAATTTGGGTCTGGCTTATCAACAAAGCGGAGATGCCATCCGCGCCCGTAAGCTGTTCAAAACCGTTTTGAGCTTCGCCCCCGAACACAACGGCGCGTTGCAAGCTTTGTCCGTGTGAAATATTATCAAGAGGTTGTAACTTAGCAAGAATTATTCTAAAGGAGCAGAACCGATGCCAACTCTAGTAGATACCGAAAAATTCTATACGCTCGAAGATTTTATCGGCTTACCCAACAACGGCAAACGTTACGAACTATGGGAAGGAAAACTTGTTGAAATGGCCGCAGCTAGAGAAGACCACAGCAGGATTGGGAGCAACTTGATAGGGTTTTTATTTCACTATGTTCGGGTTCTTAACGACCTGGGCGACGTTTACGGGCCGGCCAGCACCTTTGATATTTTGGGTCACGGCCTTTCACCAGATGTAGCGTTTGTCGCCAAAGGTCGTTTATTCGAGACGCAGCGCGGTATGGCGGTGATACCGTTAGTACCCGATTTAGCAGTAGAGGTCAAATCGGCGGGCGACACTTTCCCCGAAGTCGAAGCAAAGGTCAAGAAGTATCAACAAGCGGGAGTGCGTTTGATATGGGTGATAGTGCCAGCCAAAAAGATTGTGCAGGTTTATCGTCCAGGCGATGACAAGCCGCAAAAATTAAGCGTTGACCAGGAGTTGGGCGGGGAAGCTGTAATTTCGGGCTTTACCGTTAAAATTAGCAAGCTTTTTGAGCATAGCTAATCAGATGCCTCTGCAAGACCTTGCGAAGTCTTGCAACAGTTCTAACCTCTTTATATATATGCCTTGACAAGTATATTCCTTCTGTGGTATATTAGTTACATGATTAAGACTTTGAATGCTCTGGCCGAGCCTAATCGCTTACATATTGTCGAACTTTTGCAGGACGGCCCCCGCTCGGTGGGAGAAATTGTCGAGCAACTCGGTCTTAATCAGCCGCAAGTGTCCAAGCATCTCCGGGTACTAAGTGAGGCTGGCCTCGTGGAGGTGCAGCAAGCCGCCCAGCGGCGGATTTACCAGCTGAAACCCCAACCGTTTCAGGAGCTAGACAGCTGGCTGGAGTCCTATCGCCGCATTTGGGACGAGAGATTCGAGCGTTTGGACGACTATCTGCACGAATTGCAAGGAAAGGAAAAATTGCCATGACAAAAACTAATTTTAGCGTTGAACCGGGAAAACATGAGATCGTCATGACCCGCATCTTCGACGCGCCGCGTGAGCTTGTGTTCAAGACGTACATGGACCCGAAGCATATACCGCAGTGGTGGGGGCCGCAACGCTATAGCACCACTGTTGACAAGATGGAAGTGAAACCGGGCGGCCTGTGGCGATTCGTCCAGCGAGAGCCAGATGGTGATGAGTTTGCGTTCCACGGTGTATATCACGAGATTACACCGTCCGAGCGAGTGGTTTCCACCTTTGAATTTGAAGGTATGCCGGGCCACGTATCGCTTGAAACGATGATATTCGAAGATTACGACGGCAAGACGAAGCTGACAAGCAAGGCTGTTTTCCAGTCAGTCGAAGACCGTGATGGGATGCTCCAGTCCGGGATGGAGGAAGGGCAGACCGAGACGATGGATCGGCTGGCTGAATTGCTGGCGAAACTATAATATAAGGAGGGCTATCCCTATGGGAGTAACATTTATCACCAATATTATGAAGGCCGAGGGCAAGAACGCCACCGGGATTTCGATACCAGCCGAGGTCATAGCCGCGCTAGGTACAAACAAGAAGCCCCAAGTTACGGTGAGCCTGAACGGTTACAGTTATCGCAGTACCGTTGCGGCTTACGGTGATAGGTTCTTGCTGCCTTTGAGCCAGGCCCATAGGGAAGCGTCTGGGCTGGGTGCGGGTGACGAGGTGGAGGTAACGCTCGAATTAGACCTGGAGCCTCGCACTGTTGAAGTTCCGGCTGACCTCACGGCGGCAATGTCTGAAAAGGCGGGTGCAACTGAGGCTTTTGACACTCTAGCCTTCTCGAAGCGTAAAGAACTGGCGCGACAGGTAGAAGATGCCAAAACGCCAGAAACCCGCAGTCGTCGGATAGCAGGCATCGTCGCCAAGCTGGGCGATGCCTGACAGTCACCTTACAACTCACAACGACGCGGCACAACGCGACATTTTTCGGCGGTCAAGATGGCCCGAATTTTAGCTACCGTGTCTTCTAGCATATTCTGGCGGTTCACTATTATATAATCAAAATTTTGGGCCGCCTGCATCTCGTCCGCGTATTTTTGCAGACGTAGTGCCAGGCTGTCCGGCGTTTCCGTCGCCCGGTTTTCCAGACGGCTGACTAATTCCTCAAAATCGGTGGGGGCGACGAAAATAAAGATGGCGTTGGGGACTTTTTGTTTGAGAGTGTGTGCGCCTTGTACATCCACCCGCAGTATCACGTCCTGGCCGCGTGCCAGCGCATCACGCAGAGGTTGTTTAGGCACGCCATAATAGTTGCCATAGACAATAGCGTTTTCCAGCAGTTCGCCGCGTTCCAGCCAGCCTTGAAAATCGGGGACAGTTTTGAAATAATACTGCACTCCGTCGCTTTCCCCAAGTCGGGGCTGGCGCGTGGTGGCCGTAATGCCCCGATGGAAAGGATAGTTTTGGGTCGCCAACATATCCAGGATTGCGTCTTTACCTACCCCGCTCGGCCCGCTAATCACCAACATCAGGGGCAATTGTGCGGGGGAATTTGAAGTTATCGCGTGCGTATTCATTATCTCTGTTTTAGCACCACTAAAGTTACGTCATCATAAACTTTTTGCTCACCCACGAAGTCCCGCAAATTCTCAATCACTGCTTGTTTGATTTCGACGGACGAACGCTCGTAGTTGCATTTTATCACTTCGCACAGCCTGGTTAAGCCATATTGTTCACGGGTGGCGTTGAAAGCTTCGGTAATACCATCGGTGTACAGCACCACCACATCACCCGGCTCTAGCTTAATATCCACCTCTGAAACGAAATCATGAATATTTTCTTCAAGCCCAATCGGAAAGCCCAATTTGAGCGTGTCCACCATTTCTAGCCGCCCGTCGTGGCGCAAGATAATCGCTTCCTCGTGCTGACCGCTCAAACGCATATTCCCGGTTATTTGATTGTAGTCCAGCAGCAGCAGCGTCAAGTTTTTATCGCTGTCCATCCGTTGCACATTAGCGTAGATAGTGCGATTGAGAATATCCATAAAGCGCACCGGGTCTTTCTCATCGCTTATGAGCAAAGTACGTACCGCCGTTTGTACCATTAACATCAACACACCGCTTTCCAGGCCGTGTCCGGTGACATCCCCGATGCCAATTTTGATGCGACCATTTTCCTGCAACACATCATAGTAATCCCCGCCTACTTCCTCTGCCGGATTCATAAAACCAGTAATATCCAGGCTGAGAACGTCGGATAGTTCGCGGTCTTTGGGTAGCAACATTTGTTGCAAGCGGCGGGTGACTTCGACTTCGGTTTTAAGGCGGGAATTTTCTGAAGTAAGCTGCTTGTTCAGGGTCATAATTTGAGCGTTGGCACCCCCTAATTCCAAAGTGCGGGCGGCCACCTGCTCCTCTAAATTATGAGTGTAGTTGTTAATTTCCGAGGCCATTTCATTAAACGCCTCGCTCAACTGCCCGAACTCATCTTTGGACGTGACCGGAATTTTTATCAGATAATTGCGCTGGCGTAACAAAGCGGTGGAGGTAGTCAGAGTTTTTAGCGTCCTGATAGTGGGCCTGAAAAGCAGGAAGGCAAATCCCAGCACCAGCACCAACACCACTAACGTCACCAAAAGCTGGTTGGTAAAAATAGACTGAGCCGAGTCGTCAATATTGGCCTTGACGGTATTGAGCGAGGTCAAAATTTCGTCTTTGGAGACCACAAAACCCACTACGAGCGGCAGCGTGCTAACTCCAGCCTGGGTTTTGGTTTGAAAACTGGTTAAGCGCAAGAAAATTTCGTAAGGGCTTCCTTTAATGTCAACCGAGGTGGTGCTAGTGCTATTAGGGCCACTCGTTGCAGTCGGGAGCGGGAGTTTGGCAACATCTGGCACTGTGCTATCTTGTAGCTTCGATTGGTTCAGAATATTAAAGCCGCCTCCTTTGGCCCCCAAAGTTTTGGCGTTATCAGCATCAATCCCAATCAGTCTGCCATCTTGGGAAGCCACAAACATAAAGCCTTTATCGCCTATCTTTAGGCTGGTCAGCAGGTCGGCAAACTGGTTGACGGTCAAGGTAGTCTCTAAGCTGGTAGTGCGCGTCAACAGACTATCTATCACTAAACGGTTGACACCCAGCAAGCCATTTGCCACGTTGGTAGAGGCAACATTTCTCAAGTTGTTAATACCGGAAAGGGCAATTGCTGTGACCAGGCTCATACCAATTAAAACACTAAGCATACTGAACAATAGTATTTTGATTCTGAAACTCATTATATTTCTAGTCCCTTTAATTTTGCCATTGTATTTTATATTGCGGCTTCGCGGCGCAGACGGTCCAGGCTAAAGATCAACAGACGGTTGTCCGTCGCGCAAACCAATCGTTGCACATCAGGCGAGAAAGCCAGCACGGTTTTGCGCCCGCTCATACCCACATCGAGTTGCGCGGCCAGACGGGGAGACCGCCCTCCCAAACCTTCCGGGGCAATATCCCACAACCGCAACACGCCCCCCTCGTCCACGGCAGCTACCATCTGATTATCCGGGCTAAACATAATTTCGCGTAACGGCTCGTCTCCAGCCAGTAAATCCAGGTAGTCAGGCTGGCGCAAATCCCATAATCGCACTATATTGGCCCATTTTTGGTCGGCGGTTTGGGCAACGGCTGGCTGGGGGTGGTTGGGCAGTTTGGTCTCTGGAATAACCCGCTCATTCTGATTGAGAGTGGCGCGAGAGCGACGCAGTGAAGGCAACCGCACCAATTCGACGGGCAAAGTCAGGCCCACCGCCATCTGGAAACCGTTAAAATTAAACGCAAAGGCAGTCAGGCGTTCGTGGGCCGGGTCATTTTGGGCAAACCATCGCCAGCCAGTATAGATGTTTTGCAGCAACACTCCTTGCGCCCCCAACGTTGCCACCTTGGTACCATCGGGGCTGAACACCAAACCCCACACCCCGCCGGCTTCGCCAGTTTGGGCCTGTTCTTTGACCGGATAAAGCCGCAACGTCTGAGGCTGCTCGTCTTCCAAATTCCAAAAGTAAGTCTGGTCGTCCGCGCTGCACCAGGCAATCTTTGAACCTTCGGAATTAAAGGCCAGAGGTGTAAAACCTCCGAAGCCGCGCAAAACCAGAGGTGTAGCAGGCGTATGGTCAAAAGTGGTATTACTTTGCCAGTCGCCCACCCGAATAAAATTGGGCGTAACCAGGGCGAATTTGCCTCCACCCGTCGGAACTATAAAGCGATAATTCTGGATGGGCGCGGGAGTTTGATATTTACGGGTCAAAAAGGTGTAGGGTTGGCCCAGCGTCGCCATTTGTACTTTATCCGAATGGACATCCCACAACTTGATTTCGGGCGGAAAAAGTAACCCCTTGCGCCCACCAGCCTGGTAATGCACCGTGCCGCCATCACTGACCGCAAAAATAAGCGTGCCATTAGCCAGGAAGCCCAACGTGTTGGCGTGCCAGCCGCCGTGTGCAATCAAACTTTTCTCCAGGCCGGGCCGCCCTTCGGCTTTTTCGGGGGCCACCGTCGTTTTCGGGTCAGGTTCGAGCAAGAGCGGGCCACTTACCGTTGCCAAAGCTTGACCAAATTTGCCAGTGCGGTTTAGGAGCGAATGTTGAACCGAGTTCAAGTTCAAAAGCAGACGCAGGGGCAGATTGGCTTTGTTAGTGGATTGCTGGTTATAAAATTCGTCGGGCCAGGGCAAAAACGGCTCAAATAGATTGAGCGACCATAAAAGCTGATAAATCGCCAGTACCACCAGACACGCGACAGTGACAACACCCCAGGCCAGCACAAAGCGGCTATGCCCGTTGGCGAACAAGCCATAAATCAGTACGCCCAGCGTGAACAAACTAAACCCAAACCCGGCCAGCAAAAGGCTTCCCAAAGCCAACGCACCGCCATTTTCCGTCCAGCCGGGCAAACGCAAACGTGCAGGCACGCGGGCGAAAATACGAAAAGCGTAGCTAACACCGAAAACTGCCAGGCAGATGAGGCCAAACGAAATTATAAAACGCGGGAGGGAGGTTTCCAGATCATCCAGCAAACCCAAATTGATGCAATAACCCGTAATACCAAAATATAGTAGCACCGCTCCGGCCAAAGTCCAGAACAGTGCCAGTACAAATTCGTCCCAACGTGGTCGCGTTTTGGTTGCCATAACAATTTCCAGTTCCAGACTACGAGTTTTCTGCGGTGGCTTCAGATACCTTTGTTTTTCTTATTTACGAACCAGGTTTGGTGCGTCGCGGCGTACTTCCAAAATATCTCGGATGGTTTGCATTTTCGCCAAAATACGGCTCAGTTGTTCCAGACTACTGACCTCCACCGTGAACAAAATAGTTATAACGCCGCGACTGTGGCCCGCGATGCTGCGGAAGTCGCCCATATTGATATGCTCATCGGCAATCAGAGTCGAAAGGTCGCGCACCAGGCCCACCCGGTCAAGCGCGTCCACCCGCACCGGCACCCGGTAGCATTGCGCGTCGTCAGCATTCCAGGTGACCGGGGTCAAACGTTGACGATCATCTTCGCTCAAGTTTATCAGGTTGCGACAGTCGCTACGATGCACCGTGATACCTTTGCCGCGTGTGACATAACCCATAATCTCGTCGCCCTGAACCGGGTGGCAGCAGTTGCCAATACTGGTCAAAAGCCCGCCAATGCCGCCCACCTGGGTGGCAGTGGTCAAGACCGCCCGATTGACGGCGGCTGTGCTGGTGGTAGGCTGCTGGAACTCCGGCAGGGTTTCCTGAGTCTTTTCCCCTTCCAAAAGCCGCCCGGTAATCTGGTTGACCGAGATACCACCGTAGCCCACCGCCGCCAAAAAGTCGTCCAACTTATCGTATTTGGGAAAGTGAGACAAGACCGCCTCAAATTTTAGTTGATCCAGACCCAACCGTTTGAGTTCGGAGTCCAAAACATCCCGCCCGTGGGCAACATTCTCGTCGCGCTCGGAACGCCGAAACCACTGGCGCACTTTGTCTCGTGCACTGGCCGTTTTGATAAAACCCAAATTCGGGTTGAGCCAGTCACGGCTCGGCCCTTTGCGATTTTTGCTCTGGATGATCCGTACCACGTCGCCATTTTGCAAAACATAACTGAGCGTTACCAGTCGGTCATTGATCCGCGCCCCAGCACACTCGTGGCCGACATCGCTATGGATACGGTAGGCGAAGTCAATCGGAGTTGACCCGGCAGGCAGGTTGATAATATCGCCTTTAGGTGTAAATACATAAACCTGATCCTGGAAAACGTCGCTCTTGAGCGAATCCACAAACTCTTGTGCGTCGCTGACGTTATCTTTCCAGTCCAGCAGACGACGCAACCAGGCAATTTTTTGCTCGAAATCTACGTCACGCTTACCTTTGGGGCCTTCTTTATACCGCCAGTGAGCCGCTACGCCAAATTCGGCAATCTGGTGCATCTGGCGCGTCCGAATTTGTACTTCCAGCGAACGCCCATCCAGGGACAAAACGGCGGTATGGAGCGATTGGTAAGTGCTTTCTTTGGGCGTGGCGATATAATCGTCAAACTCTCCCGGAATAGGCCGCCACAAAGTATGAATCACGCCCAACGCCCCATAGCAGTCACGCACATCTTCGACAAGAATCCGTACCGCCAATACGTCATAAATCTGGTCGAAACTGACATTTTTGCGGCTCATCTTCTTATATATACTATAGATATGTTTGGGCCGCCCACTAATTTCTTCGTACTTAATGTTGGCTTCTTCCAGGGCGGTGGCGATATGGGCTTTGACCCGTTTGAGATAACGTTCGAGGCTTTCGCGTTTATCGGCCAGCTTGCGTTCGAGGTCTTCGTACTTTTCCGGTTGGAGATATTTGAAAGCGAGGTCTTCGAGTTGCCATTTGATTTGCCAGATACCGAGGCGGTTAGCGAGGGGGGCGAAAATTTCCAGGGTTTCGTTAGCGATTTTGATTTGTTTAGCCCGCGTATGATATTGTAACGTTTGCATATTGTGTAGGCGGTCTGCCAGCTTAATAATTACCACTCGCACATCGTCCACCATCGCCAGGAACATTTTGCGTAAATTTTCCGCCTGCTCTTGCTTTTCCTGACTGGCTTTGCTGACGTGCGGCCCATTTGGGTCCCACTTAATCTTAGAAAGCTTGGTGACACCATCTACCAGCCGCGCCACTTTTTCCCCAAAGGTACGCTGAATTTCGTCTAATGTAACTGTGGTATCTTCGGGTACGTCGTGCAGAATGGCGGCAATTACCGCATCGCGGTCAAGCCCCATTCGGGCAATGGTGGTGGCAGCAGCGATTGGATGGATAACGTAAGGCTCACCACTTTTACGCACCTGTCCGTTATGGGCGCGGGCCGCGAAGGTGACGGCGTTTAGCACTATACTCCAATCGGCGGGCGGCAGATAACCTTTAACTGCGGTCATCAAATCGGTGGTGTCGGGATTAATAGCCACCAGCGGGGGCAAGGGTGTTTCCGAGTAAGCAGCCGCGGATGTCAATTCAGGCTGGACTTTATCGTAGCCGAAGGGCGCGGTGTGGCGCAGCATATCCCGCACCTGCTCGGCTTCCAGGTCAGGTGTGAGCCCCTGGCTACCCCGAATATCCAACCAGTCTTCGTTTCCGGCTGTCAGCAAATTATCCGACATACTCTTGCGCTCCCCTTCTCTCCCCATCACCAAAACCCGGATACAAAAAAGAGCCTCTAGCAGCCCTTCGTTGGGTTTATTTACTCCCCTTTGGCTCAAAATCCCAGCGTTGTCCTTGAACGTAGCTTGGGCGTTGGCTTATTTTATCTGGCTACTAAATGTATATACTTGAACAGCCTGGCCTAAGTTTCAAAAACGTATAATAATAAATCTAATTCTATGCCAAAGGGCGACTTCTGTCAACCGAACGAAATCCTAAATCAGGGCCATTAAGCCTACTACCTGTTGTTTAGTATCGAAATGGTTTGCTGACTCCTCTTTAGGTAGTACGAACTACAGACGACCAGCCTCGTATTTGGTAAATTAAGCTTGCGACAATAGTTATGCGTGTGATTACCAACCTTCGACAATATTTCGACACAACGGTTTACCAAAAAAACTCACTGCTAAGACATGGAGGACACGGAGAAACCCTTAAAATTTCTTCGTCAAAGTTATAGATGACGCTGGAAAAATCTCTTGCAACGGACAAAGTAAATAGCGATGGGTTGGACGGGCGTAAAGCGGGCCTGCGGGAATACTTTGGTGGGAACGGCTTTGAACGCTGGCGCATTATCTATGGCGACGGCCCCGTATCCTTTATTCGGCGGACGGTGCGCGAAGGTCACGCTCAAATGGTGGCGCAGGCAGTGGTCTGGATTGGTGAAGCAGGGGACGTAAAGCGCATTTTGGATGCTGGTTGTGGGCCAGGCGTAGTGGCATTGGAGTTGGCGCGTAAAGGTTATGATGTGACCGGGTGTGATTTGTCTGAGCAGATGGTGGCTAGTGCGCGAGATGAGGCACTTAAACAGCCCCCCGAAGTTAGCCAGCGTCTGAATTTTGTGTGTTCCGATTTGGAAACGGTGGGGCAGCAGGTGAGCGGGGCTTTTGATCTGGTCTTGAGCCTGGACGTTTTGATTTATTATCCCGAAGACGAGCTTGAGCGGATTATTTCCAGCCTGGCCCACTCTTTTGCCCCGCAACGCCTGGTTTTCACGTATGCACCGGGTAGTTTGTTGCTACGAACGATGCACTTTGTGGGGCGGCGTTTCCCGCGCACCCAACGGGCTACCAGTCTGGAAATTATCGGCTCGAAACGGGTGCGCCAGGTGTTGCAGGGGGCGGGGTTCAAGCTAACCCGCCAACGTCATTTCAACAAAGGTTTTTATCACGTGGTTTTGGCCGAAGCTGTGCGTTAATTTTAGCTAGGAGTGCTATAAATGAAATTCCTATTTCTGTTGCTTGACAATATCTATCAAGATGCGTTGGAAGCATCGGCGACCCGAATGCGCCAACAACATAAGCTGCCACTGGAAATAAAAATCTACCAGTGCAAGCAATTGAAAGAAGGCTCTCCTGCTTGGGCCGATTTCGAGCGGGATTTGATTGCCAGCGATTTGTTTTTTGCCAATATGATTGTGCAGAACGAACAAGCGTTGCCTCTGGTGGAACTGCTCAAAAAACACGGCCCGACCAAACCCGAACGCGCCCTGGTTATTCTCAATTCAATGCCGAGCGTCATGAACACCATGAAGATGGGCGATTTCGAGTTCCAAAAAATGTTGCAGTTTATGAAGACCGGGCCAGTGGCGAAGGTGAGCGGTTTTATGGGCAGTATTCAAAAGCTGGTCAAACACGATAGCCGCGCCGAAGCAAAAGTCGAAGCCCTGCAAGAAGAACGTGACGCAGACGAAGAACGCAAACCGCGCAAGCTCAAGCAACGTAAACCGCCCAAGAAGGGCGTGCATAACGGTATGGTAGCGATGATGCGGACGCTGCCAGCCATTCTCAAATTGATACCGGGGCAGGCTCAGGATTTACGCGCTTACCTGCTGATTATGCTGTACTGGTTCAATGGTTCGCCCGAAAATCTGGACAACCTTTTTATCTTCTGTATCGAAAAATATATACCCGGCTACAAGAAGCTGAAAATCAAGGCCAAAGAGCCTATCGTTTATCCCCGGCTGGCTTTGTTTCACCCGGACGCGCCCGGACGTACCTGGGAAACGCGGGCCGAATTTGACCAGTGGCGCAGTAAATTCAAGCCTGGCTCGGCCAGCAAACCGCGTGTGGGCTTGATTGTGATGCGGGCCTTTTACCTGACTGGCAACTTCAAGCATATCGAAGCGTTGGTGCGGTCTCTGGAAAAACGCGGTGTGGAATCAGTTTTGAGTTACGCGGGTGGCCTGGATTTTCGGCCCTGCATCGAAGAATACTTTTTGGACGAGATTAAAAAAGGCAAAAACGTCGAAGTCAAGCCAACAGTGGATTTGGTAATGAACTTGAGCGGTTTTTCGCTGGTGGGTGGCGGAGCCGAAAACGATGCTCCAGCGGCAATTGCCCAACTCGAACGCCTGAATGTACCCACCTGGGCGGTTATACCGCTTTTCTTCCAAAGCGAAGACGAATGGCGCAACAATGCGACGGGCCTCAACCCAGTGCAGGCCGCTTTGCAGGTGGCGATACCAGAATTGGACGGAGCTAGTGAACCGCGTGTGTATGCGGCGGGAGCGGAACGTGGCCCGGATAAAGCTTTGTATCCTTTGGCTGCCGAGATGGAGCGACTGGCAAGCCGCGCCGCCCGCACGGTGCGTTTGCATCACCTTAAAAACGCCGAGAAGAAAATTGCCGTCGCTTTGTTCAACTTTCCGCCTAACAAAGGTAACATCGGGACTGCGGCTTACCTGGATGTGTTTGTAAGTTTGCATCAGCTTTTGACCCGGCTCAAATCCGAAGGTTATAACGTGGGCGATTTACCCGAAACCGCCGAGGATTTACGCAAGGCCGTGATCGAAGGTAACAGCGCAAGCTATGGGACGGGCGCAAACCTGCACGCGCACTTGCAGACCACCGATTATATGCGGTTGTTCCCGGCCTGGACCGAGATTGAAAAGATGTGGGGGCCGCCCCCCGGTGCGCTTTTGGCAGACCGTGAAGGTTCGCAGATTTTGGGCCGACAGTTTGGCAACGTTTTGGTGGGCGTGCAGCCAACTTTTGGCTACGAAGACGACCCGATGCGGCTTTTGATGGCAAAAGATGCTTCGCCCCATCATGGCTTCGCCGCTTTTTACGCTTACCTGGACAAAGTTTGGCAAGCCGACGCGGTGTTGCATTTCGGGACGCATGGTTCGCTGGAATTTATGCCCGGCAAACAGCTGGGCCTCAGCGCGGAATGCTGGCCTGACCGTTTGATTGGCGATTTGCCTAACTTTTATCTGTATAGTGTCAATAACCCGTCCGAAGGCACTATCGCCAAACGCCGCAGTTTTGCCACATTGGTGAGCTATTTGTCGCCGCCGCTCGAAACGGCGGGGCTTTATCAAAACTTGCTGGCTCTCAAAGACACCATTAACGTTTATCGCAAGGCGTTGGGCGAAGGACATAGCTTCAAGGAGGCGGCTAGTTATAACGTAGGGGATTACGCGGCGGATGGTGGTGGCAGTTTGGGCGAGTTTGAAAACGCGGGCGGGCCGTTGTCCGGTTTGCTAGAGTCTATTCAGGCTCAGGCTCAGATTATCGAGATTAAATCCAAGATTTCGCCCCAAGTTGACCCTGACGGCTACGTGTTGAGTCTTTACGCCGAACTGGTGGAAATCGAACAACGGTTGATACCGACGGGTTTGCACATTATCAATAACCCGCCCGCTCCCGCAACCCTGGCCGATTTCCTGGTTTCGATTTCGAGCTTTTCGCGGGGCAAAGTCAATAGTAAGGAAGAAGCTCCCGCCCTGCCCGAACTGATTGCGAAGGGTTTGGGCTGGAATATCGAAGAATTGCGTCGCACGGCCCGCCAGGATAATGATGCGCTGGCGCGATGGGAAAAACTAAACACTATTCATCGGCGGGCGGTGGGTTTGTTTGTAAATGGCCTGGTTAGTGAGAAAATTGCCCAGGGCAAACGTGAGGCCGGAGAATACTTGTTTGAGCAGGCTCACGTCACGCTGGTGTCCGGCCAACTGATGTGGGAATATCTGGAAGAAGTGGCCGAAGCGTTGTTGGCTAACCAAGAACTTGACCAGTTGGTGCGGGCCTTCGCGGGTGAATTTATCGAGCCGAGCAGTGGCAACGATATTGTGCGTAATCCGGCGGTACTGCCCACCGGACGCAACATCCACGCGCTTGACCCTGGTTTGATACCGTCGCCCGTCGCCCGACGCAACGCCGAAAAAAGCGTCAAGGCGGTGATTGAGCGCACCCGCGTTGAGCTTGGGCTGGCCGAAGGCGAATACCCCCAAAGCGTAGCACTGGTTTTGTGGGGGACGGACAACATCAAGAGCGACGGCGAAGGAGTGGCCCAGGCATTATATTTGATGGGAACACGGGCCGTGACCGACCAGCTTGGTAAGGTGAGCGGGGTCAAATTGTTACCTTTAGCAGACTTGAAACGCCCTCGGATTGACGTAGTAGTGACGGTCAGTGGTATTTTCCGGGACTTGTTGCCAAACCAGATGGAATTGATTGACCGGGCGGTGCGTCTGGCTGCTCAGGCCGACGAACCAGCCGACCAAAATTATGTTCGCAAACACGTGCAGGAAGAAATGGCGAAAGGGGTTTCATTTGATGAAGCCTGCGCCCGCGTTTTCTCCAACGCTCCCGGTAACTACGGTGCGAATGTCAACTTTATGGTAGAAAGCGGGGCGTGGGAAGATGAGGCCGAGCTTGGCGAAGCTTTCCTGAACCGCAAGAGCTTTGTGTATGGCCTCAAAACCGAAGGTGACGATGCCCGTCGCTTGATGGAAAATGCTCTGAGCCGCGTCCAGGTCTCGTTTCAAAATGTGGATAGCTGCGAACTGGGTATCACGGATATTGACCACTATTACGAATACCTGGGCGGCGTAACCAAAACAGTCGAACGGCTGAACGGCGGCAAACGCCCACCCGTGCTGATGAGCGATAGTCTTTCGGCTACGAGCGGCGGTCTTTCGCAGGGCAACAGCATCAAGACGTTAGAGGAGATGGTGCGATTGGAAAGCCGCTCCAAACTGCTCAACCCGCGTTGGTACGAAGGAATGCTGGCGCACGGCTACGAAGGTGTGCGCGAAATCGAAACCCGCGTTACCAACACTTACGGTTGGAGCGTGACCGCCAAAGCCGTAGATAACTGGGTCTATAACGGGATTGACGCGACTTTTGTCAACAACGACGAGATGCGCGAACGCTTATCTAAGCTCAACCCGTATTCGTTCAAGGGAATTGTAGGCCGCTTATTAGAAGCGAACGGACGCGGCTATTGGGAAGCAGATCCGGCCACCATCGAACGCCTCAAGGACATTTACGCAGGTCTGGAGGACGAAATCGAGGGTCTCGCGCCGCAGTCCAACCCGAATGCCCGCACCGCAGGTCGCAGCTTGTAGAACCAGTTTTCAGTTCTCAGTTAAAACCAAAACCGGATCATCTATTGACAGAGCAATATCCAACAAATACCCTTGTGGGATATTGCGCCAACTGGTTGCCGCCAATGGATATGTGGGATATTGCTCCCAATCAGGAAGTATGCGTGGACTGGTTGACCGCCCGGATTATAACCTCAAACTACCTCTACTTTATATGCTCAAAGAATATGCAGGTATAGAAGCCAAAATTGTGATGCCCGAAGATTGGCAGGACGCTTTACCTGATTGACTATTGGGCTGGGTATTTATGATTTGGAAATAGGGAAAAGCTATTGGCAGAACGGGTGCAAAAAGATAAAATTGTGCGTCTTCTAGCCGAGCGAATGAACAGTGATGAAGCCAGTGCTAAAGCGTGGTTAGCTGGGGTCGTTGAAACTTTGTACGAAAATTTCAAAGCGGGTGAAAGTGTGACCTTACCGGGCTTTGGCAGTTTTTATGTAAAAGCCCATACCGAAGGCTGGATTTTCAAATTCAACCCGGCTCAACGGCTACGTGCGCTTTTCAATTGGTCTAACACATACAAAGGAGAGCTTTAGAGCAGTACCTTTACTTAGTGTTACGTGAAATTCAACTGGCGTGGGCTAAAGTCACGAAGACAGCCCGACCTGTGGCAATTTCAACTACTGAAACCACTACTGCTACCGTTTTGACCAATCTTGCTTCACGGCTTGTAGATGTTTACGACTTGTTTTTGTTGGAAGCGATGTCAAATGCAAGTATCAGCCAAATTCTTACTGACGATGGCGATTTTGCGACTGTAGGTGGTATCCAGGTTTTTACCGCTAACCAAAACGTGCTTGCAGCGGCGCGAACGCAAGGCAAGTTGTTACAACGTTAATTGGAACCGGGCTATAGATGACAGACCTTTTGGCTATTGTGAGTTTGCGCGGGTAGGGTATAATAAGATAGAGGTGAGATTTACATAATATGAAGTGAGGTAGTGGTGACCAGGGTATGCCCAAGTTGGCAAGTGTCCGAGGATTTTATATTAGTCTGGTGGTGCTGCTATTAGCGGTGCTGCTAGTGGGCTGTGCGGACGAGCAAACCCCGACGGCGGGTGGTAGTATTACCGGGCCAACTCAAACCGTTGCACCGCCCTTCCCCGCTATTGCACCTCCTACCCAAACTTTTGCCCCCGTGCCGACTGCTACCGAGTTCCAGCCTATTCCAGCCCTTTTGCCTACCAGTACCCCCCTGCCCTTGCCTTATACTGTTCCGGCGGTGCAGGGTCAACCCGGCAATAGCACCATTACGGTCAGCAAAAACTTGAGCGCGACTGCCACCACTAAAGCTGCGGCTAAACCTGTTACTACCCAAAGCGTAGCCACAACTAATATAGGATTGCTGGCTTACCTCCAGGGTGGCGATTTATGGACGGTCAGCACCGACGGCACGAACAAGCATCAGGTCAGTAGTGGCGGCTATCTGGCGGCAGATAAAGTGCTGTGGTCGCCTAACCGTGACCGCATCGCCTATATTGGGCCAACGGGCAGTCTTGAAACGCTGGATTTAGCTGGCAAACACGCGGTTTTGTACGCGGGCGGAGCCAGTCAGAGCCTTTTAGACCCGACCTGGTCGCCATCGGGCCGCTATCTGGTTTTTACAGTGCATACCAATGAGACGACAGCCATTGCGGGTGGGGAAGTCTGGTTGGTGGATGCACTAGCCGCTAATTTTAAGCCGCGCAAAGTAGTAGATGGATTTGCCCCGGCCTGGTCTCCCGATAGTGCGGTACTCGCTTATGCCACCCGCAGCCAGTTACGCGACCCTGCCACGCTTGTTACCACGCCCGCCGGGAAGCCTGTTGTCACTCCCACCCCCGCTGTGCCGGTCACTCCGCTCCCCCCGTCTGCTCCCGTCCCTTACAACGAACTGGCAATCTATGATCTGGCTGCCAATAGTAGCCGCATTCTGGCCGGAAGCGCGAATTTGCCGCCGTATCTGGGCCTGGATAATCAGCCGCACACGGTAGAGACGACCACTTTGCGGGCAGCATGGTGGTCCCCGAATGGTAAATCGGTGGCTTTTTCTGACCGTCAGAGTTTTGTCGCCATCATTAATACCAGTGGTGAGCAGCCGCCCGTGATGTGGACGGGCCAACCGGGGGCGTTTGCGGTCAACAAGCTGTACTGGCTGAACCAGGGGCAGCAGCCGTTGATAATTTGGAATAGTGGCGGCGCGGATGATAATGCACAGTTGGGCATCGTGCTTAGTCCAGGAAAATTTACTAAACTAACGGGCGGAGTAGGGCGGGCCGATTGTCCAGCCTTGTTACCAGGTGGCTCATTGGTGGCTTATTCGGACAGACAATCCACGTTGGTGGTGCGACCTGATGGTAGCATTTACGGACTTTATAGCGGGGGTAGTTGCCCTTCCTGGTCGCCGGACGGCAAGGCTTTGGTGACTGTCAAGCGAGGCGGCGATGGCAGCATTGTGATTTTGTCACCCAACGCCGCCAAAGCCGTGACCTTGCAGACGATTAAGGGCGTGGATAGCGTTTACTGGCTCAAAGGTGGCGGCGACGTGGTTTTGCAGGGTGGGGCGGGGCCAAAAGGCCCGTAAAGGGTTAACTCACTTTTATAATCTTAAAAGTTAGCTGGCTACCAGTGGGCGTGCGATAAGTAATGTTATTGCCAGCTTTTTTGCCTATTAAGGCCGCTCCCAACGGAGAGGTGGCCGAAAGTGAGGCTTTACCGTCCGCACGTGGTTTGCCTGACTCGGCGGCACTGACGATGGCATATACTTCGTCCGTCGTTTCGCCTTCCTCGCGTACTGTTACCACCGAACCCATTTGGACGACGGCGTTCGGGCCACTTTTGGTAGGAGCGGCTACGACAACGGCCTGGATCAGCGTCTGCTTGATTTCAGCAATGCGCCCCCGAATCATCCCCAACTCGCGCCGGGCATCGTGGTAAGCAAAGTTTTCGCGTAAGTCGCCTTCGGAAGCGGCTTCCCCTACCCGGCCTACCGTGTTTGGCTCGTCCACTTCCTGTAATTGTTTTAGCTCGGCTTCAAGAGCGGCTTTACCTTCCGCCGTCATTTCGATCCGGGGTGCGCGTTCGGACAAGTTTTTCTAGCCTCCTATTTATAATCAGGTATTCTTAAATTTGCAAACTATCCGCATATTATACAACAAAACCACCTCTTGTGAGCCAGCAGTTATCAGCCGTCAGCTATCAGTCAGCAGCCAGGAGCAACGGGCGATATTATTCTGTATCTATTGACGGAGCAATCTCCCACAAAACACCCGTAACAAATAGACTGGTGGAATTAACTGACGGCTGATAGCTGATAATTCTAAAAAGGGGCGGCAGCCGCAGCCACCACCCCTTGTGTGTCTTTTAACTTAACTTATCTAGCCCATCGGTAACTGTATGCTTATAGCATCATGCTGCTGTCGTCAACTTCCTCGATTTGGACTTTGGTGCCGTTGCTGGCACTGGTGGTATTGGAGGCGGCTTTAGGCTTGGCCGGGCCGACTGCGGGCCGCTTGAAGACGAAGTAGCTGTTTTCGGTCTCACCTAACGGGCTGACACCCGCTAAGTCCCAACCCTGCTGACCCAATTCGTCCAGGTGTTCGCGGACAAAGCTGCTGCGGCGTGCGCCCCGCTCAATAGTCTTCTGCTGACCGTCGGAGCTAATCTGGCCCCGGAAGTTGACATAAACTACCTTGTATTCCCACCGCACACCCGTCCAGGGAGTTTCCGGCTCGGCTGGCTGGGTAGCAGGGGCTGACTGCTGAGGGGGGGTCTGGGGCGCGAAGCCACCATCTGCCGGGGCATCTGTCGGAGGTGTGCCGGGAGTTTGCTGTTGCTGCTGCACGGCCTGTTCTAGCCGACTGAGGCCACCCTGAATCTCCTTAATAACCTGTGAAAACATCCCTTGCATCGAGGAGCTACTAAATCGCTCGTTCATAATATTTTTCCTTTCTTTCAACCAACGCGGCGTGTTGGTTACTGCCTACGTAACGTGTAAGAAACGCACCGGATACCGTCTGTTTGCCGCCTGACAGCCTTTTATTCCGGTCACCTTTATTTTAGCACGCCCGTGGTGGGGTGTGTATTTGAGCTTTGTTAGAGGTTTTTTCGTGGTGAATCTTGTTGCGGTATAATGCGGGCACTGGCTCGAATACGAGTTGGAGAAATTGAGGAAAAGGTTGTCACTAAAATTTTACCGACGGGTGTTATATCGGGCCTGGCAAGACCCGACGTTTCGGGCCAAAGCCTGGACAGAAACGCTTTATCTACTCAAAAAATGTTTACCCGCCCGGTTGGTTACGCCGCGTGCGGACTATGTTTATTGTCAAAGCATCATGGAGCCACGCAAGGGACGTTGGCTGCCACCTGCCGGGTTACGGTTGCGGCCTGGCGCGTATGGCATAACCTTCGACGAAGCTAGACGAGTGCTACTGGTAAGTGACCCTTTCGACGGGAAACGTTGGTCATTGCCGGGCGGGGCGGTTGAGCCTGGGGAAACGTTGGTGGCGGCTTTGCAACGTGAATTTATTGAAGAAACGGGGCTGGTGGTGGCGGTGGGAGCGGTAGTCGCCAATAGGGACGAGTTTGCGATTATGCCGACGGGTCAGCCAGTGCATAGTGTGCTGCATTTTTATCTGGTTGAGGTGACTGGTGGTACGTTGTTGGAAACTGGCAACGATTTCGATACGGGTGCTGCCGAGTATCTGGATATTGACGGTTTAACCCCGAAACAGTTGGGTGGTGACGAGAGTTTGCTCCACCTGATACACCGCGCCCGCCGCTTACGAGAATTTGAAAATTTGTAATTAAAAGCGGTTGAAACAAAGCGGCCCCAAGTTGCGTAGAATAGATGATGGGACAGGGAGTAGAAAAAAGACGAGGTGAGCAAGTAAAGTTTATGCGTAACTATCGTGGTTCGACGGGTGTGGCGGAACTGATTATTAAGGCGGTGCTGGTTATCATCGCCATCGGTGTGTTGGTGGCGGTTTTTAAGGCAATTTTTGCTATTATTGCCACGCTGTTGACGCTGGCCGTTATCGCTATTGCTATTGTGTTGGTAATACGAGTGCTGGGCGGCAACAATTCACGGCGCAATCGCTGGTAAAATTTAGTCTGAAGCTTTGTTTTTAAGGTCTGGTTGAAAAACCGGGCCTTTTTTTGCATAAATGCAACTGTTCACCACTGAGACATGGCTAACAAAAGTATGCACCGCAGAGGGCGCAGAGGAAACCCAAAAGAGGGTAATGAGAGACTACTTATTAGAACAGGTGAAACAAACCCTTTACAATCACTTGTTCCGGCTGGTCTTCTTTTGTCTTTTTCTCCGCGTTCTCTGCGCCGTCAACTGGTTGTTGCGGTAAGTAGTTACGTATAAATAAAATCTGCAAAGGTGCGCGTGAACGGTGGGTGGCACGCATATTGCCCTATTAACAGCAGAGATGGTTCGGCTAATAGCAGCCGGACAGATGTGACCGAAAGGAGAGCTAATATGACACAGGCTATTAATATACCCCGCCTCAACGGGCCGACCATAATTGGGGTCTTTGATGAGGTGAGCGCGGCAGAACAGGCCATCAACGATTTGAAGGTGGCAGGCTTTACTCCTGATTCGATTTCAATTATTACCCGTGACCCTGGAGCCAGCACCACAACGGACATTGTAACAGAAACTGAAGGTAACGAGGCTGGTAAGGGAGCCGTGGCTGGTGCTATGGGCGGTGGTACACTAGGTGCAGTGCTAGGCTGGCTATTGGCTGGCGGCGCGGCGGTACTTATTCCTGGTGTCGGCCCGATTATCGCGGCTGGGGTGTTGGGTGCGACGGTGACGGGCGCATTAGTGGGCGGCTCGGTTGGCAGCATCGCGGCGGCTCTGGCGGGTTCAGGCATCCCCGAAGAACACGCTCAAGAGTATGAGGAACACGTAAAGGGTGGGCGTACCATTGTTTCGGTCATTGTGCCGAACGGAATGATGCTGCAAAGTGCGCGGGACATTTTTGAGCGCCATGGCGCGGTTCACGTCCGCGATTACAACGATAAGGGTGACGATGGCGATTATCCTACTCCGACTGCGACGGTAGAAGCTGATTCAGCTTATGAGAATGAACCTATAATGGCTGCGCCAACGCCACAAGTAGCCACCCCAATGCCGGGCGGGACAGAATATATACCGGGAATGACTACTGCGACTACCACCCAAACCACAACTAGCCGTACCGATTATGTAACCGACATAGGTGGCACAGGTATGGCTAGTCATAATACGGTTATGGGTAGTGGTGAAACGCGGGACGGTGGCAACTATCCCCTGGACAATACAAGTGTGCGGAGGTAAATATGAATGATACAAATGGAGATAAAAGCGGATTGGACACTAACCAGTCCAACCCAACCCAAAATAGCCAATCCACTGGCACAGCCTCGGCTGGCCCTGGTTCTGGTCCCAAGAATCAGACCTATAACCAACCGCCAGCAAACGACACTTATACACCGGGAACGCGCTACAGTGAGCCGTTTGCAGACCGCCAGCGCAATTTCGAGCCAGACGCACCCATAACGGATGTGGTTGGACAGCCAGCCAGCGATGCGGATTTGCCATTAGAAGCTACCGAGGGTGAAGGCTTCCGGGACGGTGGCACTAGCTTTGACCCGAACAGCGAACGGTCGAGCAATCTTTAAGCTAATTTTGCGATTTTAATGAAGTCTTGTGCGCCACGTTGCCAGGTGTAACGTTGGCGCACTTTTTTTGCCCCGTTTTCGCCCATCTGTTGGGCCTGCTCAGGGTTTTGAAGTAGCCAGCTAATCTTTTGAGCAAATAGGTTCGGCTCTGGCTCTATCAAAAAGCCCGTTATCTCGTTTTCTAAAATTTCGCAGGGGCCGCCTTCGTTGGCGGACACCACAGGCAGCCCGGCAGCGTTGGCTTCCAGCACGGCCAGACCAAAACTTTCGGCGCGACCAGGATGGGCATAAACCTGAGCGGTATGGTAGTAGGCGGGCAGTTCGTTTTCAGCTGCAAATCCCACGAAAATCACTTTATCCTCACCATCAGGGTTATTTGTTAAACCGAGTTGGGCAGCCAGAGCGCGAAGGGCAGCTTCTTCTGGCCCTTGACCCACGATGAGGACAGCCGCATCAGGACATTCGGCCAGAATTGCGGGCATCGCTTTTAACAGCAGGTCAATGCGTTTGCGCGGGTGCAAATGGTTGACTGTCAGGATGAGGGGACGCTGACCGAGCCGATAGCGTTGCCGGATACGGTGGGCAGCGATGTCCAGGTCGGGCAGTTGGGCCAATTCAAACCCGTGTGTGATGATGGTGGAGCTTCTTCCATAAGTCTCGGCAATCAAGTTCTGTCCGTACTCGCCGTTGACCAGGATAGCGTCGGCTTGTTGTGCCAAATATTTGTCAAGCGGACGATAGAGGCCGAATAGCAAGTTGGCGACGCGGCCCACCACCCGACCCATTCGCTGACTGACCTCACGGCGGTCTGTATAAGCGGCACGGGGCGGCTCGTAGCAAAAATAAAGCAGGGATCGTTTTGATTTTTCCGTCGAGAAGTGTTTAGCCCACCATAGGCCGGGTAAGCTGGGTGGCCCAAAAAAACATATCGCCTCAGCATCGGCGGGTAGATGTTTGATGAGGAAGGGTACGGAAGCGTATTCCAGGAGCGAGTCAAAATAATGGTTGCCGATGCGATTGAGGTTGAAACCAGTTTCGATAAGCTCTACCTGGGTCGGCAAAGCAGGCCGACACTGTGGAGCAAAGCGATGGGTCAGCAGCGTTACGCGATGGTCGGCCTCGGTCTCACAAATAGCTCCGGCCAGGGCCAGAATTAGACGCTGCGCCCCGGTCAGTTTTTTGATTTGGGGATAGACAAAGACGAAGTGGGCCAAACTAATCTTCGACCAGCATTACGGGGATGCCGTTTTCGATACGATATTCGCGTTTGCATTCCGGGTTCTGGCAAATCAGCTTGGTGTTGTCTGCGCTCAGTTCAACTTTGGTTTTGCAGCGCGGGCAAACCAAAATGGCTAACAAGTCGTCACTAATCGGTTTGGGTTCGGTTTGGGCCTGGGACATCTTTTATTTTCTCCTTCTTATTCGTGCTAATTTAACAAGCCCCTAGATTGTATCACGCCAGCCCTTCTGTCTCAACTTAATTCTTTGCCGGGAGTGGTTTTACACTTTTTGGTATGTAGCAAAAGTTGGTGCCAGGCTTATTAGGTGAATATTCTGGTAATGAGCCGCCAACACCTTGAATGATTTTGCTCACAGGGCTGTGCAAAGTGGAGTATTATATGATATTGCTCATTTAATGGCCCTGGAAAAGAATACAAAAACCTTGCACGTAGATCGAGAACCTTGTATAATAGTGATTGCATACTAAAGTTAGCAAACTGGTGTACCTGGAGAACATTTTGATACAGTTACCACTATTTGAAGACGAAGCTAACCTTGTCTCTGGCGAGCAAAAGGGTAGTATAGGAAGAAATGGTACACGCGAAGCGGTTAGCCGCTATTCGGATTTGCGTGCCAGGCTTGACCATAACCCTTTCAATCAAAACTGGCGTGATATAAACACATTAGCTGCTTTACGCAGTGCTTCCACCTTGAACTTTTTAGACCTATTTTCCGGTGGAGGCGGTTTATCTTTGGGTTTTAAGCAAGCTGGGTTTAGCAAAATTCTTAGCGTTGAAATAGACAAAGACGCATCTAGCACTATCAAACGTAATTTTCCCGAAAGTACCCATTTTGAAGGGAGAATCGAGGATGTATCCAATCATATTTTAGATACGGTGATTGGTGAGCGAACAATTCACGTAATATGTGGTGGCCCACCATGTCAAGGCTTTTCTGTAGCAGGTTTACGCGACCCAAACGATCCTAGAAATCAACTCTTTCGGCAGTTCGTTAGAGTTGTTCAGTATGTGCAACCTATGTTTGTAGTGCTTGAGAATGTTCCGGGCATTTTGACGATACAGGGCGGTAGAGTTTATAGTGAGATAATTCGACTGTTTGGCGAGATAGGTTATCCTGGGATGAGTGTACGAATATTAGAGGCGGCGGAATATGGTGTTCCTCAACTGCGAACACGGGCCATTTTTGTAGCCAATCGGTTAGGGTTAGAAAATCCTTACCCTCGTAAACAACGTGGCAAAACACAGTATCTGGCTATCGAAGCAGCTATTGACGATTTAAAAGATGTGGCACGCGATGCTTCTGTCACTCACGAATGGACGGCTCATTCTCCCAAATTTGAGGAGCGTCTGAGTCATATACCACCTGGCGGCTCCTTGTATAGCAACTTCCGAGATGCTTTCAAGCGACAATATCGTGGTTTGCCTTCTATGACGATTAAAGAAAATCACGGCGGCGTACACGTTCACTATGAAAAAAATCGGGTATTGTCAGCTAGAGAAATGGCCCGCTTGCAAACTTTCCCCGATGACTATATTTTTGCTGGAACGATGAAAAGAGCGTACTGGCAAATTGGCAATGCTGTGCCTTGCTTATTGGCTAAGAATATTGGGACAGCAATTCGTGTGACTATCGAAATCAATAATAAGTCAAATTATGAAGGAGTTACTTTAAGGGGCAGTCCCAGCTAAGAAAGCGTTAAGGTTTTCGCGCCACTTCTCTAAATCATACCAGGGGCAACCTATACAACCTACTTCCGCCTCTTTGCCTCGTTTCACTACGTTTACAGGCCAATCTTCGTTGCCCTGGTAATAATATTCAAGGCCAAAAAGCTTACCTCTTTTGCCAGTTTGATACCAGTTGCGACAGACCTCGCGTTTTTGTAAATTACGTTGGTTGTCCAAAAGCTGAAATTTAGTTTTGATTTTTGCGTCGCTCAATGTATCCAGGTTTTGAGCGCGGGTTTGCAAATCCCATCTGATTTCGGGAAATTTGTGGTCTGGTATAAGTGCATTGGAAGGAGTGACACGCGCTTCATAGACATTGATGCTCCTAAGTAACTTAATTATTCGCCTTCTAAATGCAGGAGAAAATACTTCATAACCTGTTTCCAAACTTTTTTGATGAGGAACAAGCAGGATTTGTGTGGTTTTCTTCTGACAACTAGGGCAGAATCGGTTGGTATTGGTGGCAATCAAATACCCAGCTTCTTTGATGTCTTGTATTCTTCGCTGCGGGTTAGAGTTTCGCGGCAAATCGCTTTCTACGCAATTCCACTGCAAGTTGAGAAGTTTGTTAAAAAAAGACTTGGTTACTATTTTGCCTTGATATTCTCGCTCCCAGCGTTCCCGTTCCAATTGTACCCAGGCTGCTCTGGCCGCAGGTGAACAGGCAATATATACTGCTTCCAATAGCCCTGCTAATTCTGCTGGCTCATTGATTTCAAGTCCGGCCCTCCGATAATGATAAGGTATCCAGCCCTCCCAATTAGTGTTAGTATCTGGATAACGAAAATTGACACTAACATATCTTTCGCTGGCTTTACCGTGTTCGTGCAATGCCTTTAACTCGATGTTGGAGTTAGTGAGGATTTGTTTGATTTCATCAAGTGTCATTAGAAGACCCAATGTTTTTGAGAGGCGGGTTATAAGTAAAAAGTTGAGCTATTTCCAGGTGTAGCCCTTGCGCTAATTTGTTAATGTTTTCTAACGTGACGTTTTTTTCGGCACGCTCAATCATCCCAATATATGTTCGGTGTAGTCCGGTACGGGAGGCAAGTTCCTCTTGGGAAAGCCCTTGCTTGAGACGTTCTTCGCGGATTTTCTTACCAAAATCTAGTAAAACTTTGCTTCTTTCCATTGTTATACCCGAAATGCTAACTATAGTATATGGTGAGTCGGGTAATATCTCTACATACTACAATTAGCATTATTAGCAAGCTATTAGCTTTTTGGTATGGACAAAACCGGCGATGGGTGTATAATTTGCGTATTCTTGGCGGCATCGTCTGTTCGTTATTCTCGCCACACATCGCTGCCAGAATCATCAACTCGATTGTAAGTTAGGAAGTTACAGGTTGTAATAAAAATATATGTCTATCAGTTTTGGGTATCCTCTGGCTCTAAGTTTGCTGCTGCTGCTCCCGCTGATTTACTGGATAGCACGTAGCCCACGCAGTCGCACCACTTTGCGCCGGAGCAGTCGGCGGGCCAGCCTTGCGCTGCGCTTATTCATCGCTACGCTACTAATTTTGACCGTAGCTGACATTCAAATATCTACCGTTAGCGACAAGATGGCTACCGTTTTTTTGCTGGACGGTTCGGATAGCGTAGGGTCGAACGGTAAAGCGCAAGCTCTGGACTTTGTGCGGCAGGCTATGGGCAAGATGGGTGATAACCAACAAGCGGGCGTAGTGGTTTTTGGTCAAGATGCACTGGTGGAGAAGCTGGTTAGTAACGACAAAACTTTAGACGATTTACAAAGTAACCCTACTAGCGGCTATACCAATGTGGCCGAAGCGGTGCGTCTCGGTACGGCTCTGCTACCTTCGGACTCGCAACGTCGGCTAGTGCTTTTGAGTGACGGCAACCAAAACGTAGATGATGTACGTAACGCGGCCAAAATTGCCGCCGCTAATGGTGTCCAGATAGACGTTGTGCCAATCAATGTCCAAAGCGGTCACGACGTGAGTATTGGCTCGGTCAATGCCCCTAGCACTTTGAGTGAGGGTGAGCAGTTCAACGTAAGCGTTAATGTCAACAGCAATTATGCTGGAGCGGGCCGTCTTTTGATTTTGCAAGAAGGCACGGTCATTTCCGACAATCAGGTAAACTTCAAAAAAGGCCCGAACACTTTTGTCCAAAAATTGACTGCTAACAAGAAAGGCTTTGCCAATTATACTGCCAAAATTATTACGTCGGGCGACACGGTTGAGCAAAATAATGAAGGTAGTGCTTATAGCGTGGTAAAGGGCAAGCCAAAAGTGTTGCTGGTTGATGGACACCCTGACCAGCACGAAGCGGCCAATCTGGAAGCCGCACTCAAAGCCGGGTCGGTAGATAACGACACCATCACCCCCGATAAGTTCCCTAGCCTCACCAATCTGACCCAATACGACTCGGTCATTCTGGTGGACGTTCCGGCTAACCTGCTTGGCAAAAATGCGATGGACATTTTGCAGGCTTATGTGCGCGATTTGGGCAAAGGTCTGGTAGTAGTGGGCGGCGAGGAAAGTTATGCTTTGGGCGGCTATTTCCGCACACCTTTGGAAGAAATGCTGCCCGTCGAGTTGCATCTACCTAGCAAGTTGGAAACGCCTAGTGTGGCGATGGTGTTGGTGATTGACCGTAGCGGTAGTATGCAGGACAACTACAAAGGCTCGGTCAAGATTGAAATGGCAAAAGACGCGGCTTATCAGGCGGCGGCCCAACTTAGCAACAGTGACGAGGTGGGTGTGGTAAGTTTTGACACCGACCACAACTGGAACGTCAATTTAGCTCCGATGGGCAACCCGGCCAATTTAGTCAGTCCAATTGGCCGCATCGCACCGGGTGGCGGTACGCGCATCATTAGCGGCCTTGACCCGGCAGTAAAAGCTTTAGAAACGGTTGATGCCAAAAATAAGCAAATAATTCTACTGACTGATGGCGAAGATTCTGAGCCTAATTTAGATTACAAAGGGCTTTTTGCCGAGGCCGCCAAAAATAATATCAACATCAGTACGGTTGGGTTGGGAGACGATGTAAATAGCAGCTTTCTCAAAAATATGGCGGATAAAAACAACGGGCGTTATTATTACGTAGATGACCCCACTACCTTACCCAAAATTTTTGCTAAAGAAGTGCATCTAGTATCACGCTCTTATGTTGTCGAGGAGAATTTTACTCCCCAGATCGCGGCTCCCAGCCCTATCTTGAAGGGTATCGCTGCCGTGCCGCAACTTAAAGGTTACGTCGGAACACGGGCCAAAGCCACTGCCACCACCGCTTTAGTGAGTGACCGAGGCGACCCGCTCCTGGCACATTGGCAATACGGTTTGGGCCGGGTAGTAGCCTGGACTAGCGATGCCAAAGGACGGTGGGCTACTAATTGGCTCGGTTGGGACGGCTTTAGCCAATTTTGGGCGCAAACGGCCCGTTGGACTATTCCCCAAAGCGACGCAGCCGGTTTGCAAGTGCGAACCCAAACTGTCGGGAACAAGATTGTTATTCAAGCGGACGCACTCAATGCCGACAGTCAATATTTGAACGGGTTGGAGGTCAAAGCTTCCATTGTAACCTCTAACCTCAGTGGTCAACAAGATGCCATCGTATTACAGCAAACTGCCCCCGGTCATTACGAAGCTTATTTTACACCCAAGCAACCCGGCAGCTATCTGGTCAATGTGCAAGCTTTGGGTCAAGATTCTGCTTCCAAAACCGGCGGCGATGTAGCTTTGACGCAGATGATTGGGGCAGTTCAGAATTATTCGCCCGAATATCGTCAACTCGGTACCAATACAGCTTTGCTAGACGAGGTGGCGAACCTGACTGGCGGTCAGACTTTGACCAAACCGGAGCAAGCCTTTCTCAACAATTTGACGCGCACTACCCGCAGTCAGGATTTATGGCCCTGGTTGCTGCTGCTGGCGATATTACTATTCCCATTAGATGTGGGCGTGCGCCGTATCACTTTTTCACTCAAAAGATTACGGGCTGGTTTCGCTTCGTCACGCAAATTGCAACCTGCTTTAGCGGGTGGTGGCGCACCCGCTCCGCCGAGTGAAGTGGGGAGGTTATTCGAGGCCAAAAGTAGGGCCAGCAAACGGCGTGGTGAGGCCAACCCTGCTGCCAGCAACTCTAGCGTTGCCCCATCCGCACCCAACCCTGTGCAGGTTGGTGAAGTTAGCGTTATGCCCCCGACTCAAAATATTCCGGCTGATAAACCCAAAATCTCTCACGCGGCGGTTACTGAGTCTTACGTCGAATATATCCAACCTGTATCGGTAGCCCACGATATTGTGAGGGGTCATGTAGAGGTTGGGCCTTCCGATACCCCAGCCACCACCAGTTCTAAAGACAGTCCGGTACAGCCAGGTACGGCTTATGGTGAGATTGCCTCGCGTTTTCATCGCTTTGGCTCTGCGATTGACCCGGCCCGCTTTAATAATACCCAGCCCGTGCCAACCATTCAGCCTATTTCAGAGCGAAATGTAAACTCCGAAAAAATTGTTGCCGTGCCAGCTACCCACGTCCACACAACTGCCAGCCAAGCCCAGGTTGCACCCGGCGTAGTTAGCAAAGCCGAACCCGTAGTGGCCGCATCCACTGCGGCAAAGACTAAAGACAAAGCTAAGGAAGCAAAAGATAACCAGGAAGAAGGCGACCTGACCAGCCGATTGCTAAAAGCCAAGCAACGCGCCCGCGAAGACCGCCGCCCAAAAATCTAGTTGTCAGACAGCTAACAGCTAACAGCCGACGGGGAACGGAGGTACTTGTAGGAGGCTGCTCCGCCAGCCGATGTCTTAAAACAGTCCATTGGCGAAGCAATGTCCCACAGAGAACAGGGTTGTTGGCTGTCTTGCTATCCTGCTGTTAGCTGTTAGCTGTTAGCCCATTATTGGAATAGTTCTTGCACTTGTAAAGGAAAGGTCAAACAGCTTGGGTTTCAAACGAGAATAGACATAGCTGGCAAAAAGTTTCGCAGGAGTTTGTTTCTGATGGCGGATAGTTCCTTTCCGTATGAAAACCCAATACCTGTCTCTGCTCAGGGTCAGCAAGACCGTGAAATAGTGGGAGGCCGTTACGAGCTACTAAACTTGATTGGTCAAGGTAGTATGTCGCGGGTCTATCGAGCGCGTGACCGGGTATTAGACCGGATTGTAGCCGTCAAACTGCTACGCGAAGAGTACGGCTCCGACCAAAATTTTGTAGCGCGTTTTTACCGTGAAGCCCACGCCGTCGCTTTGCTATCTGGCCCCAATTTGGTTGATATTTACGACTATGGGCAGCACGCGGGTACTTATTTTATTGCGATGCAGTATATTGAAGGAACTGACCTCAAAAGTATGCTGCGTCACGATGGGCCGCTACCCCCCGCTCAAGCGGTAGGAATTGTCACTCAAGTCTTGGAAGCTCTGGCCGTCGCTCACTCGCACAATATCATCCATCGCGATGTAAAACCTCAAAATATTTTGATACGTGCAACTGATGGTTTGGTAAAACTAACCGATTTCGGGGTAGCCCACGCCAGAGATGGCGCAAATATTACTACTTCGGGGGCGACGGTTGGTACGGCTTTTTATATGGCTCCAGAGCAGGCTAAAGGCGGCTCCGTTGGCCCTGCTACGGACATCTATGCGGTTGGCATCGTTTTGTACGAGTTATTAAGTGGTCAGTTGCCTTTTTTCGGCACAAACCCGCTCCAGATAATGTACCAACATCTGCATGACCGTCCTCCCAGCCTTGCCAGCACCGGAATAAATGTGCCGCCGCAGTTGGAGCAGGTAGTGCAACGGGCTTTAGCCAAAGACCCGGCCCAGCGTTACCGGAGTGCCGCCGAAATGCAACTGGCTTTGACCTCGGCAATGGCAGCTGTGGCCGCGCAAGGCCGCACCAACGCCCACGCTGCCCGCCGTGCCGTTAGTGTTTATCCTGGTACGGCAGGTGGACTGGCAACAAACCCTACTATCACCAATCTTCAAATACCAGTTATTCCCGCGCCGCGTCGTACTAATTTGGCGTTGCCCCTATTGCTCGGCCTGTTTTTAGTCTTGCTAATTGGTGTTTTGATTGGGTTAGGCTTACTTATATTTTCGCCTTCATCTGAGCGTATTGCTACAACGCAAGTCGCGGTTGCGCCAACGGTTACAGCTACCGCCATTCCTACAACCGCCGTTGGTGTATTGCCTACACTTTCTACTACTGCGGTAGCCCCTGCCCCTGCCACACTTGCCCTATCACCCGCTCCAGCCCCTACCCGTATGCCAGCTACTACCACTATCCCTACTTCCGTTCCGGCTACTACGCCCCTCACTCTGGCTCTACCCACTGTCACTCTCGCCCCTGTTCCTTCGACCATTATACCTGCCACACCTCAACCAACAACTACTCGCGCCTTACCCACCTCCAATCCTACTTCTACGTTTGCGCCTCAACCAACCGCTCAAATTGGTAATCTTGGTTCTCCAATCAGCCCTTACTCGCTGTCTGGCAGCTATAAACGCGACGATGGAAGATTGTATGGACGGCCCGAAGTGGCTCTATACGGGGCTGGTACTAAATATCCGCGCGGCACGGTTAATTTCAACCTGGATGCAGTGCCGAGTGGGAAACTACTGCTTAATCTAACTGGTATTGATGATGAACGGGCCGCGCATTGCACATTGCAGGTCATTATCAACGGTACAATAGTTTTTAGCGGGCCAAATACTTTTCTAAATGCGACGGGCAGTGATAATGGCGAGGGTGGGCCAGACCGTTTATGGGGACAGATGCAAATTACCGTTCCGCCCGTTGTGCTTAAAAGTGGCCCAAACACCCTGGTACTAAGTAACACCACGCCTTCTACCGACCAGCTTGGCATTCCTTATATTTTGATAAACGAAATTCAGTTTGAAATCGGCTAGTTTTGCTCTTGACAAGCTCCAAAAATCCGGTTAAGCTATAGCTGTCAGAAACCTTAACAACCAAATAGAAATGTGTACTCTTATCCAGAGAGGTGGAGGGAATTAGGCCCTGTGAAGCCCGGCAACCAACGCAACTAACAAAAAATATGCGTATGGTGCCAATTCCGGCAGACCATTTGGTTTGCAAGATAAGGGAGGTATGTTTGCTTACAAAATAAAATAGGCAAAACCGCAAGCCCCCTATCTGTTTGAGTACAGGTAGGGGGTTTTGCTTTACCTCCGCTACCTATAATACTTTATAATTATGAAGGAGCGTGCATAAATGACTGTTGTGATAAACGAAATTGAAACCCGCGCAAATTATTCCGACCCCCGAACCCAACCGGGTAAGGTCGTTGCCAGCCACTACCAGGGAGCAGCTATTGGCTTGAAATGCAAGGAGTGTGAAATGCTTTTTGGCCTGGAGCCGTTGCACGTCTGCGAGAATTGCTTTGGGCCGTTGGAAGTAACCTACGATTTCAGCCAGACCAACCCGCGTTTGCTCAAAAGCCAGATCGAACAAGGTCCGAAATCGCTGTGGCGTTATGCCGCGCTGTTACCCGCGCAGTCCTACGAGCGTAGCGTCAGTGGAGTGGGTTTCACCCCCCTACACCGCGCCTACAATTTGGGCGAACGGTTGGGCTTGAGCGAACTTTACATAAAAAATGATGCCCTTAACCCCACTCATTCTTTTAAAGACCGGGTGGTAGCCATCGCGGTCTCAAAGGCAATCGAATTTGGCTTCGACACTATCGCCTGTGCCTCAACTGGCAATCTGGCTGGAGCGGTGGCGGCGGCGGGAGCGCGGGCCGGACTTAAAACCTATATCTTCGTGCCTGCCAATATCGAGCCGGGCAAAATCTTGATGGCTGCGGTTTTTGGAGCGCAAATAGTGGCGGTCAACGGTACGTATGACGAAACAAATCGCCTTGCCAGCCAGGTTGCGGACGAATACGGTTGGGCCTTTGTCAACATAAATATGCGCCCCTACTATAGCGAAGGCTCAAAAACGCTGGCCTACGAAACGGCGGAGCAACTCGGCTGGAAGCTGCCCGACCACGTGATTGCGCCTATCGCCAGTGGTTCGCTTTACACCAAAATCGCCAAAGGTTTTGAGGAGCTAATCAAAATCGGTTTGGTGGCCGACCAGGAGTTGCCAATTATGTCCGGGGCGCAACCGCAGGGCTGTAATCCGGTAGCCAACGCCTGGCAAACGGGTTCGAGCGAGATTATTCCGGTCAAACAACCCAACACTATCGCCCACTCGTTAGCTATTGGCAGTCCCGCCGACGGCTACTACAGCCTGAAGCTGGCCCATCGCACGGGAGGTAGTATCGAACAGGTCACAGATACCGAAGTGATAGATAGTATCAAACTTTTAGCCTCTACCGAGGGCATCTTCACCGAGCCAGCAGGCGGCGTAACCCTGGCTGCCCTGGGCAAAATGGCGGCGGCTGGCAAAATTGGTCGTGACGAAGTAACTGTCTTATACTGCACTGGCAACGGCCTCAAAACGCTGGACGCGCTGAACGGACATCTGCCTACGCTTCACTCTGTCGAACCAAAATTGAGTGCCTTCGCGCAGTGGTTGGGCTAAAAATTTAGGACTTGAATTGCACCCGCCCTGTCTTTACAAAAAGCGGGATTCATGTTAAAATCCCGCGAAAGATTGTGCAAGGTTGCACACAGTAGGCCAATAGCAATTTACCGTTCGGTGTGTTTTCCCCGTGTCGAACTCATCTGGCCGCCACTGTAGCTGCTTCTCATCTTGTCATCTGCTACCAAATCAATAAAAAATAACTAAAGCTTAGAATTTGACCCGCTTCGCAAATTGCGTGGAATGAGAAACTAGCGAAGCTTTAGAAGGAGACTCAAATTTATGTTTGCAGTGTGGCTTGCGATCATTTATGGCGCGGGCATCATAGGTATCGTCTTTGCCTTAATATTGGCACGTCAGGTCTTGGGCAGTGACAAAGGTACGCCCGGTATGCAGCGCATCGCTGGTCTGATTTTTCAAGGCGCGATGGCTTTTCTGAAGCGGCAATATACTACTATCGCTTATCTGGCTATCGTCGCAGCCATTCTTATCGGAGTGGTTTTGGGCCTGATTACCTCCCAGCCCTCCGACAGCAACCCTCACCCAATAGGTGGCCTGGAACTCGGTCTCAAAACTTCAATCGCCTTTTTGATAGGTGCAATTTGTTCTGGCTTGAGCGGTTTTATCGGAATGTTTGTAGCTGTGCAAGCCAATTTGCGTACAGCAGCGGCGGCACAACGCGGTTTGGGCGACGCGCTTAAAACATCGTTACGCGGTGGCGCGGTTTCGGGCTTTTTGGTGGTTTCCCTCAGCCTTTTGGGTGTGACTACAATTTTCTTGCTATATGGTGGGGCCAGTCTCGGCAATAGCACTTTGCCAGATAGCAATAGCGTGACCAATATTGTTACCAGCATTATTGGCTTTGGTTTCGGAGCCAGTTTTGTAGCCTTATTCGCCCAACTTGGTGGTGGTATCTATACCAAAGCCGCCGATGTAGGGGCAGACCTGGTAGGTAAGGTTGAGGCAGGTATCCCCGAAGACGACCCGCGCAATCCTGCGGTGATTGCCGACCTGGTAGGCGACAATGTGGGTGACTGCGCCGGACGTGGGGCAGACCTGTTCGAGTCTATTGCTGCCGAAAACATCGGGGCAATTATATTAGGGGCTGGTTTGTTTTACTATAATCCGTCCCAACCAGCCTGGATTATGTTCCCGCTGGTGGTCAACGCTTTCGGCTTGATGGCCTCGCTCATCGGTTTGTTGGCAGTCCGTTCCAGTGACCGTCCGCACGACCCGATGAACGACCTTAACCTGGGCTTTTATGTTACAGCAGGTTTGTCAGCTATCGGTATGTTTGGCGCAACCTATTTTATGTTTAGCGATAATGGCTATCCATCCGAAGCCCCCTGGAAGTTTGGGCTGGCCGGACTGATTGGTATCGCGGTCAGCTTCGCCTTTGTTTATATCACCCAATATTATACTTCGGGTAGCTGGCGACCTGTGCGCGAAATCGCCGAAGCCTCTAAAACTGGCCCCGCCACCGTGGTGATTGCTGGTACTGCGGTGGGTTTTGAAACCACTGCCGCCCCTACCCTGGTGATTGGGGCAGCTTTGCTAGGTTCTTACGGTTTGGGTAACTCTATTTCCGGTCTGACTAACGGCGGTATTTTCGGGACGGCGGTAGCCACGCTAGGTATGTTGATGAGCGCGGCTTATATTTTGGCAATGGACACCTTCGGGCCGATTACCGACAACGCTGGTGGTATCGTTGAAATGAGTCAGGCTTCGGAAGATATACGGGCTGTCACCGACGTGCTGGACTCGGTAGGGAATACCACCAAAGCTTTGACCAAAGGTTACGCAGTGGGTTCGGCGGCTTTGGCGGCATTTCTATTATTTTCGGCCTATATCGAAAAGGCAGGTCTAAGCCGATTAAGCGGCCCGGATGCTAACCATCTGACCAAAACCTCGTTCGTAAATCTGGCCGACCCGGTGGTATTCGTGGGCGGCTTCATAGGCGCGATGTTGATTTTCTTGTTTAGTTCGCTTACCACGCGGGCTGTAGGTAAGGCGGCAGGTGGTATGATTGAGGAAGTGCGCCGCCAGTTCAGGGCCGACCCTGGCATTATGGCTGGTACCAGCGACCCAGATTATGCCCGTTGCGTGGATATCAGTACGCGAAGTGCTTTGCGCCAGATGATTGCTCCTGGTATTTTGGCCGTAGCTACTCCGATTTTGGTGGGGCTGATTTTACGGGCGCAAGCCGCTGCTGGTCTGCTAATGATTGGCACTATCGTGGGTGTATTGATGGCGAACTACCTCAATAATGCGGGTGGCGCGTGGGACAACGCCAAGAAGTGGATTGAAGCGGGCAACCTCAAGGATAGCACGGGCAAAGTGTTGGGCAAACGCAGCGAAGCGCACGCCGCAGCCGTGGTGGGTGATACTGTGGGCGACCCCTTCAAAGACACGTCTGGCCCATCGTTGCACGTGTTAATCAAACTGTTGGCAACAATTACGTTGGTACTTGCTCCGTTGTTTGTTTAATAGCGGCAAAATACACAGTATAAAAAGAACCCGACTGTACGTCGGGTTTTCTTTTGCAGCCAAAATGTCAAAATTAGGCTAAATCGTCTGGTTTGAGCAAGTCAGGGTTAAGTTGTCGCAGCAATGCCTCTAATCTTTCAGCTCGAACCAGCTCGGTTTCGGCTCGTTGGTTGGCAAGTTCGCTCTCGGTTTCGGCCATCGGTTCACCATCGCTATCTGGATAGATTATTTCAGCTTCGTTAAGCTCGGCTTCAACTTTATACACTTGGGTCATACTGCACCTCTCACGTCCTTCAATTTAGCAAAGGTTTCACCTGCCAATCCTACCCATCTGTTAGGCGGAGTCAACATTTTCCACACACCCATAAAAATCCCGATGATAAGCCGGGGTGCAGGTAAAATATAATGTTTTGAGCGGTCACGCGGTGGCCCTATTTAATGCTACGGCTGTTGCGCGTGTATGGGTGGGTATCTATACCCCAACCGATGATGCGGTTAGGGGTGATGCGGATTAGTTCGCCACTACCCAGGGACTCTCCGCCATTTGGTAGGGCTTCGCCCAGACCCCGAATCTCTACACCGCGCGGTTGCCAGGGCGGTAATACGTCGTCTATTACAAAGGCCACATGGGAATTGCGGGCGACATCCCTAAATTTCTTGCTCTGGCCCATATTGTGGCCGCCAATATCAATCGTGTCCAATTCCGGGTTGTAGCGAAAGCCGACAGGAACTACGTGTGGCTCTCCCGCTTCGTTTACGACAGCCAAACGCCCTAGCTGCTGGCTTTGGATGTACTCAAGCTCTTTGTCGGTAAAATTGCTCATATTATTATCCCTTTTATTTGCTCGTTTTTAATATAGTTACTTTGCTTTGAATACTATACACGCTGTAGCAACTGGCGGGCAAAAGACAAGGCTTCCTGGAAGGTGGAAATCTCGCCTCCACCTTGGGCTTCCTCGATTTCTCGCAGCAGATAGCCAACTTTCGGGCCGGGTGACAGATTCAATTCTTGCATCAAAGTTTTGCCATCTAACAAGCGAGGCTTACCTACCACTCGTTCGGGTTCAGGCCCAAGCAGTTTGCGGGCAAAAAAATCGGTGAGAACCAGATGCCGCCACCAACCATATTTGCCACGTGGCTGTACAATACGGGGGCCATCTACGGCAGCGTGGTCGGCCAACGACAATAAAAACATTTCGCTTTGGACAGGCGCAGTGTCACGCAGAAAACGGAAGGTAGCCTTATCACTGATGCCACTATAATTTTGAGGATTAAAGTTTTCGCCAAGCTGCCCGATACGCAAATGGTTTTGTACCATCAAGCCCACCTGCTCCACCTGAAAGTTGCTAAAACGCAGCCGTTGCAAAATGCTCCGGGTTATTTCCGCCCCTACCCGATTATGTTCGTAAAAATGGATTTCGCCCTTCGCATCAATTTGTTTAGTAGGTGGCTTGCCGATGTCGTGTAGTAGCGTCGCCCACCGTAAAACCAGCAATTTCGAGTGGTCTGAGGCAGCGAGTTCGGACAGAATTTGCGGCCAAAACTGCACCATCGCAGCGGGCTGGTCTAGCTGGCTTACGGTCTCGCGGCCTAAACCAAAAAAATTATTTGGTGGGGTGGTCAACCATTCCACTCGGTCAACTGAAGTCAAGGTGTGGTCAAATACGTCGAAATAATGGCCGGGCATCTGAATACAACCGCGTGCCGCTTCGAGTTCAGGCAGTAGGTGCGTCAAAAGGCCAGTTTGGTCGAGCAGACGCAAATTTCGTTCGGTGTCCGCTCCCAGCAGTAGTTTGTTAAGCTCTTCGCGGGTGCGTTCCGGGGCTGGGCGCGTAATCAAATGGGCATATTGGGTAAAAAGGGCCAGGGTTTGGGGTTCGATTTGCCAGATACGAGTTGCGCCGGAAAGTTGGGCCTTGAGCCGCACGCCCCGCAGCAACCGCAGCGGGTCATCTAGCAGGTTTTGTGCGCTAATCGCTCGCACGAGGCTAATCTGTAAATCCTTGAGACCGCCGCTAATATCAGTTACATCCTGGGTTTGGATTACTCCGTTATTTGCCAGGAAAGCAGTCAGGGGTACGGCCAGTGCGTTGACCGTAAAATCGCGCCGTGCCAGGTCTGCTTCAATGGTGGTAGCCTGCCCAAAAGCGGCAAAATCGAAATAAAGCAGCTGCTCCTTTTGCTGAAAGACTACGCGGGCCACTCCATTTTCGGGGTCAAGGATCAGGAAACTGGCCCGCCACTCGTTTTGCACCCGATTAATCGTATCGGCAAAACGCCGACTGGCTGCTATCACCTGCGCGGCAGTACCAGGAGCAGCCAAATCTATATCATCGCTGTCCCGGCCCAGGAGAGTATCGCGCACAAAACCGCCCACCAGATACAAGGGAGCGCACCCGGCAGTCTCAAAAGTTTGGGCGGCTAGGCGTAGCCAATTTTTTTGCTTATTGTCCACTATGCTGTTGCAGCCAGTCGGTCAATTCTGCTTTGCTCGAAAAGTTCAGAATTTCGCCGCCCAACTCTTGCAACTGCTCGGTGGTTAGCTTGTTTAACTGGCTCTTGGCCTTTTGGGTAACTTTGCCCAGCCGTTGCTCAAGCATGGACACCAGCAGGATGACCATACCTTGCTTTAGCCCTGCTTGCATACCCTCTTCAAGACCTTTCACACGCTCTTCCTCTATGACATCTAGCTCCCATCTGCTAAGTAGTGGCATTTTCTGCTCCTTAGTGTAGTCAGCTACTCTGACCCGAAATCCTGTTTCCAGTTCGTGGGGCAACAGCATCAACCAATCTATTGCTCGGAAGAATTTTATCACATCCTGGCGAGAGTTTCCACGCGCCAGCAGCCGTTTTGTCAACTTAAATTTAACTTCCGCTAGTTCAATCGTACGACCTTTCAGGCGTTGGGTTTCAAGATGGGCTATTACGACCAATGCGAAGGGGTTGGGGTCTTGTGCCAGGGCTTCCAGATTGTCACGAAAATCTAGCAATTTAACCATTGGGAAGCTGTAGTGTCGTTCGTGTCGGTGGAAACGCCATACGTAGCCAGCAGGCCGGAAATCTTGGACAGGATCACTCAAAACTACAAAGCTCAAAACTTCCTGGTTATATTTGAGCCGGATCAGGTCGTTGTACCTGGCTACTCGTTTGGCGAATTCTTCGTCTTTGTAGCCCTGCACCTCAACGTGCATCAGTATCAATTCTTCCTCACCACTGAGCAGGAAAACTTTGAACAGCTTGTCGGCGGATTGTTTGGTGAAGCCACTTTCGGTAGTGACCTCGATCATTTCTTTGTCCAGGTTTTGATAGCCCTTTTCCCAATCTATGAGCTGGAAGTAATCTGGAAAGAAAAACTGGATGAACCATTGTAAAAAATCGGTCAGCATCTCTTTCCAAACGCTATCTTCCTGGGAACGTTCACTGCCTGTTTTAGTAGGACGGGCGGGCTGGCGGCTAGTTTTGGGTGGCACGGCGGCTTACTCCTCTTTCTTTTTGGAGTTGGAGGTGCGGACGAGCGGTGCGGCTTTGGTTTTTGGTCGGGGATTACCTGGGTTTGGCTCATTGATACGGGCGGTGCGGCGAGTGACAGGGGTTTTCTTACCTGGCTGTACCAGAGTAGGCAGTGCTAGTTTGGGGGCAGTTTCCACTCTGGGTACGTCGCGGTCTTTGGTTGGGTCAAGCTGGAAATAGCTGATTTGGGTGCGCGGCCCGATGCTGGCATCGCTAAAATAAAAGATGCGGCCCTGCTCGATTTGTTCTTCGACAGTTTTAGAACCGAAACGGAACTGGTTGGCGGCATTGCCGATAAGCCAGCCACCCACGAAGCCGCCCAACGGAATACCGCCGTTATTTTGAAGCAGTACCGTCACCACAAATATTAAAACAATGGCGAAAAACATTCCGGCGATGTCCAGGGTTGAGGGGTTGAGACCGGGCTTGCGGCTGGCTAAGTCGGGCTGGCTTTGGAGACGTAGTAGCGGCTGGCCCTTACTGCCCTGCCCCTTGACTATTTGCTGATAGATGGTCGAGCTACCAACAGTATGTAGCAGCAGGAAACCGATACCAAAGATAACCAGCGTAATCAGGTGGTTGACCCCGATACCGAATAAGTCCGGGTTAGGGTTGGTACTATTTTCAGCCAGATATTGCGAAACAATCCCCACTACTACTGCGATGAGGCCACCGATGATGTGGCTATTGGCGGCAGCCCGTATTTGTTTGATTATATACATAAATTAACGCGGGGCTTCTAATAAGAAATTTTCCGCCTGTTCGTCGGCTTTCATCAAGCTTTGACCCTGGAAGAAGCCGCCCTCTTCGATAAATAAATGCTCTACATCAATATCGCCCAGGACACCGCCCGTAGCCACGATTTCAAGCCGTTCGTGGGCAGTAACGTTGCCTTTGACGCGGCCTGCCACCAACACATTGCGGGCCGTGATGTTGGCAAGAACTTTGGCTTCCCGCCCGATGATAACGTTGGCGATGGTTTCGATTTCGCCTTCAAATACGCCATCAATCCGAATACTGCCTTCGGCTTTCAAGACCCCATGCAGGCTGGCAGTGCGGCCAACTGTGGTTTCGATGTATTCGTTGACGCTGACGTTGCTACCTTGTGGGATAGTAATATCAGTATTAGTATTTTGAGTATTATTGCGGGCAGTTTTGCCGCCAAACATTCCAGCCATTTTTTTGTTACTCCAAACTATTTATATAACTCAATTACTGTCACCCAACACCAGTCTTGCAAGCCGGGCCACGTTTTGAGTAGTTTTTGATCGAGCCAGTTCAGCAATGCCAGGGCAGGTTTGAGCAATGCTGTATTGTTTTGCCCTAGCGTGGCTAGGGCGGCCAGCAAGTAAAAACGCTGTTCGTGGGCGTGGTTGAACAGACTGGCAAGGGCTGCCATATCTTCGTGGGTAGAATAGCGCGGGTGGGTATCTTTGTACTCGGAAAAGAAGCGTCGGTACAGGCGTACCAGAGGGTGATGCGCCAGGGGTTCGACCACCACCATTTTGCCACCGGGCCGCAATAATCTTCGACATTCGCGCCCAACAGCTTGATGTGAAACGTGCATCAGGAAATTTTGCGCGTAAATCAAATCAAACGAGGCATCGGCGAAGGGTAGTTGTTCGACGTTGGCCCGCACTGCCCGTACTTGCTGACCCAAACCTGCCGCCGCCGCCCGCCCTTGTGTCTCTTGCACGGCAGTCGCGCTCAAGTCTATGGCCCACACGGTTGCGCCGCGCTTTGCCAGTTCGAGCGGGGTGTAACCGATGCCACAACCCAGATCAAGCACGGCCTGACCTTGTAAATTGCCTAACATTGACAGAGCGTGGCCCAGAGCCGAACCAGGCAAACGAAAAAAAGGCCAGGTATCCCAACTTTCACCGGGGTTCTCTAACCATACCTGGTCATAGTGACTGGCGACTTCAAGCTGCTTGCTCTCGCGGAGAAAGTCAGAACCGTTTGCATTTTTGACACCAGAAGTGGCTGCCGCGTCTATTTGGTTGTGCAGGTGAGTAAATGTTATTGTACTAGCCATTAAAACCCAGGTAGATTTCGCTCTTTACAGATTCGTGTCGTATTTGAGCGGAACTTTCATATACAGAACCGGGTTGACCGGCACTCCATTATAATGCACTTCATAATGAACGTGCGGGCCGGTGCTTGCGCCAGTTGTTCCCGATAGGGCAATTATAGCACCTTTATCTACGGTTTGTCCAACCTTAGCCATTAGGATAGTGTTGTGGGCATAAAAGGAGAGCCAACCTCCGGGGTGGGTAATCTCGACGCGCCAGCCGTACACGTCATCGTAGGCGGCGTAGGTGACAGTTCCGGCTTTGGTGGCCCGCACCGGAGTATTCATTTGCACGGCCAGGTCTATGCCGTAGTGAAAGCCCATTGCGCCAGGGTGAAAGGGACTTTGCCGCCACCCGAAGGGGCTGCTGATAGGGCCATCAACGGGTACGTCGCCGGGTGCGCTGGCATCAAAGTTGATGGTCACGTCTTTGCTCACGGCGCGTTGGGCATCAATGTTATAGGTAGTGGCGGTCTGTACCAGTTGGTTGTTATAGTTCTGAATTTTCACGCTAAGGTCGGAGATACCTTGTTTCTTGGCAGAGATGGTTTGATTAATATTTTGCAACTGGCCCAACACTTTGTCATATTCGGCATAATAATTTTGGGTCGCCACAATATTGCTGACTCCGGCGTTAGACGCAAGCGCGGTATTTCCGCCATATAAAGAGCCGTTAGTATTGTTACCGCCTGTCGAGCCGCTTGGAGTAGGAATCGGGGGCAAGGCAGAGCTATCCGCTCCACCAACCTTGTCTTGTAATTGTTTGGCAAAGGCTTTGAGAGTTTCGATACTGTCGGCCAGTTGTTTCACCCGCGTGTCCAGGTCGGAAATGTCTTGTTTATATTTGGTGTTTTCCTGCTGTAGCTGGGTGTTGAGGTTTTTAAGTTGCACAATCTGGTCTTCGCGTTCGTGTTCGCGCACACTGCCACTGCCCTGAAAAGCCAAGTCGTTGCCATTGGAAGCATTATTTTGAGTGAGTACGTTATATACCGAAAGTCCGGCCAGATAAACTACCGCCGCGCCCACCAACAAAAGTACCGCCAGGACGGGGCGGTTTAAGTTCAGTTTGAGCGGAGGTCTGGCCGAGGCACTACTGATACTGATGCTGAAAGCAGACCGCTTTTTTGCTTTAGCCACGAAAATGCTCCTGTAGCTGTTGTAATGTAAGGGAAATATATTTAGTTTTAACGCTGAACCAGTTTGGTGTTGATAATCCGCCCTATCTGGCCGATTACTTACCATAATATTTGATGCTTTTAGTATAAGAGCAAGCGAAATGGCTGTCAATAGCCGATTCAGGCTGGATGGGTGGCTTTATTTATATAGTAGAAATAAGAGTTTTCTCATTAATCCCTCACGGCTTTCTTAACCTTGGGTAGTAGAATGGGTTTGTGAACCATTATCAAAGCTGACCGACAGTATCCCGCTTAGGTGGGCAATTGTCGGCTACTTTCTAAGAAAAAATACTCTTACTTCGGCCCGAAGCTAAGAGACATATAGAACGAGGTAATTAAGAATGTCAGATAATGAGGAATATCGAGAGGTTTTTCCTACACCGGAAGAAAACCCAGCCGAGGACGAGGCTCAAAACCAAAATGAATTGGTAGAAGTACAAAATGCTGCGCCGTCAGCTTATCCTTACCCGCTTGCACCTGCATCGGCCTATTATTATAGCTACAATAGTCAGAACCAACCATCGCCAGGCTACGCGGAAGGGGTAATTCCCAATTCAGCTTTCCGATTTGATGGACAGCCAGACAGCAACCAGTCAGTTCCCCTACTGACATACGCGCCTAACAATACTAATACTGCCCATTCTGGATTTGAAGCGGGGGGGGGTTATTTTCCGCCCGCCCGCCCGCAACCCAAGCGTGGTTTCTGGAGTCACACCCTCAACCGGGTGCTGACGACAACGGCAGCGGCGTTATTGCTAGTGATGGCTATGGCCTTTTTTCTGGTGAGCAATCACGGAGGCACTAGCGCAGCCACTATCAGTAGCCCGGCTGCCGCTACGATTTCGGTGGTCAAAGTAGCTGCCAGTACCAGCCAGACCAGCAGTCCCACCCTGACAGTGGCCCAGGTATCGGCGAAGGTACGCCCAGCCATAGTGCAAATCACTACCCAGGTCAGTTCGAGCAGCAACGCCAACTCTGCCTTTGGTTCTAGCGGAACTTCGCAGGCGACGGGTGTTGGCTCAGGTGTAATATATGATGCGACAGGCTACATTCTAACCAACTTCCATGTGATTGATGGGGCAGATAGCCTGTTGGTGACGTTGCCCGATGGCCGCTCTTTCGATGGCACGGTGGTTGGTTCAGACCAACAAACCGATCTGGCGGTAGTCAAGATTGACCCGAAGGGAGCTAGTTTGCCCGTTGCCCAGCTAGGTGATTCGTCCACCCTTCAAGTAGGCGATGGTCTGGTAGCTATTGGGAACGCTCTGGCCCTACCGGGTGGCCCTACCGTGACATCGGGTATAGTTAGTGCCTTAAACCGCAGCGTGACCGAGCCGAGTACCCAAAGTAGTAGCAGTGCCGCCTTTGGCAATAGTGCCAGTGCTGCCAGCAGTGGGCCGCAGCTTTATAGCTTGATACAAACCGACGCAGCTATCAACCCTGGCAACAGCGGCGGGGCGTTGGTAAATATGCAGGGTCAGGTAGTTGGGATTAACACTTTGGCGGCGGGGCAAGCCGAGCCAGGCGTACAGGCGGAAGGCATCGGTTTTGCCATTTCGATGAACCAGGCTAAACAAATCATTACTCAACTAATGGCAAACGGCAAAGTCAGCCACCCCTATCTAGGCATTGCCTATCAGCCACTAACACCCGCTTTGGCAAATCAGCTGCAACTGGCGGGTAGCAACCAGAGCGGCGCAGTCTTGAAGCAGGTGCAAAGTGGCTCTCCGGCAGCCCAGGCCGGACTAAAAACTGGTGACGTGATTGTAGCGGTGGACGGGCAGAAGATAGACAGCGAGTCGGCGTTGGGTCAGATTATCAACAGCCACAAGGTTGGCGATAAGCTGGCACTGCAAGTGATTACGCCCCAAGCCAATGGTGGTAACAACACGGCTCATACCGTCGAGATAACACTGGTTGAGCGTACTAACAGCTAGACAGCAAATAGCCGTCAGCCGCCAGCTAAAACCGAGAGCAAGGGTATTTGTAGGACGCGCAACGGCTCCGCCAGCCGATAGTTCGGAGTAGTCCATTGGCGGCAACCAGTTGGCGCAATGTCCCACAAGCAGCCATTAGCTATCAGCTAAAACATAGAACTAAAGGGTTACGTTTTTAGATGATAGCCGATAGCTAAAAAAAGAGTAACTATGCCGCCTGTCACCCTGAACGGAGGCTCTGCGGAGTGAAGGGTCTATTTTCCCCGACATTTAGCAACAGATTCTTCGCTCCGCGCTTCGCCAGAGCTTCCGCTCAGAATGACAAGACCTGGCTGATAGCTGACGGCTGATAGCTAATAACGAAGGAACGGAAAATGAGCCTGGGAATGGTGCAAGAAAAAAGCCAACCTGGTTGTATAATAAATCTAAATAATAAGTACCAGGAGGAAAATATGCGGATTTTAGTGGTTGAAGATGAAAATGCCATTGCCCAATTTATTTCGCAAGGTTTGAGCGAAGCTGACTTTGCAGTAGATGTAGCCCGCAATGGCCGCGAAGGTTTAGATTTTGCCCTGGCTGCCGAATATGATATGCTCATTTTGGATATAATGCTGCCTGGGACTGATGGTTTGACCCTATTGCGCCAATTACGCAAAAAGGGTCAGACTGTTCCGGTGTTGCTACTGACAGCCCGTGACAAGATTGAGGATAGAGTGGCGGGTTTGGACGCGGGGGCGGACGATTATTTGACCAAACCTTTTGCTTTTCCCGAACTGGTGGCCCGTGTGCGGGCTTTGCTGCGCCGTCCACCTTTGCAAACTGGTACGGTGCTACGGTTGGCCGATTTGGAACTGGACACGGCCCAAAGAGAGGTCAGACGGGGAGGCCAGCTAATCGAACTCAGCCAGCGCGAATATACTTTGCTTAACTATTTGTTGCGCCACCCCAAGCAGGTTTTGACTCGTACTCAAATCGCCGAGCATATTTGGAACTTCGATTTTGTGAGTGACTCGAATGTGGTGGATGTGTATATTGGTTATCTGCGCCGCAAAATAGACCGGGGTTATACGCCCGCTTTGATTCATACCGTGCGCGGAGTGGGCTATCGCTTGAGTGCCGAGGAAGATAATGATTAAGCGTCGCCGATTCAATCTTAATATTTTTCGCAGTCTGCGTTTCCGGTTGATTGGTTGGTACGTGTTGTTACTCCTGGTCAGCCTGATTTTCTTTAGCGTTTATATCTTTTTCCAGTTCCGTGACCTGCAACAAAAGCAACAAGACACGTTTTTGGGTGTGGCTGCCGATAGATTGCGCGGGGCAGTTGATACGGACAATCCGGCGGTTGGGCCTTACTTCCGTACTTTTCCTGGCCCTGGTGGAGATATTGGTGGAGTTTCTCAAGATGTCAATCGGGACAACGTGCAGATACGTATTTTTAACCCTGGCGGGCAGCTATTAGCTAGTTTGGGAAATGCTGCATCACTCATGCCAACCGCTAATCCAGTTACGACAGGCAGCAATATTGTTACCGTCAACGCGACTGATAACGTCCAGTGGCGCATTTATAACAATCCTTTGATTGGGCGTGGTGGTGTGCCGATGGGCTGGATTCAGGTCGGGCAACCCGTTGTTCTGCTGAATGCCGAATTAAGCGGGCTGTTCTTGCCTATCTTGCTAGGCGCGGTGATAGCTCTGGCCCTGGCCGTGTCGGGGGGGTTGTTTCTGGCGAACCAGGCTTTGCGCCCGATTGACCGCGTAACCCGCACCGCTCAGGCTATCAGCACCGAAGATTTATCTCGACGCATCAATTATGAAGGGCCGCAAGATGAGGTTGGCAGACTGGCTAAAACTCTTGACCAGACCTTTGACCGTCTGGAACGCGGCTTTGAGCAAGAACGCCGCTTTACTTCCGATGCTTCCCACGAAATGCGTACACCTCTCACCGCCATTAAGGGCCGGATTGAGGTCACTTTGAGTCGTAACCGTAATGCTGATGAATATCGGGCAACTTTGGCTGACCTCAACGAAGGGGTTGACCGCTTGATAGGTTTGAGTAACTCGCTGCTCTATCTGGCCCGACTAGACCAGGCTAACCAGCAATGGCAATCCGAAACTTTGGATTTGAACGATTTTGTGGATAGTATCCTCGACTCAATGCAGCCTGTCGCCGAACTCAAGCAAATTGAACTGCGCGGGGAATTTGCTCCCGATATATTAGTGCAGGGCAATCTCGACCAGCTTACCCGCCTTTTTCTCAATTTGCTCGGCAACGCCCTCAAATATACCCAGGAAGGCGGTCACGTTACTTTCAAGCTAGAAAAGCGCGATAAAATGGCGGTAGTGACGGTCAGTGATGATGGCCCTGGCATTGCCGCCGAACACCTGCCGCATTTGTTTGAACGCTTCTATCGGGTGGAGTCAGACCGGGCCAGTGCAACGGGTGGCACAGGTTTGGGTCTGGCAATTGCCCACGAAATCGCCCGGCAGCACGGTGGTGTCCTGGAAATCGAAAGCGAACCGGGACGTGGTACGCTTGCCAGAGTGCGCCTGGCTCTAATAGCTAACAGATAACAGCTAGACAGCCCACACCCCACAGCTAAAACCAAAGCTGCGAACATCTATTGGCGAAGCAATATCCATCAAAATACCTACTTCGTTCTCTGCGTTCTCTGCGGTAAAAATCCCCACGAAAATAAGAGTATTCTCATTTCCCCTTCACGGTCTTCTTAATTTTTTCACATATACTAAGGTTGTAAGAAATGCACTAAATAAATAATAAGCAATAAATAAAGAGAGGAATTATAAAGATGTTGAATGATACTGTTTCTAAGCAAGCAAACCAGAGGGGCGGTAAGCGGAAGGGCGGCAAACAGCCTTTGCGCTCTCGCGTGAAGCTGAACGTGGCTTCTTTTGCCATTGTGGGTTCGGTTCTGTCCTTTGTAACTTTTCAGGTAAGCGAGAATGTAGCCCAAAACTTAACTACCCAGACTGTGGCTGTAGCTGCCGCTAGTAGCGATGAAACGAACGGAGCAAGCAATCAGGCGGCTTCTGCTACCGATGCCGCTACAACAGTGGACGTGGCTACACCTGTTCCCGTCGTCGCGACGACGGACGTGAGCAGCACCCAAAGCCAGACTACTGCTGCAGCTACGACATCTGCCGCCACGCCAGTACCCACTACTTCGGCGGCTGCTACTTCGGCAGTAGCTAGTACGAAAGCCGCCGCGACTACAACGGTTGCTCCGGTTACTACCAAAGCTACTGTTAAAGTCACGGCAGTACCTACCAAAGCCCCTGTTGTAGTCACGAAACATTCTTAGCAATTTGAGCGTAGGCGGCGCGTCCCCCGCCCGCTAGATTAGCTAACCAAAGGGTGTGCGAACCTGGGGACGCGCCGCCTACAGGGTTTATGAAAATAGGTTATAGGATTGGAATGGAAGGATAGGAGATTATGAACAGTTTACTAGCCGGGGCAGAACAAGCCGAAATAATGGAAGTGGCTTCCGGGTTCAGAGCGATGAATACCGACATAGAATTGTTGATATATACCGATAGGGTGGAGCAGGCAATTCAATGCTTCAAGCAGGTGGAAACTATCTTTGCGGCGGCTGAAGACATTTTGAGCCGTTTCCGCCCTCAAAGCGAACTTTGCAAGCTCAACCGCCAGGGCCATCTTGATACTGCCTCCCAGCTTCTTTACCATAGCGTCCAGGCAGCCCAACAAATGGCCGAATTAACCAATGGCATATTTAATCCAGCTATTTTGGACGCACTGGAAGCGGCTGGTTATGACCGCAGCTTTGAACAGATTGCCCATCCTACTCGGCCCGAAGCGCAGCTATTTGACGGGTCTCGCACGACTATCCTTTATCAAAACGGCTGGCGCAAGCTGGCACTTGACCCGGTTCAGCGTGGTGTCAAGTTGCCTTACGGGACACATCTGGACTTGGGCGGGATTGCTAAAGGTGCAACAGTTGACCGCGCCACTGCTTACCTCAAAGGAGCAGGGTTCCAAAACTTCAGCCTTAGTGCGGGCGGTGATATGTGGCTGGCTGGCAACCCGCCCCAGGATAACCAGGGCTGGACGGTAGGGATTGAGAACCCACTCGTACTCCCCGCTCAGGAAGTGCTATCTACTTTGGTAGTGACAAACCAGGCGGTAGCTACTTCATCTACGCTGGGACGGCGTTGGTGGATAAATGGTCAGCCGCGCCACCATCTGATTGACCCACGCACGGGCGCACCCACAACCAACAGGCTGGCGGCGGTGACAGCCGTTGCCAACACGGTGCAACTGGCCGATGTAATGGCTAAAACCGCTCTTATCTTAGGGCCGGAAGAAGCTCAAAAAAGTTTGAAGCCAATAACGGGCTTGACCTCGTTGTTTTTCGTGACGCTAGAAGGAGAAATTATAAAGCTATGAGTATCAATAAAAGCAGTCCCGATTTGGAAAATCACCCGCTTTTTGGCAATCGCAAACGGATTTTGGCTACACCTACTCAGGGTATTTCTACTTCTACTGGCAAAAAACCTGCTAAGGGCAAAGTAATTGTAACGTGGGTAATGTTAGTTTTGCTGCTGGGAGCCGCCCTGCTGACAGGTTTGTGGGCCAGCAATCCGACAGCAGGCTTAAGGGCAGAAATGGTGGCGTGGCCTGGACAGGTCTGGCAGCAACTTTTACAAAACCAGTTGGGCAGCGCGACAGGGGGCGGTATGGCCCAACAAAGCCCCTGGGTGCTGGCGCGGGTGGCAGGCGTGATGGCCTATATGCTATCTTTCGTCAGTGTGACGCTCGGTTTGACGATGAGTTTGCGCTGGAAATGGGTACGTAATGTGCTACACCCGACGGCTACTTTTTATCTACATAAAATATTGTCGCTGTTGACAGTTTTCTTTGTGGTATTGCATCTGGTGGGGCTGCTGTTGGACACCTATGTAAAAATTAGCTTGTGGCAAGTCTTGATACCGTTCAGCACGGCCAGCTATCGGCCTGTGTGGACGGGGTTCGGCACTATCGCCATCTATGGAGCGGTGCTGGTGATAATCACGGCGTATCTGGCGAGTAAGCTCGGTTATAAGGTCTGGCGCACTATCCATTATCTAACTTTTGGTATCTTCTATATTAGCCTGCTGCACGGCGTTATGAGTGGCACGGACACGGGCAGCTTGTGGTTGCAATTGATTTACATTTCCTCCGGCCTGATAGTATTTGGCTTGACCGCCCTGCGCTTTGGAAATAAAGCCAAAATCGTTAAAGTTGCGACTGCTATTAACAGCTAAAATACAGCCTCAAAAGCATCGGATACACTTACTGGCGGAGCAACAGCCCATAAATTGCTCCGTTTTTTGATTCAAAGCTCTGTCATTGGATTAGCATATATCCGCCCCTCCGCACCCTCTGCGAACTCTGGGGGGAAAATCCCCAACAAAAATAAGAACATTCTCACCTTGTTTTCACGGTTCTCTTAATCACCTCTTATATACTGGATTTATCAGAAGCAACGCAGCCAAACATTTGATGATACTGGAATTATAACTGGAGTTATTTAGAAAGGGTGTGGATATTATGAGTATGACTTTGCAGCCTCAAAGTGAGGCGGCCTCGCCGCCGATTGAGACGGTTGAGGTAGCCGCGTTGAAAAGGGAACGCCGCATCAGGTTGAAATTATGGGGCAGGCAGCTAACCTGGACGCGCGAACATCTGAGTTTGACCGTTATCTTACTGCTATCGAGTTTCCTGGGCTTGTGGGGGCTGGAAAGGAACGGCTACTCCAACGACTTTTACGCGGCGGCAGTCAAAAGTATGCTGGTCAACTGGCGCAATTTCTTCTTTGCTTCGTTTGATCCAGGCGGTTTTGTAACGGTGGATAAACCGCCCCTTGCGCTTTGGATACAGACTATCTCAGCCAAAATCTTCGGGTTCAACGGAGTTAGCCTCTTGCTACCCGAAGCCCTGACCGGAGTGTTGGGAGTAGCCCTGCTTTATTTTATGATCAAGCGGGCCTTTGGTACAGGGGCTGGTTTGATAGCCGCACTGGTGTTGGCCGTCACGCCTATCTACGTGGTGATGAACCGCCACAACAACCCCGATAGTTTGATGGTGTTCTTTTTACTCCTGGCAGCCTGGGCCTGGTTGCGGGCAGCAGAGACGGGCCGTTTGCGGTGGCTACTATTGGGCAGCCTGCTAGTGGGGCTGGACTTTAACATCAAAACGTTAGAAGCTATCGTGGTGTTACCAGCTTTTTACCTGCTTTATTTCTTATTGGCAAATACGGGCTGGCGCAAACGGATTGTGCATTTGGTATTGGCGACGCTCTGCGTGTTGGCAATCTCTTTTTCGTGGTCAATAGCCGTAGATTTGACACCCGCCAGCCAGCGTCCCTACGTGGGTGGTAGCACCAACAACACCGAAATGAACCTGATTTTTGGTTACAACGGTTTGGGTCGCGTCGAAGCCACTACTCCGAGCGGTGCAAATAACTTCCAACCGCCCGCCGGGGTGACTTTACCCGGAGGTACGCTGCCACAGCCACCCGCTGGAGTGACTTTCCCTGGTGGCGCGAACGGGCTGCCCGGTGTGGCCGGAGGCGCAGGCCCCACCATGGGCGGAACTCCTGGGCCGTTGCGCTTGTTTGGACAATCTTTGTCAGGTGAGTTTGGTTGGTTCTTGCCACTGGCTCTACTTGGTTTGGCGTTTGCGGTCTTCCAAACCCGCTCCGGAATGGCAAAAGGGTTAAATCGCAGTCGGCGGTTGCAAGCGTTGGTAGTATGGGGCGGATGGTTGCTGCTCTACGGCGCGGTTTTCAGTCTGTCAACTGGCACGTCACACAGTTACTATCTAACGGTCTTAGCTCCGGCTGTCGCAGCCCTGGCAGGTATCGGAGTGGCGGTTATGTGGCAAAGCTACCGTAAAGGCGGCTGGCAAGCCTGGTTCTTACCCGTTTCGCTGGCAGCGACGGCTTTCTTTCAAGCTTACACCTTGAGCGGACTCAGCGATTGGAATAGCTGGTTAGTTCCGGTATTGGTAGTATTTGGCATCGTTGCCTTGCTAGGTTTGGGTTTGGGTCTGATTGGACGCACCGAGGCGAGAGCGCGGCGTTGGTCAATGGGTGTGGTAGGCGTGACCCTGTTCGGGTTGCTGATTGTACCGACAGCCCTTTCTGTCCGGGCCGTTTTTACCGCTATAACTGGGGCAATTCCGAGTGCTGTACCGGGCGGCGGGCAGCTGGGTGGCTTTGGTGGTGATAGTACGTCCCGTAATGCTACCGCCACCAACACGGTTTTGAATTTTGTCAAAAATAACCTGAGCGGTCAGCTAATCCTGGTTGTAGCTCTGGTGGGGGTAGGGTTGACCATTGTGCTGGTAGCCCGCTTGCTACGTGGTCATAAATTGTTCACCTTGCGCCGAATGAGTGCGGTGGCAGTGATGGCCTTTCTGGTAAGCAGCAGCGCGTGGTGGTTTCAGGTGGGTCAGGCCCAGGCTTCCAGCACGACGACTGCCTCGGCTGACCTTACTTTTAACCCTGGCGGGGGCGGCACGGAACAGGTCAACACCAGCTTGGTTAAATATCTGGAAGCTAATCGGGCTGGTTATACCTATCTGGTGGCGGTCAACAGCGATATGAGTGCCGCACCCTACATCCTGCAAACAGGTGACGCGGTGATGTCAATGGGCGGTTTTAGCGGCTCAGACCAGATACTCACCGTCACCAGTGTGCAACAACTAATTAAAAACCATACCATCCGCTACTTCCTGATAGGCGGTATGGGCGGGGGGCCAGGCGGCGGCAACAGTTCCGTCTCAACCTGGATAACCGGGCAATGTAAGGCGGTTAGTAGCAGCGCGTATTCTTCGGCCACTACAAGCGGCAACACTTCTAGCAGTCCTAGCAGTAATCGTGGGTTTGGAGGATTTGGCGGGCAAGACAGTTTGTACGATTGCTCCCAGGCGGCATAACAAAGGAGCAATGAGCTTCGAGCCAGCAGCCGGAGGGTTCTAAGCTCGAAGCCCATTGCTCGTAGCTCAATCAGAAAGGTTAGGGTTTTAAGATGAAAACTCAAAATATAGCGGCCCTGGTGTTGGACATAGTTATTCCGGTTTATAACGAGCAGGCGGCGTTGGAAAAAAGCATTACTACCCTGCGAGAGTATTTGACCTCCTACTTCCCTTATAGCTGGCGCATCACGATTGCCGACAACGCCAGCCGTGACCAGACCTGGCAAATCGCCCAGCACCTCGAAGCTACTTTCCCAAGTCAGGTACGAGCCTTGCATCTTGATCAGAAGGGGCGCGGACGAGCCTTACGCTACGCCTGGTCACACAGCGAAGCTGAAATAGTCAGCTATATGGACGTGGATTTATCCACAGGTTTGGATTGTTTGTTGCCCCTGGTCGCGCCGCTGGTAAGCGGGCATAGTCAGATAGCTATCGGCAGTCGGTTGGCACGGGGCGCGAAGGTGCAACGTCAACTCAAACGCGAAGTTATCTCCCGCAGCTACAACCTGCTTATCAAGCTGCTATTCGGCCCGGTTTTCAGCGATGCCCAATGCGGTTTCAAGGCCGTGCGGAGCGAGTTGGCTCAGGAACTGCTGCCTCTAATTGGCAATAACGAATGGTTCTTCGATACCGAAATGCTGTTGTTGGCCCGCCACAGTCGGTTGCCCATCTATGAAGTGCCAGTGGATTGGCAAGAAGACCTGGATTCGCGGGTAAATATCCGCAAGACGGTAATGGAAGATTTGCGCGGTCTGGCCCGAATGCGCCTCAAGTTTTGGCGTGCAGGTGGCCGTCTCAATCCTTTGCCAACCCATAGCGTCAAGATAATCTGGCCCAAACATACTCAGAAAGCGGCCTGAAATGCGAAAACTTGAAATTCACCCGGCGACGGTTACGGCCTCGTCGGGCCGCAATCCCAAATTAGTTCGTTTAGCTAAACCAGACCAGACCGAAAAAGAAAACATCTCACTCAAGGCCCGTTTGCTCGACCCGAAAACCTTATTGGGCTTCTTGCTCAGTGCCATTTTAATTATTTATTTTGTGCTGACTTTGCATATTGATTTCGGGGCGATTTGGGCCAATCTACGTACTGCCAATGTCTGGCTGTTATCTTTAGCCTTTGTAGTCTATTACGGTGTGTTTTACATACGCGGTTTGCGTTGGCAACTGGTGTTGAACAAGGCGGGTTTCGATACGCAGGAAGGCGTGAAACTGCCCGCCTTGCCCAGCCTACTCAAAATGATTTATCTGTCGTGGTTTGTGAACTGTTTAGTTCCTGCCAAACTCGGTGATGTTTACCGTAGCTGGCTGCTGCGTAAGCAAAGTGGAGCAAGTGTTAGTCGCGGGCTTGGCACAGCCATTGGGGAACGGCTGGCCGACATTATTATGCTTTTCGTTTTGCTATGTGTGAGCGGCCTGTTAGTTTTGGGACAGCTTGGCGACAAAGTGGGCAATTTGGGTCTGCTTTTCGAGCTTGGTTTTGGGCTGGTGTTCCTGGTGGCAATAGGGCTGGTAGGCTTACGTTTGGGCGGCAAAAAGCTGGAAAAATATATTCCACAACGTCTGCGTAATGTCTGTGGTTACTTCCGGGCCGGACTTATGACTACTCTACGGCGCGATATTGCGTTTAAGCTGTACGGCCTGACCGCCCTGATCTGGTTTGGCGAAGGTTTGCGGCTGTATCTGGTGATTGCCAGCCTGCACATCGTTGGCCTGAGTCTGCCGATCATAATCTTTACCGCCCTGGCAAGCTCGTTGTTAAGCACCATTCCCTTCACCCCGGCTGGTTTGGGGGCAGTCGAAGGCACGGTTATCGCCATTTTGACCAGTTTTGGCATCGAACGCAACCTGGCCGGAGCAGTCATTTTGCTTGACCGCCTGATTAGCTATTGGAGTAATATTCTAGGCGGGGCTTTACTCTATCTGTTTGAGCATTATCGTAAGCCTAAACAGCCACGAGCCATGAGCCACGAGCAACGGTCTTAGAACAGTTATCAGCCCTCAGTTTTCAGTTAAAACATAGTAAAAGTGGTTTTTGGTTTTAACTGCTAACTGACAACTGACAACTGCTTACGGCTCGGTGTAGGTAAAAAACAGCTTGCTGCTAGTATTTAGCGCGTTAGTAGTCACTAACAGCGATTGGTCTCCTGTGATTAAGGCCGTGCCAACAAAGCCAGACGGCAGACCTTGAGCCGCATCGCCTTGATAAAACGGGAAGCTGGCATTCGCATCCAGGGTTTTGGTTTGAGGCGTACCGACGCTGTTTCCCATATTATCGAGATAAGTCAGGGTGACGTGGGCTGATTGAGTACCCACATTTAACACCGTTACCCCCGTCATAAAACCAGCCGGATTGTTAGCCATCATAGGCAAACCTATTCTGGAAAGGTTCGGCTCGTCTGTTGGGACAGCCTTTGCGAGATAAGTACCACTACGCGAAGACCCATTTTGGGTAGCCGGAGCCGCCTCATTGACCGCCATCACCACGTTGTAAGACATTGCTCCGTCAATGGATTAGGGCAGTTTTGTTATTATCATGACCAGCGTTTTCAAGTTCTTTACGAACTCCACCCCAAACACAGGTATCTAAAAGCACTTTCATGCGGTTGCTTCTAATATAAATGGCTCGACTCTTTCGTGACTCACCAGTTTGCGGGCATAAATAAGGCACGCCTGAATGTCAGCAAGTTCTAACCAGGGATAACCTGCCGCTAACATCCCTAAAATATGTTCTACCGCCAAACGACGGCCACGAATTATAGGTTTGCCGCCGAAAAATTGCGGATTAACTGTAATGCGTTCGAGTAGTTTTTGTTCTTCCAGCAGTTTCATCTCCCTATTGTAGTGCAATCCTGACTATGAATAAGCTTACCATACAACCAGTCAGGGCCATTGCAAGGTCTGGTATTTGTGGGACATTGCGTCAACTGGTTGCCGCCAATGGACAAAATTACCCGGCCAGTTTGCTCAAAACCTCCCAGTTTCCGGCCCGCAAATCGTTGATATAAGGCCGCACGTCGTATTGTTTTTTGATAGCGGACGTGACTGCCGACGTGATGAGCGGGTAGCCTAACAAGATTGCACCCACTATTTTGCCGTTGTTGATGACCAGCTTGCGATAGTGTTGAGTGGCCGCGTCTTCTAAGGCGATTACCAGGTCGTCAGGGGCTTTTGGCTCGTACTGCCCGACGGAAGTTAGCTCCACACCCACTATTTTCAGGGCCGTGACCGGAACTGAGCCTTGATATTTGAGATGCCCACCGATGGCGTTGGTCGCTACTACCTGGGCCTGTTCGGTGGCGACGGGCCACAAACCGTGTATCATCCCCTGGAACTCCGCCACGTCTCCGGCAGCCAATACGTCTGGCAGGCTCGTCCGCATCTCGTCGTCAATAACCACGCCTTTATTGATTCTAAGACCCATATCGCGGGCCAGTTCGACATTCGAGGTGATGCCCGTCGCCAGCAAAAAGACATCACACGACAGGCGGCGGCCATCTTTGAGCATAATGTGGGTCACGCGATTATCGGACTGGCCCGAACCGCCGAATCTCAAGCGGTCTGGAATGCGTTCGGCCATACGGGACATATCGGCAATACCCGTGACGGCGGTAGTTTCGGCCTTGAATACAATTTTGATGCCCAACCCTTCCAGATAGTCGCGCAAAAGCTGGCTGGCCCGTGCATCTAGCTGTTTGGACAGTAAGCGTTCGCCGCGTTCCAACACCGAGACCGCCAGCCCCAATTTGAGCAGAGCGTAAGCCGCTTCCAGACCCAACAAACCGCTTCCCGCTACGATAGCCCGTTTGCTGCCGAAGTCCTGGGCAAAAGCCCGAATTGCCATTGCATCTTCGGCTTCGCGCAACACGAATGTACCAGGGATACCGAAGTTTTCAACAGCCGGGACAGTGCTGCGGCTACCCATCGCCAGCACCAACTTATCATAATCCAAAGTTTCGCCCGTCGCCAGGAAAACCTTGTGAGCATTATGGTCAACCTTCGTCACCTGGGTGTTGAGCCAGGTAGTGATGTTGTGTTCGTCATACCAATTTTCGGGCAGCAAGTACAGCCCCTGCATAGCCGAACGCCCATATACCAACCGCGCAATACCCATCCGGTTATAAAGATTGTGCTTTTCGCGGCCAACTACATGAATTTCGCAATCAGGGTGGCGGCGGCGGATATGGTCGGCGGTTGTCACTCCGGCCACACCGTTGCCGATGATAACCACCTTCTTAACATTTTTGTCGTACTCGAACTGGATCATACTGGATGGCGTTTCTTTGGCTTCCTCCGGTTTGAGCGCAACCGAGACCGGGCCACGTACCCTGGCACAGCAAGCCATACGGGTGTTTTTGGCCCAACCCAGGCGGTCAAGGGTAGATTGCTCGTCGTCGCTGATGGGTGAAAGGTTTTCTTCACCCTTCAAAATGGCAATCGGGTCTGCCCCGCACACACCCATCCGACAGCCCGCCTCGATACGTAAATTATTGCTTTCGGCCACGTCCAAGATGCTGGTTTCGGCAGCTACGGCGCACCGTTTATTTTCCGCCAGGAAATTAACTTCGGGTTTGCCATCGCTGGCGGCGGCGTGGTCATCCAAAGCTTTAACCGAACCAACCTTGATTTGCGGTGTGGCGTTGCTCGCAGCCTGAGCCAGAAAACGGTTTTCTTTGAGATAGGTACGCACTATCCACCCCAGCGAAAGTGCCAACAAGATACCGCGCAAACCCCATATCAACCAGTCTGGGGCGGTCTGACCGAACAAGCCAGCGATAGCGTTGGTAAGCACCGGGAAATTGTACCAGTAATAAAAGTTTAGAGCAGCCATCGCAAACAGGGTGGTAATTTTGTGAGCCGAGACTTTAACCAGCGACGTAATCAAATTGAAAATACCCAGACTGACGATAGCGTATAGGGCGATTTGTAAATATACCCCTGGAATATCGGAAGCCTGCGTGATGTCGGCCACGCTATAGAAACCTAAAATGAAGCCTGGAAACAACCCAACGAAGAATTTGCGGTAGCCGCTATAGTGGGGGTCATCATCGTTCAGGTCGGACAGATACGCTACCTGGGGGTTGAAGTCGTAGCAATTTTTGGTACAGCCTACGCAAGGCTGGCAATGGCTGTTGCGAACCTTGACATAGGGGGTCTGGCCGTAGATGCGCTGAACGGGCAGGAGCGGACACATACTGCTACAATAACCGCTTTTGCCCTTAAAAGTCAGGCCCATCGTGAAGGCTGTCCCCAACGCCGCGAATACTACCAGCCCCAACGCCCAACCCGTTTGATTAAAAACCACCCGCCGTGTCGGGATAATTACCAAAAGCAGGGTGATACCGATAACATAGCTGTATTCCTTGAACCATTTGGGAATTGTCAAAGCTTTGGTAAATTTGAACAGGCGCGGAGTCTGGTTGAGCGCGGCCATTGGACAAATATTACGCCATAGACCCGGCGCGACAAAAAACAGCACGGGCAAACTCGGCACAAAGAATTTCCAAAAGATGCTCAAGCCAATGTCAGGCCGTACAAACAACAGCACTCCCGTTACTACGGCTAGAGTTACGCTGATAACGCGCAAGGTATGCCAGACCCACATCGGCACACGCGGCGTAATCTGCATATAATTAGGAAAAGCGGGGCCAGCCTTCGCCCCTTTGACTGGAGTGAGCGCGGTAGTGCGGTTGATAAGGGGCAAATTGGTCTTAGGTTTCGACTCTATTTTAGGGGCAATCGGCGGAGGTGCAAGCTGAACTGGCCTTTGCTGCGGTATATTTTGGACTGGCGGTTGCATTTGGGGCGGTGGCTGTAGTGGCAATGGTTGTAAAGGTGGCGGCGCGACGTTATTCAGAGGCGGACGCACCTGGTTAGGGGACGGCGCGTTGAAATTATTATTAGGTGGCATCGGCGGGCGCATTTGATTAGGTGGCGGCGGCGCGTTGAAGTTATTATTAGGTGGCCTGACTGGTGGTTGTGCTGGTTGCGACCCATACATTGGAGCTTGTGGCGGCATTGGTAGCTGAGGCTGGCGTGGCTGCGCTTGAAATTGGGGTGGGGCTGGTTGCGGATTGAAATTGTTATAATTGGGTGGCTGGCTTTGTAAGACTACAGGGCGCGGGCCTGGGGCTGGCTGGTTTTCAACTAGCAAAAAGGTGATGCCGCCAATCTGGACGGTATCGTTGGGCCGCAACAGCTGAGGCGCACCGATTGGTACTCCGTTGACCCAGGTGCCGTTGGCGGAACTGTTATCTATGACGATAGGGCCGCGTGGGGTAAACTCGATGCGGGCGTGCAAACGCGAGGCTCGGCTATCTTTGATTACAATATCGTTAGTGGCCTGACGACCTATGGAAAAAAGGGCGTTGTTGAGCGGATAGATGCGCCCCCTTTCTGGGCCATCTTGCACTACCAACACCAGCGATTGAACACCTGTAACTTGTGCCATAATCAAAATCCCTTGAACATTATCGGTTATAATTTGCCAAAGCCGCCGTAGTCTGGCGCAGACGCAACGAAAGAATGCGGGCCAGGTCAAACAAAATCTCACGGGCCAGTATCGGCTCCCGCGCCGCCATCACATCGAAGTTTAGCGGACTGAGACGCAACAGTGTTCCGTCCGAAATAGCCCGAACCGCCGCCGAACGCGGTTTGCCATCAAAAAAAGCTTGCTCACCAAAGATAGTGTGCGCGTCCAGGGTAATGATGCGATACCAGTGTTGGCCGTCGGGATTGAGACCCAAAACCTCAAGCTGACCGTTGACCACAAAATACAGCCCCCGGTCTGTCTCGTCCTGATTGATGATTATGTCGCCGATATGAAAGTACAAAGTCTCGGTATAACTTAGCAGTTTTTCCCAACCGTCTTCGCTTTGATGTTGCAAAAACACTAATTCGTCCGGTTCGTTGTCCGTCTCAACACTGATTTCACCTTCGGGATAGCTGAAAAATGAAGCGAACTTCATGTTATTATCCTCACCTAGCGATAAATAGGCGCGTTATAAAGTAGGGTGACAACGTAATCGCTCACCCCGACTTTACCAATCTCGATTATGTCGCCATCTTCCAAAACCTTTTCTTTGATAAACTTGCCTTTGCAAAGCAGACCGTTGCGGCTTTGGTTATCCACGATGCGATAGCCCCCGCTTCCCTCAAACCGATGGAAGGTGGCGTGGTGGCGCGAAATAGTAGCCAACGGTAGATAGAGTTGGTTTTCCTGACCCCGGCCCAGTTTCAAAAGCACCGCGTTCAGGTCAAAGACTTTATTTAACCCCTGGTCAGGCGTAATTGTGACCGCTAATCGGGCTGGTTTGATTAAAGCGCGGGCTGGCATTTGGGTAGTTGCCATTTTTTCCAAAGCCGCAACCTCTGTCTCACTTATCTCTAGCGGGCTACTCCCCAACCGCGCCTTCACTACTATTGGTTCGATAGCGTCGGCAGTTTGGGTTGCTGTCACTCCGGCGCGTGGGTCGGTCTGGATAGCACGGTGAAAAGCGCGGCTCAACTCGCCACAATCTGGGTAACGTTGGCTGGCACTTTTCGCCATGACACGGGCCATAATTCGGTCAAGTCGCGCCACCACATCGGACGGGACGCTTTGCATACCAGGTTGTGCCGCCAGTGGTGGGTGCGACTTTTCGGTGTGTGCCATCAAAATTGCTTGCTGGTGTCCCTGGAAGGGCAATACTCCAGCAATCATTTGGTACAGCAAAATACCAAGCGAATACTGGTCGCTGGCCGCACTGACCAGGCCGAAAATCTGTTCTGGTGCAATATATTCTGTGGTGCCTAGTGATTGGGTATGGGTAACTCTGGCCGCATCGTCGGTTATTTTGGCAAAACCGAAGTCGGTTAAAACAATCTGATTGTTGGGGCGCATCAAAACATTAGAAGGTTTGACATCCCTATGTACAATCCCTTTCTGGTGGGCGTAGTCTAGGGCAGAAGCCAGCTGGTCAAGGTAGTTGGCAGCTTCCTTCAGCGATAAACGGCCCGCTTTGAGGCGCGTCGAAAGCGGCCCACCTACTACATAAGGCATCACCAGATACGCGCTTTGTTGGGCTTCCAGCATACCAAAATCGTGGACAGCGATAATATTGGGATGGTCCAAGGCGGCGATAGCACGGGCTTCGATTTGAAAGCGTTTGAACGAACTACGCTCAGTAGAAAAATCGGTATCTAATATCTTGACCGCTACCGTCCGGCCTAGCATCAAGTCCTGGGCCTCGAAAACCTGAGCCGATCCACCATCACCAATTTTCCGTCCAAGTTGGTAACGGCTATTTAATATCTCACCGGGTTTAAGCATAAGTTTGTCACCCTCGTTCCAGGGACAAAGTTTTGAGCCTATTCAAGATGGCCCGCATCACTAACACCAAAGCTGGCTTTATTTTAACATACTATTCAAGTGTGCAATATCACACAAAGTAGCCAACAGCCAAACAGGTGTTAGCTAACAGCTACTTGTGGGACATTGCTCCGTCAATGGACTGTTCTAATAAATCGGCTGGCGGAGCAGCCTTCAACAAAGAATTGTGGGAGATTACACGGGTACCCCTGGGGGTGGTTGCCATCAATGAGTAACCAACAGCCGACAGCTAGAGCATTTACTGGTTCGGCTGTCGGCTGTCTAGCTGTCGGCTATTTGAGGTTACGAGCGATTAAAAAGCATTTCGCGCTTGATTTGCTCGATTACTTTGGTAACGGGGATACCGCGTGGGCAGGCATCGGTGCAGTTAAATACGGTGCGGCAACGAAACACCCCTTCGCCCTGACTCAGAACCTGCAAACGTTCGTCCGCGCCCTGGTCTCGCGTGTCGAAGATGAAGCGGTGCGCGTTGACGATGGCTGCCGGGCCGATAAAATCGCTGTTTGACCAGTAGGGCGGACAACTGCCACTACACGCCCCACACAAAATACATTTAGTCGTATCGTCAAAAACATCGCGGTCTGCCTGGTCTTGCAACCGTTCCATACGCGGCACTTCGTCATAGTTAATCAGATACGGCTTGACCGATTTGTATTTTTCAAAGAACGGTTCCATATCCACCACCAAATCCTTGATGATGCGGAAGCCTAACATCGGCTCAATCTGGATTTTTTTGCCCACATCGCCCACCAATTCTTTGCAGGCCAGCCGATTGCGTCCGTTTATCCGCATAGCGTCCGAGCCGCAGACCCCGTGAGCGCAGCTGCGCCGAAAAGTCAGACTGCCATCGTTATACCATTTAACCTGGTTTAGCGCGTCCAACACCCGGTCAAGCGGGTCGGCTTCGATTTCGTAGGTCTCAAAATGCGCTTTCTTATCCTTTTCGGGGTTGAAGCGCAATATCTTCATAGTAACTTGCATTGAAAACTCCTATATTAGTTGTCAGTTATCAGTCATCAGTTAGAACCAACAAACCTAATTTGAATAGTATTGGTTTTAACTGATAGCTGATAGCTGATAACTGACAACTGACAACTTACTTAATACTTGCGCTCTTTGGGTTGGAAGCGCGTAATCACTACGGGCTTGTAACCGATTTTGCCGATGTTCCCGTCGGGCGCACGCCACACCAACGTATGCGCCAGGAAATTTACATCGTCGCGCTTTTCGTAGTCGTCCCGAAACTGTGCGCCCCGGCTTTCTTTGCGTTCATAAGCTCCCCTGGTCGTGACTTCGGCCAGTTCCAGCAGTGAACCAAGCTCCATCGTTTCGAGTCGTTCGGTGTTGAACTTGGTAGTTTTGTCCTGTATCTGAACATTTCGGTAACGTTCGCGCAACTCGGCAATTTTGGTCAACGCTTCCTTGAGGCCGACCTCGTTACGCACGATGCAGACATTTTTGGTCATCATAGTTTGTAACTCTTTACGTAAATTGGCGGCTTTTTCGGTCTTGTTGGCGGCGGCTGGGTTGCTCACAAAGGCAAGCTCGGCCCGCGAACGGTCTTCGTGGTTAGCCGGAAGCGGCACAAAGTCGTTGTGTCTGATATATTCGAGGGCGTGCATTCCGGCCCGTTTGCCATAAACCACCAAATCCACCAGCGAGTTTGTGCCAAGTCGGTTCGCACCGTGTACCGAAACGCAGGCCACCTCGCCCGCCGCGTAGAAGCCAGGCATTACAGTACGTTTTTCGTCAATCACTACTGCCCCATCCACATTGGTAGGAATACCGCCCATCGCGTAGTGGGCCGTCGGCTGGATTGGTACGCCTTCAGTGTAAGGTTCAACGTGTAGATAGGTACGGGCAAAGTCTGTAATGTCAGGTAGTTTGGCATCAATAGTTTCTTTGCCCAAATGGTCAACGTGCAGAAAGACATAATCTTTGTCCGGCCCGGCTCCACGTCCTTCGCTGATTTCCTGGGCAATAAAGCGACTGACCATATCGCGCGGGGCTAAATCTTTGAGAGTGGGGGCGTAGCGTTCGCAAAAGCGTTCGCCCAAAGCGTTGCGTAAAATTCCGCCTTCTCCCCGTGCCGCTTCGCTTAACAAAATGCCGATACGGTACAGGCCCGTCGGGTGGAACTGGTACATCTCCATATCCTGCAAAGGTATTCCCGCCCGGTAAGCTACCGTCATGCCATCACCCGTGCAAGAGTGAGCGTTGGAAGAGACTTTCCAGGCGCGACCATAACCACCCGTTGCAAAAATAACCACTTTGCTATGGAAGGTGTGCAGTTCGCCCGTCTTGATTTCCAGCGCGGTCACACCCACGCACACCCCATCGTTTATCAGCAAATCCATCAGCTGATATTCATTGTAAAAAGTGACATTGTTTTTGATACCCTGCTGGTAAAGAGTTTGCAAAATCATGTGGCCCGTCCGGTCTGCGGCGTAGCAAGAGCGACGCACTGGAGCTTCACCGTAGTTGCGGGTATGCCCACCAAAGCGGCGTTGGTCAATCTTGCCCTCGGCGGTGCGATTAAAGGGTAGCCCCATATGTTCCAGTTCAATAATGCGCTCAACCGCGTCCTGGGCCAGAATTTCCGCCGCATCCTGGTCGGTCAGGTAGTCGCCGCCTTTGACGGTATCGAACATATGCCATTCCCAATGGTCTTCTTCCTGATTGCCCAAGGAAGCGCAGATACCGCCCTGAGCCGCGCCTGTGTGCGAACGGCTAGGGTACAGTTTGGTTATCACGGCTACATCGGCCTTGCCAGATAGTTGCAGGGCGGCCATTAAACCTGCTCCGCCAGCCCCTACCACTATAGCATCGTACTTGTTATACATTCTTTTTCCTCTAAAAAGCTATCAGCTTTCGGCTTTTAGCTATCTGCCTAGAAACCTACAACTGCTCCTGGCTTGTATCCAGTTAAGCCGCTTGTAGGAGGCTGCTCCGTCAGCCGATTGTTTTTGGTCTTGAAGCCAGTTATATCGGCTGACGGAGCAGCCTCCTACAAAAACAGGTCGGCTGAACAGTTGCTTTCGTTTTGGCTAATAGCTAAAAGCTGATAGCCAACTGCTACTTCCCCGCAATTACAGTGATTTGCGACTGGAAAGTTATAATCACCTGTGCGCCAATAAGCATAAAGAACAACGCAGTGACATAGAGGGCGGACATCGCAAAAACGCGCCAACCCCGCGAATAGATATAATCGTAAATTAAAACTCTCACCCCATTGAGTCCGTGCGCCAGAGCCAGGAATAATAACAGTATATCGTAGGTACGCCATAGGGGAGAGGCCCAACGGTTTGCCACAAACTGGTAATTGACTACTTCGACATTGTTGATCAGGTGCATAATCAGCAAGTGTCCGAGGGCCAGGAACAATAATAATACACCAGACACCCGGAAGAAATACCAGCTATACAATTCAAAATTATTCATTGGGCGGGGACGTGCACCAGTTTTCGTCCAGCGTCTCTTGATACGCGGTTCGGCTGAGGTGGATTTGTGGGTAGTTTCAACGGCCATTTTCAGTTTTCCTTTCTAGTATTCTTGCAAAATATAATTAGTGACAGACCGTGGAAGCACTAGGGCCACCCCAAAAGAGCGGGCCAATCATAAAAATACCCGCCGGTATCCAGGTCAACACAAACAAACCCAGAGTGCCGTAGTAAAATTGGCGTTGGTAATTGATAGCTTTGGGCCAGAAATCTAGCAGAATAATACGGCAACCGTTGAAAGCGTGGTACAGCACCGCGCCCACTAGCAACCATTCCAGCACGCGGAACGGCGGATTGCGATACAGGAAAACCAGGTCGTTGTAATATTTACAACCAAGACCCACCAGATAAGTGTCAGCAATGTGGAGAAAAAGAAAAGCCAGGATACCTACACCCGTCAGACGGTGCATTACCCATAGCCACATACCCGATTGACCACGATACATCTACGTTCCTCCTCTTCGAGAGACAATTCGAGGCAATTTATGCGACTAGAAACAGGGTTAGCGTAGCCAGCAAACCCGACCTGTAGCCGAATATATAATTTTTGGATTAGCAGCTTGTTCCGAACTTATTCGTAACAAATTAGCTTGTGAGAATTATAACACTGCCTGGGTCGGGTTGCAATTGGAATAAGATTAGCTTAAAACCAATACCGTTCAAGTAAGCGGCAGGCGGCGCGCCCGCACGGTTGGTCGGTCTGGCAGCACAGCAGGCGCGGGGACGCGCCTCCTACAATACACTTCCTCCTAAAACCTTCTGCGTTGACCAGCAAGGGCGCAAGTGGTAAGATTCACCTTGACTATTTATCAGTTGTCAGCTATAAGCCAGCTACAAAAACCCGGACTGATTATGTTGGCTAATTGCTCAGATGGGCGTTGAGTCCTAAACTTAACCATTGTTGGGTTGTGCTATCCAGCCATTAGTTCTAGCTCGTGGCGCACTGCTCAAGGCTTGTAGCTATAAAAATGATTGACTTGAATGATGCCAAATGATATAAATGGGGGCGATACGAAGTCAATGGTGCAAACTCCGGTTAAACCAACGACTGGAACAGTGACGCGAGTGAGCCGCCGCGAAGTTGATGAGCCAGTGATTATTGCCGCTAACCCGACTCCACCCTGGCTGAAATATATTTTGACGGCGGTTTTGGCCCTGAGTGTGCTGGGTATAACCCTTTTTGCGGTGGTTCACCAAAACTCGGTCAAGCCTCCCTCCGACCCTGCCGACTGTACTGACCCAGTGAGTGAAAACCGGCTGCGGGATGCGGTACGCACTAATCCAAATGACTATCAAAGTTTGGTACAATTGGGTAGTTATTCTTACAGTTGTACCCAGGATTTTGCCTCGGCGATTTCAGCTTATAATCAGGCGGTGGCTATTGCTGATAATCCGGCTAACAAAATAAGCGAGGACGATTGGATGCAGGCCCACATGAGCCTGGGTCTGTCTTATCTTTCTAATAACGGGGGTGATAAAGCGGCTGCTCAAGCTAACGCTGTCAAAGCCTCCAAAGAGTTTCAGACTATTTTGGCCCGACAACCGGACAATCCCAACGCTTTGCTCGGAATGGGCGCAGCGGTTTATGGGCTTGACCCAACCCAGCCCCAAAAGGCTTTGGGCTACTGGCAAAAAGTGATTCAACAAAGCCCTGGTAGTGATGCGGCGCAAAAAGCTCAACAGTTTATAGATTTTTTGAACAAACCAGCCCTACCCAACCCTAAAACCACGCCTACGCTGGGCCGTTAGTTTTGCCAATCTGATTGCAAAAGGATAAAAGTTGGAAACAGCCCCGGCCAAACCACCGCTTATCTGCGAATTACGCTTGCGTACCCGTTACGCCGAAACCGACGGGATGGGCGTAATTTATCACGCCAACTATCTGGCCTGGTTTGAGGCCGCCCGCAACGAATATTGCCGTCTGGTAGGCTATCCTTATCTGGTACTGGAGCGGCTAGAAGGGGCGTATTTGATGGTGACGGAACTTAGCATCAAGTATCACACGCCGAGCTTTTTTGATGACGAAATTCTGGTGCGAACCTGGGTCGAAGAAGCGGGGCGGGCCAGTTGTGTCTTTGGCTATCAGGTTTGGAACGAAACGACGGGCAAGCTTTCTGTCGAAGGTTGGAGCGAACACGCCGCCGTTGACAAAGTCACGGGGAAAATTCATCGCTTCAGCCCCCATCTTTACGAAGTGTTGGTAGTTAATGTTGGGCCTGGCCCGTCCAAATTTGTGAGCAAACGGAGAAAATAAAAATGACAGCGACACCGCTCGAACGGGTGCGAAGTGCCTTGACCACCAACCAGCCAGCCTTAGACGGGCTATTCATAACCCGGCCCGAAAATCGGGCTTATGTGAGCGGCTTCACGGGGAGTTATGGCTATCTCTTGGTGACAAAAGACGAGGCGGTATTGTTGACCGATGGCCGCTATGTTGAACAGGCATTGGAACAAGCTCCTGGTTGGAGTGTGGTGCGTTTGCAACGCCCGTATGAAGACGCATTGATGGCGGCTCTCAAACGGCTGGATGTCCAACGATTAGGTTTTGAGAGCGACCATTTGAGCCACGCGGATTACGCCAATTGGACGCAGAAGTTACCCGCTATCGAGTGGAAACCTACTATCGGCGTTGTGGCCCATTTGCGCCGTTACAAAACTCCCCAGGAAGTGGCGGCAATACGTCAGGCGGTAGCTATCGCCGATGATGCCTTTGCCAGCGTTTTGAACTTTTTGCGACCCGGCCTGACCGAACGCCAGGTGGCTGCCGAGTTGGAATACACCATGCGGCGCGGTGGCGCGGACGCGGCGGCCTTTGAAACGATTGTGGTGAGTGGGGCGCGAGGTGCGCTTCCTCACGGCAGACCGGAAGATAAACAAATCGAAGCGGGCGACCTGGTGACGATTGACTTTGGAGCGCGATATGGCGGTTACAACTCGGACATCACCCGCACTGTCTTTGTGGGCGGCGGCAAACCACCAACTGACCGCCAGCGTGAAATTTATAGCCTAGTGCAGCAGGTGCAGCAGGCTGGGGTCGAAGCGGTCAAGCCAGGAGTAGTTTGTAGCTCGGTGGATAAACTTTGCCGCGATATGTTTGACCGTGCGGGTTTGGGCGACTATTTTGTGCATGGTTTGGGCCACAGTCTGGGTCGCGAAGTACATGAGTTCCCGATGTTGGTGGCAACGGACGAAACCGTGATTGAGCCGGGTCTGGTGTTGACCGTTGAGCCGGGCCTTTACATCGGGGAATGGGGCGGAGTGCGTATCGAAGACGATTTGTACGTGGGCGAAAATGGTACGGAAGTGTTACCGCGCTCAACGAAGGAACTGATTTTGCTATAACGACTATTGCCCTTAGCTTGAATTTATGGTAACTATTCAGGCCGCTTGTAGAAGTTTTTGCACTAAGATTACCGCAACAATCGCCAACGGTTGAAACCGTCGTCTATGCAACCCAAACCTGATAAATCAGGTTAGCAACAATCCTTCACCCAGTCAGCATTAGCGGTACTAATAACCCACTTTAGTGGGTTTGGGTTGTATAGACGATGGTTGCCTGCACCCGGCACGGGTGTAACCATTGGCGATCAAACGCAATTATCTGAACCGCACCCACTACACAGGGCTGAGTAGTTACAGAATTTTTTGAATTTATTGTAAAGAGGTTAAAACAATGGCCTGGATTATAAAAGACCGCAATCCCCTTAGCGAACGCACCATCCACACTGACCGCTTGGACGTGCATTACTATGAAGCGGGCAAAGACGATGGTTTCCCGGTTATTTTGCTCCATGAAGAACTAGCGAACGCTCGGTGGTGGTCAGGGATGCAGCAGATTTTCCCTTTCCGTTACCATACCTATGCGCCCGATTTACGTGGTCACGGCGGTTCAACGGGTAATCCCAACATCCGGGCCAGTCTCCAAGATTATAGCGAAGATGTAGCTGCTTTTGCTCAGGCGTTGAACCTGACCGAATTTTTCGTGGTGGGTTGGGGTATCGGTGGTATCATCGCCATGCAGTTTATCCACGACCATTCCGAAAGCTTATCGGGTGTCGCCTTTATAAACGCGATGCTGCCGGAAGCAGGCAAGCATAACCCTTATGCCGACGATAAGTTTCGGCGTTTGGCTCGTTTTTTATATGATAGAAACGCTTACGACGCGGGCCGTAGCTTGCGCGAGAGTTTCTTCTTCGATGGCAATTATCCAATCGGTAATCTGAAATCGGATGGAAGTTTGCACGGCACAGGCGACCACTTAGATGCCGAAGTTTTCGAGTATTTGCTGGAAGGTTCGCTAGGACAGCACGGCAATATGGGTGACGAAAACCACGAATTATATCAGTCCATTCAAGGTTTGGACGCGCCCGCTATTGTCCACGATTTCCCCAAGCCGATATTAGTTTTGTTTTCCCGTGATGACGCGATTGTGGAGCGCAAATACAGCGCGGAATTGGTAACGGCTACCAATCCCGATGGTGATTATCGCCGCGAACAATACGAGATGATTTTGATTGGACATAGCCCGATGGTCGAGGAATTGGACGCTTTCGCCGACAATCTGGCGGGCTGGTTGGGTCGCTACACCACCGACCAGATTAACTATAGCGCATCGGCCTTGAGCTAAAGAGAAAAATAAAATATGCAAACCGAAACACAGCCAGAGCTTTCGCGGCTGGCTAAACTCCTTCATACTACCGTCCAAGTTGTAAAACGACTGGCAAGACCGGCCCAAAGTTTCCAAAGCGAGATTTTGGACGACCATGCCGTATCACTCCAGGAGTTAGACGATAGCTTCCGCGACATGGGTTTTATCAACCGCTATTTTGGTGGGGTATGGCTAACTGCCTCAAGCTTGCAACCGCTCCTGCCATCTCTCAACCAACAACCTACTATTCGGCTGTTAGATTTAGCTTCGGGGGCTGCCGACGTGCCGTTGGGTCTGGCGCGACGTTGGAGCAAACGCGGCTATCGGGTGGAAATTACCGCGCTTGACCTCAACTCCAAAACTGTGGAGTTGGCTCAAAAAGCCGCCCAAAAAGCGCAGGGCGTGGAGAAGTTCGAGGCTCATACCGCCGACGTTTTTACCTATGCTTATCCTGAATTTGAAGATGGCAAACCGGGTTACGATTTCGTGACTTGTTCGTTGGCCTTCCACCATTTCGGGCCACAGATGTGTGTCCAGATGGTAGAATTGATGGCGCGGCAGGCCCGACGTGGCTTTGTAGTCAACGATTTAGAACGTAGCTGGTTTGGCTTTTTGGGCGCGAAATTTTTGTCCTACACTCTCACCCGCCAGCGTTTGACCAAACACGACGCACCGCTTTCGGTGTTGCGCTCGTTCAGCCCGTCCGAGCTATTAGCGATAGGCCAACGCGCCAACTTGCCGCCCGGTTGGAGCATCAAGTTACGCAAGAATATATTTGCAAGATTGGCTTTAGTGGGAGTTTATAATCAAGGTTGAATTGAGAGATAGCAATAATGAGCATTTACACCGAGCTTGAAACTGAGTTAGTAGAGGAGTCGCAGACTGATATGGCAAGCGACCAGCACGGTGAAATTGGGGCTATTATTATTGGAGCGTTGGTAAACTTTGTCTATCAACGCAAGTTGGGCCGGGTGTTTAACGCCCAAACCAGCTTTGTACTTGGCCCTGGTCAGCCCCCGCGAATGCCCGATGCCGCTTTCGTCAAGCGGGAACGAATGGCGGCCTGGTCTGATAGCGACGTGCCTTTCGCGCCCGATTTGGCAGTCGAAGTGATGTCGCGCAGTGACGATTGGAGCGAAGTAGTGCGTAAAGCCAACAGTTATTTGCAAGCTGGCAGCAGTTTGGTGTGGGTAGTTGACCCTTATGCTCAAAATGTTTTCGTTTTCAGGCCAAATATGCACGTGTTAATGCTTACGCCCCAGGCTGAACTAAATGGTGATACTTTGCTACCGGGTTTTAGTTTCAGAGTGGGCGACCTTTTTGAGCAACCAGCTTTGAGCAGCGATGCTAATGGCAGCAGTCCAGCACATAATTAGAAGGAATTCAATGTACGCCGAGAATACTATTGTGATGCAGGGAGCGTGGCCGCGCATTTGGGATTTATCCAGCCAGATTGAGCGTTGGCCCGAACGCTTGCCTCATTACCGCAAAGTCACTATCCAGCGTAGCAGCCCGGATGGTCTGGAACGCGATGCCTTTATGAGTGCCTGGCGCGATATTTTGCCCGTTAGCTGGACTTCTATCCAACGTCTGCAACCCAATCCTGACCCATCCCAGGCCCGCGTTTTTTATCATCACATTCACGGAGTTACCAAAGGCATGGAGGTCGTCTGGCTTTTCGAGCCATTGGGAACGGACACCTACCGGGTGACGATAACCCACGAATGGAAACCAGGCTGGCTCCTTATCGGTGGGGCGGCTTCGACACTGATTGGCGAATTGATTATCAAAAATATCGCCGACAAAACTTTAGCAAGAGTAAAGCAACTAGCGGTCAGCTATTAGGCATCGGCTATTAGCCAGGAACAAGATTTTGTACGCTATTAAAAATTTGACTAAGCTCAATAAATTATCTTTCAAAGTGTTATTGGGTTTTGGCTGAGGGCTGATAGCTAACAGCTAATGGCTAGAAATGGAGCAACTATGACTAAGGACGAGGGCAACGTAGCGGTTCGCCAACGGGCTGCGAACGAACGGCGGGTGGTGGTGACAGGTGTGGGGGCGGTCACGACGATTGGTATCGGTAAAACTAAATTGTGGGAAGGGGTGCGACGGGAAAAAAGTGCCATCCGCCGAATTACCCGTTTTGACCCGTCGCCTTTCAAAAGCCAGTTGGCAGGCGAAGTGGACGATTTTGACCCGCAAGATTACATCGAAGACCATAAAAAATTACGCCGCCTTGACCGTTATTCGACCTTTGGGATGGCGGCAGCGATGATGGCCGTCCAGGATGCGAAACTCGACCTGACTTCCGCTGATTGCCCTTATGGTTTGGAAGAAATCGGCATTTATATGGGTTCGGCGTTGGGCGGCGTGGTTTTTAGCGAAGAACAACACGAAATTTATTTGAAGGAAGGGCCACGCGCGGTCAACCCAATGCTGGCTCTGAGCGTTTTTATTGGCGCGGTCAGTACAAACATTGCGATGGATTTGGGTATCAATGGGCCTAATATCGCCAATGCCAATAGCTGCGCCAGTGGTGCGATTGCGATTGGTGAGGCGTTTCGCTTGATAAAGTCGGGGGGGGCGCGGGCGATGCTGGCTGGAGGTTGTGAAGTGCCGCTATCGCCCCTGGCTTACGGCGCGTTTAGCCTTATTCGGGCCATGTCGGTTAGCAACGAAACGCCCGAACTGGCTTGCCGCCCTTTTGACCGTGACCGCGACGGCTTTATTATGGCCGAGGGTTCAGCCGTGCTGGTTTTGGAAGAGTTGGAAACGGCTCTGCAACGGGGTGCGCCGATTTATGCCGAGGTTTTGGGCTATGGTACTTCCAACGACGCTTTCCACATGGCCGCGCCTCTGCCTAGTGGAGAACAGGCGGCCCGTTGTGTTCGTCTGGCTCTGACCGAGGCTGCTTTGTTGCCCGCCGATATTGATTATATTAACGCCCACGCCAGCAGCACTCCGCTTAACGACAAAACCGAAACGTTGGCTATCAAGAAAGTCTTTGGTGATTTGGCGTATCAAATTCCGATTTCTGGAACGAAGGGAATGCACGGTCATTCGCTTGGTTCAACCGGGGCCATCGAAGCGGTGATTTGCCAGCTTATTATGCAAAACGATTGGCTACCGCCAACGGTCAATTTGCAACACCCCGACCCAGAATGTGACCTGGACTGTATCCAGGGACACGGGCGTGAGCAACGAGTGGGTCATATTCTTTCTAACAGTTTCGGCTTTGGGGGTATTAACGCCGCGCTTATTTTTGGCCGCTATGATAAATAAATCGTAACTATGTAGAGTCTGTCATTCCGAGGAACGAGGAATCTCTAACCCGGTTTTCAAATTAGAGATTTCCCGCTCGTGCCGCGCTCGGAATGACAAATGAGTATTTACAATAAGAAAATTATGGGTATGGGAATGGAAGAAAACAAAGGGTTGGAAAATACGAAGGTGGCTTTTATCGGTTTGGGCGCAATGGGTACACCGATGGCTCACAACATTCGGCGGGCGGGCTACCAACTGACCGTTTACAACCGTGACGTTGCCAAAACCACGCCTTTTCGGGAAGAAGGTTGCCAAATTGCCAAGTCGCCAGTTGAAGCCGGAAGTCAGACCGACTTTGTAGTGACGATGCTGGCTGATGATTTAGCGGTGCGTCAGGTAACGCTGGGTGACAATGGCGTTTTCAAAACCATGCCGCCCAACTCAATCTTTGTGAATATGAGCACGACCTCACCCGAACTGGCCCGCGAGTTGGAAGCAGAAGGGCGCAAGCAGCAAATTGGCGTGGTATCCGCTCCAGTTTTGGGTAGCACTAAACCTGCGACAGATGGCTCTTTGACCATTTTGGCAGATGGCGACGAGCAGGTTTTCAAACGAAGCGAAGAGTTGCTCAAAACAATGGGTCAGACGGTGATGTATCTTGGCGGAGCGGGCAACGCGCTGTTGATGAAGCTAATCGCCAACGGTTTTATTCAAATACAACTGGCCGCTTTCGCCGAACTACTGGCGTTCGGGGAACGCGCAGGTTTGGACAAAAAGCAAGTAGTTGGGCTTCTGACGGGTGGCGCATTGGCTTCGCCCTGGCTCAAATCCAAAGCCGCCAACGTGCTGAATGATAATTATGACCCGGCTTTTTCGCTCAAACTCACTCGCAAAGATATTGGTCTGGTCAATCAGGAGTTGCGCCGCTACAACGTGCCAGCCCCCGTCACTGCTGCCACCGAGCAACTCTACGCCCTGGCAACGCAGCTTGGCCGCAATGATGAAGATATGAGCGTACTTGTACCATTGGTGGCAAAGCTGGCAGGTATCAAATAAGCAGCTATAGGCGGTGCGTCCCGTGCCCGTATTGTTGGTGGCTTGGGTGGATAGCGGGCGCGGGGACGCGCCGCCTAAAAAAGGATGTACAGTATTGGGCTTGGAATAGCAAAGAATAAAAGTTATGTCCAAAAAGAATAAAGATAAAAACAAGAAGCCGTTTCGCCATCCGCTTGAGGCAAACAACAACCCTATTCAGTTTCGCAATATGGCTGCCGAACGCCAGCTTAACCTTCAAATTGATAGAGCGGTCAAACTGTACCAAAACAAGCAGGGTGCTGCGGCTATCGAAATTTTAGAGCCTCTAGCTGATAAATTTCCACAAAATCGTGAGGTACTAGATTTGTTGGCCGTATGCTATAGCGGCGTAGGGCGATATGACAAGGCTAGAGATATATTTGAGCGCGTGTTGCCACTTACCCATAAACCTGTCTTGTCTTCGACCCGCTATAATCTGGCTCAAATGTACTTTCACACAGGTTATCCGGCTCTAGCTTATGAGCAATGCCAGCTTTTTGAGTGCAGTGAGTTGGCTCATTTGAATAACCGGACTTCTTTTGTCAGCGATTGCGTTAAATTTAAGGAGGCGTGCAACCAGGAAGCTTATGCAATGGTAGCGGCTAACCATAAAGTTTTTGGCGATTTTTTACCTTGCGCTTTGGCAATCGAACACGGCAGAATAGCGATGACCAGGGGCGATAACGTTACTGCCCGCACAAACTTCGTAGAAGCTATCCGGCTTGACCCTAACTTTGCCAACCCACATAACAACCTGGCCCTGGTTTATATGCGCGAACTAGACACCGATAATGCAATTAAAGAATGTCAATATGTTTTGGAAAAATTGGACGCAAAAAACCTCCACGCTTTGAGTAATATGGTACGGCTTTTGACTATGACCGGAGCAGCCCAAACCGAAATAACACCCTACGTAGCGCAGGTCAAGGATTTGCCTGTGCTGGATATATACAGCGATAAGGGCCGGGACGATGTGATAAAGCTGGCTGAAACTTATGCGTTAGTGGAAGCTGACCAGAGCGTTTTTGATACGCTACAACCTTATTTTGATAATCAGGTTAGCCTGGAACGACTGACAACCATGCCTCAACCGCTTTATCAACAACTGATTGCTATGGCGGTGGTAGCGGCGGCGAATTTGGGCCGCGTCGCCTGGGCTACTGAAATTTTGGGGCAAAACGAAGAAACCACTAACCAGTTGCTTGAGCGCACGCGACGGGCCGTTAAAATGGCTGAAAACGGGCCGCGTCCCCAGGGCCGTTTCTATTATTTCGACCCCGGTCACGTCTATTTACCTGCCCTCAGATATTTACTTGAGGAAGTTACCGGACTTTTGCAACTTGACCAAATCACGCCCGTAGCCATTTTCAAAACTTTTTTGGAAAAATATGGTGATGCGGCAATTGACATCTTGATCTTCCGGGTGTGGGTAGCGGAACAAGCTGAGGTGGCTGAAGCTTTTTTGAACGGGCTGCTGATTGCAGGTACGCCGGAGGGTGTGGAGACAGTGCGCCGCCTGGCCTTTACCAAAGCGGGCGATACTCAAACGCGGCTATTAGCAGCAAAGCTGTTGGTGAAAGAGGGCATGGTCGGGCCAGAGGAGCGCGTTACCATCTGGCTGGGTCAGAAACCCCATGTTGACACTGTAGCGGAATTGACCGCTAAGTATGACAATCTGGCGCAAGTGGGGGAATTGACGGAACAAGCAGCAATACCCGAAATTTACGATTCACAACGAGCGGCCCTGGCTAACGAATTCAGCGCGGCCACAACTAGCGGGCCATCGCGCTTTACAAACAAGCTATCGCCCACGACCCTACAATAAAAACGGCTTACCATAACCTGGGCAGTCTGGTAGCCGCTTCTGGAGACAACAAGCTCGACGAAGCAATCGAATATGTGCAAAAAGCGTTGGAAATTGACCCCAACTATGTTCATGCCCGCATCGGTCTGGCTCGTTTACGACTAGAAAGCGGGTACATCAATCCGGCCGAGGAACAGCTAGAAGCTTTAGAGCCAGGCGCGGATAATTTAGCGACTGATGAGCAAAAAGCTTTTTATAATGCCCAAATTGAGCTTTGCCGCCGAACCGAACGTTTTGGAAAAATAGCCCCTGTCGCCAGGAAATTGCTCGAACTCGACCCGAATAATCCCCAGCTTCAAGAGCAAATGAATACTCTTAGCCTGGTTGAAGCTCTATCTGGCGTGGTCTCTATGATTGAGCGAATGTGGCGAACTACCAGGCTAAAAGACAAAAACAATTGGATTATGTGCCTGAAGAAGCGAGCATTAAACAATGGAGTTATTGCACACCAGTCCAACACCAAATTCATATTGGGTAGTACCGCAAAAACTTCTAGCAGGAGCGTATCCTGGTTCGAGTTATTCGGGACGCACTCGACAGACCCTAGACCAGCTAATTAGTGCTAATATTACAGTTTTTATTGACTTGACCGAAGGAGGCGAATATATAGAATACGAGCGATTACTATATTCGGAAGGAAAGGCACTAAAACGATTGACTGCATATTATCGGCTACCAATTAGAGATGAATGGGTACCTTCCAAAGAAGAAATGGTTGAAATTTTGGATGTAATTGACACCGCAATTTCGGCAGGACGTAAGGTTTATGTTCATTGTTTGCATGGGCGTGGCAGGACTGGAACAGTAATTGGCTGCTGGTTAGTACGGCATGGAATGAGCAGCACAAAGGCGATACAAGAAATCGCCCGATTAAGGCAATTCCTGTTGTGGGAATCAAGAAGCTCACCTCGCACACCAGAACAACAGCAAATGGTATTGAATTGGACAACAGGGCAATAGCTTTGGCGGCCTCTTATTGTGGAGACACAAACTGGCAAAACGCACAAAGGTTTTGATAACTATGGTGCAGTAAACGGGACGCTAATTTTTTCGTTATGAAGTTATAAGAAATTTTAAGGTAGCATATATGCTTGATGACCAAAACGAAGAATCGTTTCGATTTTATGTGTTGCTTTCAAACTATCTGGAATTTTGTAGGAAGCAAGCAACCGAAACAAATGAGAGCGAACTTTGGGAGATGTTTGAAAATGAAAAAGTTACAACTTTAGACGTAACTAGAGTTATCGCTCGTTTAACTGCAACTAATCTTGCTGATACAGATAAATTACAATTAGTAATCTTTTTAAGAGGGTTAATAGGATCTAAATCCGGCTTTTTAGAACTTTTTGGGGTTTTAATTAAGGCAAACCTTCTCTTTGTTTCGTTGGATATTAGCCGTATAGGGACGCTCTCTGGATTATTGGCTAATTGCAGTAGTAGTAAGATGGTGAGAGCATATCTCATTTCTGTCCTTCTTACAGAAGGTATAGATAAATGGGAATATGCAATAAAGGCTTTTTATCCAGTAGGATACACTATAACCACACTTAAAACTGTAAGACAAATAATTGGCGAACCAAACTCCGAGAATATAAATCTTTACTATTGGATTTATACAGATATTAAGTGGGGCATCAATGAAATAAAAGTCTTTATATCTAACAACGATGCCGAAAAAGATATATTATGGATTTTCTAACATTAGGTCTTTCTTTAGAAGATATGGCAATTGCAAAAGTTTGTACAGAAGCTCTAAAACTATTATAGAAAATGGAATTAAACTTACGATCACAAAGCATATATCTACCAAAACAAAAATATAGCGTATCTTCTCACAATCTCGGAATAGCTTCTACGACCCCAACGGGCTGCTGCTGCGTTCGATAGACCCGTTGGGCCACTATACCGATAGCAGCTATGACCCACTCCACCGCGTCCAGAGCGTCACCCGCTATACTGGCTCGGCTACAAACGGCACGGCTCTGGTCAGCAGCACCAGCTACAACGATACCGTCCAGCCCGTCGTCACTACCCTTAGCCCCAACAATGTGCGGCAGGACACCAAAAGCGACGAAGCGGGCCGAGTGATAGCCACTACCAGCTATCCCGATGCCAACACCACCCTCACCACCAGCTACGCCTACGATAAAAACGGCAACCGCACAGCTGTGACCGACCCCAACAATCACCTCACGACTTTTGGTTACGACACGACGGGCTGGCTAACCAGCGTGAACCAGACCGTAACCGTGCCGGGAAGTGGGCTGCTCAACCTCGCTACCACCCTGGGTTATGACTTCCTGGGCAACCGCACGGGAATGAGTGATGCCAACGGCCACGCTACCAGCAGCAACAGTTATGATGCCTGGAACAGACTAATCCAGGAGCAGGACGCGCTGGGCCAGCATTGGGACAAAGCCTATGACGGGTTGGGCCGAATGACTGGTATGACCGATGCGCTGGGCCAGATTACCAGCTATGGTTACGATAATGCTTCGCGGCTGATGCAAGCCGCCACTTCCAACGGCTATAACGGAGCGGTCAACGTTACCACCAGCTACACTTATAACGCGGGCGGCAAACCCGTCTCGATGAACGACGCACCGGGCAGCCTCAGCACCAACTATACCTACGACGGCTTCAACCGCGTCACAAAAGTAGCCAACCCCACCGGGACAGTCCAGTACGGCTATGACGGGGGCGGCAACCGGATAGCCTTTGGCTTCGGCCCGACAGCCAATGCCAGCAGTCCAGGGAACACCGTCAGCTATAGCTATGACGGCCTCAACCGTTTGCAAAGCCTGACCAACTGGAACAATCAGCAGCTAAGTTATAACTACACGGGAGAACAGCTAAACCAGATAGCTTACCCCAACGGCGTGACCGCTCAATATAGCTACGACAATGCCAGCCGTCTTACCGGAGTGGCTCACACCAAAACCAGCCCCAGCAGTACCATCTTCGGGGTGAACTACTCCCTGGACAATTTGGGCAATCGGCGGGTGGCAACCGAGACTTTGAGCGACGGGACTAGCCGTGTGCAGACCCACACTTATGACGAGTTGAGCCGCCTGACTTCGGAACAAAGCCAGCAGGCGGGCCAGACCGTCAGCACCAATAGCTACCAGTACGACAACGTAGGCAACCGCACCCAATAACAAACCGTTCTGCCCGGCAACCCCTACATCACTATCAACACCAACCCAACTACCATTTACTACCAAAAGCGGCTCTTGCACGTATGATGCTGCTAAAGGTGGTAATAAGGGAAATCCTACCAATAATTCTGCAAGTAAACGTTAGACGAGAAGACCCGTCACACTCTGGCGGTGCTTTTGGAAACAGGCGGCCACGCCCCTTATGACGAATGGCGGCAAAAAGCCGACTTTGAGGACGAGCTATCCCAGGCAGAATTGTGTAACAAGTATATTTTACCCAAAGGCTTGCCGGGTCGTTTAATAGCTCTCGGTCTGGTTTTTGTCGGTAAAGTAGATGATTACGCTGGCCTTGTAGCTGGCAAAAAACCATATCGCAAAAAACAACCCCAGCTAGTAGCAGTCGTACCTGTAGATTTGCGTTTTATGCTGCGAGAGTGGCTGCGCGTTGTATCTGAATCACAGTAGGCTAACCATCATACTAGGATAAAAGCTTACCTTCGCCGTCGGCGTAGCGAAAAGTTTATCACCACCATAATGACGGTTACTACTCCAAAAACCAGCCCGATTATCCCTAAAAGCAGAGCTAGAAACGAACCTATCCGGTAGCCTTCAATTTCTGAATTTTGAGGATTGTTCGGGTCGTACAGGATTGTCACCTGGTCTCCCACCTTGAAAGACGGTAGGGAGGTAGATAATTCGCTGCGATGGGTATAAGACTTCCCTTCGACACTGTAGCTAACTACCGGAACGCGCCCTTTACCGTTAAAAGCAAGCTCAACTACCTGGCCCTGAGTACGAGCGGTAGCCGAAGAAAAGACAGTGCTGAACAGGTAAACCCCTAACGCCAACAGTAAAATAGCCAGACACACCAGCCCAAAGACTATTCGGAGAATTCCAGTCGTTTTAATGGCTCTTTGGGCTTCTGAATTAACCATAAAAGTTGTTTGGCACACTAATTCTTAATGGTAATTAAGGATAAACTGGCATAAAATCCAACCCGGTGGTTTCGGGTAGTCCTGCCAGCAGGTTCATACTCTGGACAGCCCCACCTGATGCGCCTTTGGTCAAATTGTCTATCACCGAAATTACTACCAATCGCCGGGTGCGTTGGTCAACGGTGGGGTAAAGGAAACAGTAATTGCTGCCTCGCACGTCCTTCGTAGTAGGCGGTTGCTCCACCACGTGGACAAACGGTTCGTTGGCATAAAAGGTTTGGTAAAGCTCACGCACTGTCGCCGCTGCCCGTTCGGGGCCATATTTTTGCCAAAATTCCGGCGTGAGCCGCGCGTAGCAACTGGCTAACATTCCCCTTACCAGCGGCACAAGATGCGGAGTGAACAAAACGCTGACGCTTTGGCCGCTAACATCTTGCAAAATCTGTTGGATTTCCGGCAGGTGACGGTGGCCGTCCAAACCGTAGGCACTGGCACTTTCGTCAGCCTCGCTAAAATGCAAATTTTGCTTAACACCACGCCCGGCCCCACTCAGACCGCTTTTGGCATCAATAATCACATCTGGCTCAATAATAGCGGTGGAGGCCAAAGCCGGAGCTAACGCCAACGAACTACAAGTGGGGTAGCAACCCGGCACTGCAATCAGGCGCGTCTCGCTAGTATAGTTGGCGCGATACAGTTCGGGCAAGCCGTAAACCGCCCCTGGCAGCAGATAAGTGGCGGGATGAGTGCCATACCACTGTTCGTAGGTGGCGACATCTTTGAGCCGGAAGTCAGCAGACAAATCTATTACGCGCGTGTGGGGCGCACTTTCCAAAATCTTGGCGGCGGTTTGGGCCGAGGCATGATGCGGCAGAGCCAGGAAGACAAAATCGGCCTCGTCAGGGTGTTCCAATTCTTCGCCCGGCGCAAGTGTCAGTCCAAGCGGAGCTAGACCAGGAAAAGTTTTGGCTAAGGGTTGACCCGCAGCACTCCGGCCCACCAGTTCTACCAGTTCCACGTCGGGCCGTCTTGCCAACAACCGTATCAACTCTACCCCGGTGTAGCCGGTGACACCCTGGATCGAAACCTTCAACTTCATCTTAAAAACTCTCCTGAAAACAATATCTTTCAAATAAGCTGTAGGCGGTGCGACCCCGTGCCTGCATGGTACGAAACCCTGGCAGCAGTGCGGGCGCGGGGTCGCACCGCCTACAATAAATTTTAGTAACTAATCAGGCTGTTTGTAGGAGGCTGCTCTGCCAGCCGATGGTTTTCGGTCTTAGAATGACAGCTGTATCGGCTGGCAGAGCAGCCTCCTACAAAAAACAAGTTGGGTGAGTAGTTACAAATTTTTTAGAAGTTAAAATTGACGGCGGGCAAACAAGAAACCACCGATGGCTGCCAGCGCAATCAGGGGGAAGACTATCAACACCGCCACTTGCAAGGTTGGCAGATAGCCGTTGCCGTTGCAACTTTGGCCGAACTCCCCCTGCTCCCCAATCGCATTGCAGGTACTCTGGTCAAAATACCTTTCGTTCACCTTCGATAATTCAAGCAAGGCGTTGTCGAAACGGCTAAAAGCTTCGTTTGAACTGCCTTTGTCACTACCCGTATTCAAGGTAATGGCGGAAGCTAGTAGATTACTGTTAAACCTGGTGCGGATGGTAGCATCAACGTTCAAAAAATCGGTTAAGGCGAAAGGCGCGGCGGCACATTGACCGTGTGTAAATTGATTGGCCGGGTAGAGATTTTGACTGATTTTACATAGGGCGTTTGTTTCATCGGGATAATAAGTTACGTCTTTCCAGGCAGTCACCAACGTATTCGTAATCAAGGTTTGCTTGGCATCAAAGTTTTTAGTCAGAGTATCCTTGCTAAAAGCCTGACGCACATCCGCAGTCAAACTAGGATTGGTGCTATCCAGGCCCGGCCCTTCGGGACTGAGCAACAAACGCGACTCGTCGGCGTTAGCGTCTGCTGCCAGTTGCCGCGCCTCTGCCGCCGCTTCGATGCTAGAAAAGCTATCACTGCCTAGAGTTTTATAATCGTCTTTAGCTTTGATTAAAGTGGTCAGCAGCACCACGGTTAAAGCAATTGCTCCGACTAAAGCCAGGGCATAACCAGGGTTGATAACTCGATGGGTGACGAGAGCGTACCGCACCGATAAGAGAGCCAGACTTGCGGTTAGCAGCACGCCAAAAATAATCACCAACACTGTCCCAAAAGTAATAGAGTTGGTCTCGGCGTTGTAAGCCGTATTCAAGGCGCGAATATTGATTTCAGCCAGTTTGTGGGCGTTGGCCTCGATGCCCAAACGAGGTAAAGTGGTGTCAAAGCTGTTGCCTTTATTGTCAACCCAATTATTCAACTTGAGTTGTTCTTCAGGGCTACGTCCGGCGTTTAAGGTTACATTGTTCAAGTTGCCAACCAAAATATCGTGAGCGGACTTGTAAGCAGCTAAGGCCGTTTCGCGGTGGCCTGCGTCAAGCTCGGATTTCATCACGTTAATCTGGCCGACATAATCCAAAAAGCGGCTCGAAATGGCGTTTATCGCGTCGGCCTCACCTTTATGAAAAATATTGGAGCGGGCTTTGAAAAGGGCATCGTTGACCTGCTGGCGACTATTCAAAAAATCTTGCCAGGCGCAATTCCGCAGACCGATTTTACAGGTAGCCTGGGGGTTGGTGTCACCATAAACTTTGGGGTCGAAGTCGGGACTGCTTACATCAACGCGGGAAAAAAGCTGGTAGTTGGCGGCGGCAGCATCGGCGTTTTGAAAAGCCTGGTTCAAGTTTTCCGCCGCGATAATGCCCGGCGAACTATTATTTACCAAATCTTTATAACTATTTTCGATGCCAGTCAGCACCAGATAAGAGATTACCAGACCGACTATCGCCAAAATCACCGTAGCCAAAATTAGCGTAGTAAATTGCCCGGCCAGGGTATCGAAGCGGACAACGCGAGCGAGGCCACGCCGCGGTAAGGGAGCGGGCGCAGTAGGGCCAGTTGGTGGAGAGGCTAACGGCCCAGGTGTGGTAATAACAGGTGTGGCCCCGCCGCGCGTCTGACGGGGCGGCTGATTAAGCGTTACCTGGAAAATCAACATAAATCTAATCCTTTTATGCTTGGCAAACCCAAATTATCGGTTTAACTTCCCTCGGAACTACCCAGAATCTACGCAGCATTATGCCAAAAGTTCTAAATCAATGCTCCGCCATTGACCCTGATAAGTTGGCCCGTTATCCAATTGGCTTGTTGCGAAGCCAGAAACACAATCGCGTCGGCAATATCTTCGGGTTGGCCGACCCGACCAAAGGGTATAGACTGCACGAGTTGGGTTTCAAAAGCAGGTGTAATCCAACCAGTTTGAGTGGGGCCGGGCGAAACGATGTTGACCCCGATGCCATATCTCCCTAATTCCGCCGCCGCACTGCGACTATAAGCTTCCAACGCAGCTTTACTCGCCCCGTAAGACACTTCCTGTGGGAAGCAATGCGCTCCGTCCGTGCTGAGGTTGATTATACGTCCCCATTCAGCGTTACGTGCGATATGACGACGAGCAAACTCGGCCATTAGCAAAGCCACGGCCCGACTGTTGACGGCAAAATGTAAATCGTGGCTGTCCGAGGTAATAGTGTAAAGTGGTCGGTCAATCCGGTCATGCGCGTTTGGTTCAAGTGGCCTGAAGGTGTCGTTATCGGAAGCTGCCGCGTTATTCACCAAAATTTGTACCGGGCCAAAAATGTGTTCGGCGCGGTCAAAAAGCTGCGGAATAATAGCGGGGTCTCTCAAATCAGCTTCGCTACTGGCAACCCTCCCACCCATTTGCTCAATTTGCTTGCTCACTATAGCGGCAGTTGGTTCACCCAAGCTGGTGAAAAAGACTGCCGCTTGTTGAGCAGCAAAAGCGCGGGCTGTGGCTGCGCCGATGCCCCGGTTCGCCCCCGTTATCAATACTACTTTACCAGCTAAACCCGTATCAATCATTCTTATATTCCTGCTTGAGCAACAGGCATTTTGGCATCATGCCAGTTCCACCATTTCAAAAGTTCTGGCTCGTGCGTTTCGTTGGAGGCGAAATAGACGGCACAACGAAACACATATAGCATACAACGGTCAACCAGCATCCCTTTTTGCTGACAATGCTGCTCATAAAGTGTCTGCGGGTTCTGGTCTTTTAGTCCGGCCACATTATGGAAGCCCAAATCCCACAAATCCTGGGCGATACTTTTGCCCACGCCTGGAATACGTCGGAGGTCTTTCAGGGCCACTTGCTTATCGGTTTCGTTCATCATTACAAATACCCGGTCAATTTCAGGTTGTTTTCAATACGCTGTTGGGCGGGCGTGTCCAGGTCGGTTTCAAAGTTCTGGCCCGTGATGCGCTCATACACCTCTATATATCGCTGGCTCAAGCGTACCACAATCTCATCGTCCAAAACCGGGGGCTGGCCGTCGCCTCCATAACCCTGACTTTTGAGCCATAAACGCAAAAGTTCCTTGTCAAAATTGTCCGGTTCGGCGTTTTGCTCAAAACGGGTTGGATAAGTGTCTGCCAGCCAGAAACGGCTGCTGTCCGGCGTATGCACTTCGTCGGTGAGGATTACTTTGCCATCAAGCCAGCCAAATTCGTATTTGGTATCCACTAGAATCAGCCCGGCCCGCTGCGAAATCTCCTGGCCGCGTGCGAAAACTGCTAAAGCCGCCCGTTCAATTTCTTGGTAAATCTCTGGCTCAACCAAACCTTCGGCCAAAATTTCGGCGCGGGTTAAAGGTCGGTCATGCCCCCCGATTTCGGCATGAGTGGTGGGGGTGATGATTGGCGCGGGCAACGGCTGGTTTTTACGCATTCCGTCCGGGAAGTCCAAACCGTATAACTGGCGTTGGCCTTGCTGGTACATCACCCAAATACTGGTGTCGGTTACACCTGTCAGGTAGCCGCGCACTACTACTTCTACTGGAAACATTTGGGCTTCCCGGCCCACCATCACGTTCGGGTCTGGCACGGCCACCAGATGGTTTGGCACCAGGTCGGCGGTATGGTCGAACCAAAACTGGCTCAACTGGTTTAGCACCTGCCCCTTGAACGGTATCAGGCCCAGGTTGCGGTCAAAAGCCGATTGGCGGTCAGTAGTTATCAACAGTCGTTGGGCCTGAGGCAAGGCGTAAAAGTCCCGCACCTTGCCCTGGCGTTTCAGGCCAAGTTGAGGCAAATCTATTTTGTCTATCGCCTGCGCCCGATGCGCCAGAATCGTCTCTGCCGAAAGCATCTTTGTTTTCCTTATTGTAACTATGCAGGGGGTTAAGGGGAACTCCCCTTACGGGGGTATGGCTGTCCCCTAAAAACATTTTCTTTTTTGTGAATAGTTACCCTTATTATTCGGCGGTAGGCAAGTGGACGTACATCGTCTGGATACCCAGGCGGCCCGGCCCGACGAAGCGCGTCATAAACAAATTGAAGCCGCCAAACATCCCGGTACTCATCTTCTGGACGTTGGTGGACATCTGGACGCTGGCATCTTTATACAAAAAGCCGCCCGGCTCTACATCAATCGCCTCGCCCGGACGCAGATTGATTTCATAGACGTTGCCATAACCATGCAGTAGAAGCAAGCCGGGTTGTTGGGGCGCGAAAAATTTATCAATCCAAAAGCCCGTGCCGCCAAACAAAATATTTGCCACACCCTTGACCCGAAAGAAGCTGTAGTCAATGCTGCCCGTTGCCGCCACAAATTGATGTTCGCGCACGTGCAATTCTTCGCCGGGCCGGATATGAATCGGGATAATCTCGCCCGCATCGTCCCGGCTGAAAGCAATCGAACCCGGCCCAGTAGCCTCGGTCACGAAGATTTGCATTCCGGCCATCATACGTTTGAACGCGCCTTTGAGCGGCTTGATACCGATATTGATTTGGGGGTGTTTCCAGAGCAAAATATGATGCTCGAAATAGACCGACTCGCCAGGGGCCAGGGCGACCTCCACCTGCGGCACGATGTTACCTACAATCCGCACTAAAGAGTTACCGATACGGGTTTCTTTGGTGTCCGGCCCGGTCATTCCGGGCGCACCTGCTGTTTGCGCTCCACTCCCCGACCAGCCCGCATCTTGATGGCGCGACATATTATAGCCAAAGGGGTCAGGCTGTCCGCCGCCATAACCCGCCGGAGGTGGTGGTGGCCCGCCCCAACTGTCCATAAAATCCGCACCACACCTACACAACGTTAGACCGCTAACCCGCGCCCGTCCACAGGCGGCACAGTTTTCCAAATCTTCAAACATCGGCCTTTCCTTCCATAACATATCTAAAATTATAAAGCTGTTTCTTTCAAATTTTCGCGCAACGTTACCAGTCCGCGATGAATAAGTTGTTTGACCGCACCCTCGGTGCGCCCGATGGCCTGCGCGATTTCCAAATACGATAAGTTTTGGGCGAAACGCAATATGATAGCCTGAGCCTGGGCCGGGGGTAGCCGCCGTACTGCTTCCTTTAGTTCGAGGTTGCGTTCCGCCCCCAAAAAAGCTTCTTCGGGCGTAGGGCCGTCCAGGGGTGTTTCGAGGGCATCTTCAAAAGGAGTGCTGGGACGCGACTTGCGGTGCTGCCCCACAATAACATTGCTGGCGATGCGGTAGAGCCACGCTCCAAAAGGTACGCCGCGCCATTCGTAACGGTGAAAATTTTCCAAAGCTTGCTTAAAAGTTTGCGCGGTTACATCTTCGGCCTGGGCCTGGTCGCCTGTGTGGTTATAAGCGTAATTGTAGATGCGGCCAAAATAGCGTTCGTAAAGGAGTCCAAAAGCTTCGGGGTCATGCTTGGCCGTTTCGACTAAAATTTGCTCCTGGCGCAGGTCTTCGCTCAAAATCTATTCTTTCTGCAAGCAATAAGCCGCGAACAATGGGCTAGAAGCTAAAACCCACATCCATAGCGCGACCCAGCAATGGCTCAAGTTTAGCGGCTTGAGTATCTATCAGTTACAGCCTGACAACTGGACTTATTATACAGTAAGTGGCTAGATTTTACACTACCTAAATATCTAACAAAAAACTAACGCAAAAGCTATTGACAGCCCGACTATATGCTAGTATTATATGACAGTGACATATAACTGTAACGAATATCGCAGACCAGTAATAAGTCACAGAAACAGGAAAGGAAATTACGAGTGCATCACGGTTTTGGTGGCCCACCCTGGCACGGCGGGGGTGGCAGACGGGGCGGTTGGTTTATGCCGCTTACATGGGGGTTTTTACAACCAAGTTTGCTGCTACTACTGGCGGAAGGGCCACAACACGGCTATAGCTTGATGGAAGAATTGGGACGGCGCAAATTGTTGAGCGGCGGCGTGGATGTAGGCAACTTATACCGGACGTTACACAAGATGGAGATGGCCGGGTTGGTCGAAGGGGTACGCAGCGAACCAGGGCCGGGGCCGAAACGTAACGTCTATCGTATTACGCCGCAAGGTAAAGAGTTGTTGCAACATTGGGCAGGCGCATTAGAACAACGCACCCAAATGATTAACACTTTCCTGGACGAATTTCACCGCGTTTTTGGAGCAGACGCTGGCATTGGGCCGGACTCAGACTCCGAAGATGTGGATTTACTTTAAGTTTATTAAGAAAGGCATAGATATAACTATGAAAAATTATTACAACAGCCGCGAGAACGCGGCAGAACAACAAGCCAATTATGGCGAAGGACATGAAGCACATTGGGGCGGCTTCGGCCCAGGCATGGGCTTCCGGGGTTTCCGAGGCGGTTTCGGCCCAGGCATGGGCTTCGGACGAGGTTTCCGAGGCGGCTTCGGCCCAGGCATGGGCTTCCGGGGCGGTTTTGGGCCAGGAATGGCTTTCGGACGGCGTGGCTTTGGCCCGCGAATGTGGGGTGGCCCTTTTGGTGGGTTCGGCCCAGGCTTCGGGGGCGGCAACGACCCGCGTGAACAATTCCGGGGCGAAGGCCAACACGGTCACGGTCACGGCGAAGGTCGGCACGGTCATGGTCACGGACACGGACACGGCAAGTGGGGTGGTCAGAATTGGGGCACCCAGACTCCGCAAGATGTGGACGCGATGATTGCCCAACTAGACCAGTTGCAAAGCCAGCTTAACAACGTGCGCCAGAACCTGGAGCAGCTTCGCACCCAGAAGGCCCAACAGCAAGAAAGCGGCGCAAGTCAGCCCCAAGCTAAGACTGAGGCGACGGGCGAAAGCGTCAATCTGTAAAAGATTGGCTAACTAAAAGGGTTAGCTCTTTCCACCGAAAACGTGGGAGGGGCTAACCCTTTTTTGTTTTCAATACCGGTAGGATTTGTGCTAGTTAGGCATTGTCACCCTGACGAAGGAAGGGTCTGTTCAAAATTCCGCGAACCGAACAGATGCTTCACTCCGCAGAGCCTCCGTTCACAACCCTGCGGGCCGTGACAAAACCTGTAACTAGCACAACTACCTAGTTACATTGCGAAAGAGTGTAGAGGGGTGCGCGTTAGATATTTGCAAGGTTACAAACCGCCGATGATTCACCAACCCCCAATCTGGTCGCCCACTGCTCGTGGGGAATGGTTTTCCTATAATTTGAAAAGAGCTTTTAATCCCTCTTTAAGCGATGCTGGCTTTCGCCCCAGCTGATTTTCCAGATCAGAGCTTACTTCTTCTTCTTGCCCATTTTTAATGTCGGTTAAAAAACCTACGACCCTCTGAGCTATAATTTCGGGTACGCCGCGCTCTTTCATTTGCGCCTCAAATGCTGATGTCCCAGCAGACGTATATTTTACCTCCTTACCTGATAAGTTGGTTAGGGTAGCCGCAACGTCGTCAAAGGAGTATGCCTCACTTCCTGTGAAGTTGTAGATTCTATTATCGCAACCACCATCTAATAATACATTCGCAATGGCTTCTCCCATTTCGCTTCTAAGGGCATACGCTACCTTGCCTTGACCTGCCGGTAAGTAAACACCCGTATCAAAAACTTTTTCCCCCACGAACTGCGGAATGGCATCCATATACAAGACATTGCGAAATATGGCATACCCCAAACCACTCGCTTTGATGTAATCCTCGGTTTGGAAATGACCCACCATTAACTTGTTTGCCAAAGTGTTTCTATCTTTCAAAAACCGACTGGTGTAGGCGATACACTGAACCTCCGCCCTTTTTGCGGCATCAACAACATTTTGATGTTGCTGAAGGCGGTTATCCTCATCCGTTCCGGCTATCAGTAAGACCTTTTCGATCCCCTGCATAGCCTTGTCGAGAGAGACAGTATCAGCGTAATCACCTCCGCGTATATCTACACCTCTTTCCTTTAAGTCAGAGGCTTTACTCTCATCACGCACAAATGCGGCAACCTGGTGGGCTGATGTCTTTTTCAATAGGTTTTGGACTACTGCTGTCCCTAACTGTCCGGTAGCTCCTGTTACTAAGATCATTGGTTCCTCCCTTTTCGTTTGAGTCTTATTTTGTGGCTTCGTTAGACTTGTTGGCATCGTTATCATCTCGGATACTGTCTCGATCTTTTTCGCCTGCCCGGTAATGCCTGACACGCAGAACATCTTCTGATCCTACACTCAATGTTAATTAGCCAACACTTTCGTGTATAATACACTGTGAGAATAATAAGCTAGGACTTCGCTGAAAACAACCAGCAAACAAGCAGGATCGTTGGATAGACAACACCAGCGAGAAAGTGTTGTTTTCAGGAGGGAGACAGGACATGGAAAGCGCGAGGTGCGATGGAATGACTACACCAGTTAATGCGAACGACCCCAGGGTCAAACGAACCCGTCAGTTGTTAATGCAAGCGTTTTTGACATTACTCGAAGAAAAGCACAATATTCACTCCATCTCGGTACAAGATATAACAGAACGTGCCACGGTCAATCGCGCCACTTTTTATGCTCATTTTGAAGATAAATATGCTCTGTTAGAAACCTGGATGCGTGCGAAGTTCCACCGCGCCTTAGAGAGACAGCTTCCTGCGTCATCCACCTTGCAAATAAGCACTCTGCACGCGCTCATTCTGGCTGTCTTCGACTTCTTTGCCACTTTTCGTAGTTACCAGAAACCAGCTGATAAGCAGTATGTGCCACTCTTCGAGGTAGCTTTGCAACAAGAAATCCAAGAGATTTTCTTGAACTGGCTAAACCAGGTACCAGCCTCAGCCCTAATCTCCCAGGGAACGAAGGAAACTACGGCAGTGGTAATCAGTTGGGCAATCTTAGGTCCAGCGGTGCAATGGGTTCGAGGAGAACAAACCAACTCGGCAGAAGAGATGGCTAATCAGGTCTTGACCATCGTAGTCGCTGGCTTGTCACCTGTCATCGCTGTTACTTGACCAGCACTGGTCAAGCTAACAGTCGTGCGAGATTCTGACTTACACCCAAGTTGTTTGCTCATGCTTTCGGTTCGGCTTTGTGGCGTTCTCGAAACCGCCGCACTTTCAGCAGGTTGCCACAAGTGTGGTCACTGCAATAGCGGCGGGTTCGGCTTTTGCTTTCGTCATAAAAAATCCAACAGCAATTGTGGTTATCACAAATTTTGAGGCGTTGGCGGTCTCCGTGTGCCAGGAAATCTATCCAAGAGGCCACAATTTCAGCTTGTACCCAATCCCAATTTGGTTGCTGCGGCACTAATTTCAACTGCGGTTCGCCATTAGCTTTAGCCAACCGTCTTCTCAACGGCACTTTGGCTAAAATCTGGTCAAGCGTGGCTATATCTTCCTCTGCAAGCTCTTTCCCATCAATCAGGTTTTCCGTTACCCGCCGTAAAGTGGTACGAAACCCCGTTAGTGACTTCAGCACTGTCGAGGTCAACACGCTTGGCATTACCAGGTCGTAACGGGTTAAAAGGTTTTCTAGCCAGCCCTCCTCCTCCAGGTGTTCTTGCGGCTCACCCGTAAGGTAATCCTTTTCGCTGCTGTTGACAAAATCTAAATATAGAAAATCCATTCGTGTAATCCCCAAAAAGGCTATTGACAGTTACATATACCTATGTTATTATACCATTGTAACTAGCGTAAGTCAATTAGATAGTTACTCAAGAGAAAAGATTTGGTGAAGTAAGGAGGCAAGACGATGGAAAATTTCTGGCTGTCAGTCCGGATGCAGGAAAAGCAAGCCGAAATTGTGGCAGTAACTGCACAAGCGCGGCGGGTGCAAATAGCAAAGCAGGTTAGTAGAAGGCAGTCCGCTCCGATTGTGCGACGGTGGCTAGGCTTGACTCTGATAAAGCTGGGGCGACGCATCAGCAGGCATCAGACCCGATTGACCATTGATAATTGCGAAATGTAAAAGTGTGAGTGTGATGGTAAAGGGAGGTTATTATGGAAGTGATTATAGCTTTGGTGCTGGTAATAGGTCTATTGGTTTTGCTAGATTTAGCGGCCCTAAAGTGGGGCGCGAATAGCAGTCAGGCTAGTTGGCCCAACGGGGGTTACGACCCCCGTTACAACTGGAATAGCCCCATCGTGTACCCCTCTATTCCAGAGGAAGAAGCCAGCGAAACAGCGTTCGTTATGAGTGTGCGTTAGATTTGGTATTTGACCGCCAATGGTTGAAACCATCGTCTATACAGCCCAAACCTGATAAATCAGGTTAGCAACAGCCTTTAGATGGTAAACACTGAGGGTATTTTAGAACCCACTTCAGTGGGTTTGGTGTGAATAGACGGCGGTTTTAACCGTTGGCGGTTATCGCACTAACTTGACGCAAAACTGTCGCGTACTTAATGGTGTCACCCCATTAGACATTATTCTGTCAGACTTGGTATAATTCGAGCATTGCTACCAAAAATAATTTTGAAGGTGAGAAAATATATGGCTAATGCTGAACGGTTGAGCGAGATGGTGCAACGCCTACGCGCCCCAAACCCTGGCCCGATGACCCTGACCGGAACGAATAGTTACCTGGTGGGGGCGGGCCAGGAAATGGCGGTGATTGACCCTGGCCCGGACATTCCTTCGCATCTACAAGACCTGGTGGATACCGCCCAGGCGACTGGCGCGACTATCGGTTTGATTTTAATTACGCACGGCCACCCTGACCACTTTCCAGGAGCGGCTAAACTCCAGGCTATGACGGGTGCGCCGATTGCTGCTTTCAAGAATGCCGAGTTTGCCCACGATTTGCCGCTCAAAGACGGGCAAAGAGTGTTAGTAGGCGACGCAACCTTGATTGCCCTTTACACGCCCGGTCACGCAGTTGACCATCTATGTTACTTTTTGGAAGAAGAAGACGCTTTGTTTACGGGCGATAACATTTTGGGCGAGGGTACTACTGCGATTGCCCCGCCGCGTGGTGATATGGTGGCCTATTTGCGTTCGCTCCACCAGCTTGAGCAGGATTGGGGACACGCCGAGGTAATTTACCCTGGACACGGCCCGACTATCAGCGATCCAACTGCCAAAATCCAGGAATATCTTCAGCATCGTCAGCTACGCGAACAACAGATTTTGCAGGCTATCGAGGGTGGGAAAGACACCATCAAACAGATAGTGGCTCAAATTTACGCCGAGACCGACAAACGGCTGTGGCCTGCCGCCGCCCGTCAAGTAATGGCTCATCTACAAAAGTTGCAGCAAGAAGGTAAAGTAGCCGCCACCGAAGTCGGGTTCGATGCCGAGGAGAATGCTCTGCTCAACCCGGACGGCTTGATTGACCCGGTTGTGGCCGCCGAACTTGGCTTCAAAAGTCATACCTCGGAGATGAGTTACCGCTATCAATCGTCCTAATTCTTGCACTGTGCCTGGCTTTGTTGTAACATAATCAGGCTGTATAACAATGTAGGGTTTTTATTTTTACACAAACAGGGGGAATTATTTTGCGGATTAGAGTTGATAGTAAAATAAGTGGCGGTTTCGATGCGTTGGTAGTAGGCTTGTTCAGCGATGGGCCGGAGGCGAGCAATTCGTTGGACGAAGCTACCCGCAAACTGGTCAAGCAAGTGCAGGAAAACGGCAGCGTAGGTAAACTGTACGAAACCGAAAATACTTTTATGGAAAACGGCCCAGCCAAACGATTGGTCGTAATTGGGATGGGCAAATCCAGCGAATTCGATGTGATGAAAGCGCGGCGTGTGGCGGGGGTGGCGGCTCGTCATCTACGCAAGAAGGGCGCAAAGAAGCTGGCTTTCGCTCTGCCCACCGGGGATTTGGGCGCGGCTGCTGCTCAGGCGTTTGCCGAAGGCGTGGTACTCAGCACTTTTGACTCCTCAACTTATGCAACGGGCGACCGTAAAGATGAAAAAGTGCTGGAAGACGTAGTTTTTCTGGTTGGTGCGGACGGCACGTTTAAGGACGCGGTAGAGCGCGGCAACGTGATTGGCGAAGGCGCGAACTTTAGTCGCTGGCTGGCAAATGAACCCGCCAACAATATGTATCCAGAAATTTTAGCCGACCACGCCCGCAAAACCGCCCAGGAGTTTGGCCTGGAGTTCGACGCGCTAGATGCCGCCCGGTTGCAAGCAGGTGGTTTCAAGGCGATTATGGCTGTTGGTCAGGGTAGCGTCCACGAGCCGCGTATGATTGTGCTGAAATATAACGGCGCGGGCGAAGGTCAGCCGTATTTTGGCATCGTAGGCAAAGGCATTACTTTTGATAGCGGTGGTATCAGCATCAAACCTGCCGAAAATATGGGCGATATGAAGATGGATATGAGCGGCGGAGCCTGGACAATCGGGATTATGCGGATTCTGGCCCAACTCAAGCCAAAAATCAACGTCTTGGGCATCGTAGCGGCGGCGGAAAATATGCCGAGCGGTGCGGCTTATCGGCCCGGCGACGTGATTGGTTCGCTGGAAGGCAAAACCATCGAAATTTTGAACACCGATGCCGAGGGTCGCGTAGTGTTGGCCGATGGTCTGGCTTATGCGCGTAAATTGGGCGCAACTAAGCTGATTGATATGGCAACCCTGACTGGCGCGTGTGTGGTGGCTTTAGGTTCGGCGGCGGCGGGTGTCTTCACCAACAACCAGGAGTTTGCCCAAAAGTTTCTGGATACCGCCGGGACTGCCGGGGAGCGGGTCTGGCAGTTGCCGCTTTTCCCCGAATACACCGAGCAAATCCGTAGCACTGTAGGCGATATTGTCAACACGGGCGGGCGTGGGGCGGGAGCTTCGACGGCGGCGGCTTTCCTCAAAGAGTTCGTGGGCGATACCCAATGGATACATCTCGATATTGCCGGGGTTGCCTACACCGACGCGGAAAAGCCCTACGCCACCAAAGGCTCAACCGGGCTGATTATCCGTAGCGTGGTTGATTTCGTGGTAGCCAACGCCGAATAATACTTTTTGGTGATACTTAATGCTTGAGACCCCTGCTGTTACTGAGGAGCAGCCAGAAAATGACCAGTCGCGCATTGGACTGGTCTTTATGATTGGTGCGCTTTCGGCTTTTGGCCCTCTGTGTCTCGATATGTACCTGCCTGGTTTGCCGTCCCTCACACGCGACCTGGGTGGGGCTACCTGGGAAGTACAATTGACCCTGACCGCTTGCTTACTCGGTTTGGCCGGAGGGCAAATTGTGGCCGGGCCGTTGAGCGATGCTTTGGGACGTAGAAGGCCGTTATTGGTCGGGCTTATTACTTTCACAGTCGCCTCGTTTCTCTGCGCTCTTGCTCCGTCTGTACCTATCTTAATTTTGCTCCGTTTGCTGCAAGGGGCGGCGGGGGCGGCAGGCATAGTAATTGCACGGGCAATGGTGCGGGATTTGTACACAGGTGCGAAAGCGGCCCGTTTTTTCGCCCTGACATTGGCAGTAAATGGACTTGCGCCCATCCTGGCTCCTGTTATCGGTGGGCAATTGCTCAATTTTACTTCATGGCGCGGCGTGTTCGTGGTGCTTGGTCTGATTGGGGCAACCTTATTTGTAAGTGCGGGCCTGGGTTTGCAAGAGACGCTCCCGCCGTCCCGCCGTCGGGTGGGTGGAATTAGCACCACTCTCAAGATTTTCCGGCTACTTTTGTTAGACCGTTACTTTGTGGGGTATGCGCTGTCGTCCGGGCTAGGGTACGGCGCGATGTTTGCCTATATTGCAGGTTCACCCTTTGTGCTGGAAAATATCTACTCTATTTCCCCACAGTTGTTCAGCCTGATTTTCGCGACCAACGCGCTGGGCATTATCATTACCAGCCAAATTAGCGGACGGCTGGTGGGGCGCATAGACCCTCGCAAACTGTTGGCGGTGGGGTTGTGCGGTTCGCTCATCGGGGGTTTGCTGTTGCTGACAACGGTTACTACCAATAGCGGGTTGCCCGGCGTGCTAGTTGGCTTCTGGTTGGTGGTTGCCAACGTCGGGTTTATTGCGCCCAACGCCACCGCTCTGGCTCTGGCAGACCACGCCAGGGTAGCCGGGAGCGCGTCGGCCCTTTTGGGGGTGTTGCAATATATTATTGGAGCGGCGGTGACTCCGCTGGTTAGTATCGGTGGGAACGACACCGCCAAACCCCTGGCGGCGATTATGGCGGTACTTGGTATCGGGTCAGTCCTGGTTTTTGTGTTTATGACTGGCCGGGCTGCCAGAGCCATAGAAATCCCCCCAGCCTAAATATCGTGTTTGAGGTTAGATAGGAGCAAATTAGAATGTTGAATTATCAGACTCCGGCTGCTTTTTTTGAAAATTGTATATACGAATGTGGCTTGAGCGAGTATTGGCCGCAAGGTTTGGCCCTGGCTGGAGTACGGGAAGATGGACGCGGACGGGCCGAGGTGGTACGTTTGTTTGAGGATATGCGGGCGGGGGCAGACGCTATTTTGGCTGGAGGTAAACCCGTTGAAGCCGACCTGGATTTTGCCGAGTGGTCACGGCGTTGGTCAAATTGGGCCAACTCCCGCAAGGCCGCTTTTTTTAGTCGGGCGGCTTTGTTTATGCTCGGTGAGACGAGCTACGCGAACTATTTTTTGGATACTTTGCGTAACAGTCACAATATCGTGTTTTTGGGAGCCAGCAGCGATGTTTTGCAGCACGCGATAGGTCGCTATCTGGACGGGCCAACCGAAGACTTGAGCAAAACCCAACTGGCCGATTGGTGGGAAGCCCAGCCTTACCCTAACCAGTTATGACACTTGACATAAATGCTACAAATTTGCGCCCGCAACTTGAGCAAGCGATGTTACCCGCCGCTTTTTATGCTTTGCCCACTTTGGAAATCGCCCGCCAATTGTTGGGCAAATTGCTGTTGGTGGCCGATGAAAGTACCGTTGTAAGCCAGACTGAAAACAACGCAATATCCCCGGAGCTTCTGCCAATCGAATTAGCCAATCTGGTGGGCGGCTTGATTGTCGAGACGGAAGGTTACGTGGGACAGGAAGACCCGGCCTGCCACGCTTATCGAGGTTTGACACCGCGTAATCGGGTGATGTGGGGTGAGGCGGGCCGCTCGTATGTTTATTTCACCTATGGTAGCCACTGGATGTTAAACGTCGTGACAGAGCGGAGCGGTTTTCCAGCTGCCGTGCTGGTGCGGGCCATCGCGCCCACTATCGGCCTGACCCAGATGCACGCCCGCCGCAATTTGCATCTGCTCAAAGCCGCGCCCGCGCCCGCGCCCGCCCGCGCTGCCGACCTCATGCTGACCAACGGCCCTGGCAAGCTGTGTCAGGCATTGGGGATTGATGCCCGGCTTAATGGCGAAGACTTGCACGGCCCCCGCTTATTTATTTGTGACCCTGCTTGTCTTAGCGAACCAACTTTGGCCCAAGTGCTACCGCCTTTTGAGATGGCCGAAACCGTGCGTATCGGTATCTCGCAAGGGGTGGAACTGCCCTGGCGTTACTACGTCAAAAGTAATCCCTATGTTTCCCGCCCGCTCTTGCCAAAACCTTTCGTGGCGAAATAGTTAGCGCGACTTATATTTTAGAGGCAGGTATTTGGGGAAACTCACACTTTTGCTAGTTGTTCCTCATTTTCCAAAAAGCGTTGCCAAAAAGAGGCCATTTGTTCCAGTTCTTCTTCGTGGTACAGGCTTAGAAAGAACTGCTTTACCAGGGCAATATCGCTGGCTTCGGCGGCGGCTAGTCGCTCTCCTCCTGCCGGGGTCAGCACCGCATACGCGCCGCGTCCATCTTCGGAGGCACTTTCCCGGCTTACCAGACTAGCTTTAACCAAACGCGCCACCAATCGGCTCATCCCACTATGAGTAAGCACGCTCGCTTCCGCTAATTCCTGAATACGCATCCGGTTGCCATTGGCCCAGGAAAGACGCAACAATACCTCAAACTCCCCGTGCGAGATTTGATATTGGGTTTGAAGCATCTCTTCGAGCCGTCGCATCATCACAGCATACACATTTAGCAATTTCCCCCAGGCCACCCCTTCATTCTGCGTGAATTTTGGATTCATCTTTAATTGCTCCTTTTAAGTATTGACGATGCGTGAGCAAGCATATATAATGAATTGGGTGAATACACACGCACATTGATATTATAGCTAAATTGAGTTATTAAAGCAAAGTAAAGGAGGAGTAATACGATGGCTATTATTGAAGTAGCCCGCTACAAGCTGCGGGAAGGCACCGACGAGCAAACTCTAATCCAGGCTGAAAAGGAAATTCAGCAAGGAGTGGCCCGCCAGTATGCAGGTAATCTTGGGCGAGAGCTTAGTCGCGGAGAAAACGGCGAATTTGTGTTAATTATGCGCTGGGAGTCGCAGGCTGCTGCGGACAGTTGGAACGCCGTATTGTTTCAAGACCCGGCGGGGCGAAAGTTGGGAGGGTTGGTTGACCCAACTTCGATGCGTAAGGAAACTCTTAGCCAGGTTGCTCCTTAATAAATTTTCCGGCTAAAATCTAATATGATGAGCCAGAAAGTTTCTTTGAATTAGCTTTCTGGCTCAACTCTTTCGGGGTAAAATAGCCAAGCCCACTTACTTGCACGTTCGCGGGCCACAAATTCCAGTAAATCGGTGCGGCGGATGATACCCACCGGAATGCCCTCGCGCTCCACTACCAGGGCCGGAGTGGTGGGGCTGAACAAGGTAAGGATGTTTTCCACTTCTTCGTCACTGCTCACCGTCGGCAGAGGCGCGTCCATCACCTGCTCCACAATGACCGACACGACCTTCGGGTTCTTGAAAATCTTGTCCAGCAGCGTGCGTTCTTGCAAACTACCCACGATTTGCCGCTGGTCATCGCCACTGGCTACAACGGGCATTTGGAAAATCCCATATTCGTGCAGGGTTGCAATCGCATCGCTTACCGCCATATCGGTACGCACCGTGATAAAAGCTGGCTCGGCATGACCATCATAATTGTGGTTATGCAACAAATCCTGCACACGGGGGTGGGTTGGGAAACGCTCCACAAAGCCCTGGTCGCGCATCCAGGCATCGTTATAGACTTTGCTCAGGTAGCTACGCCTCTATGGTAGCTAATTTGCGTAGCGTGCGGGCGCGGGGACGCGCCGCCTACATATTAAGGGTAAATCTGAACACTTACTTTATTTAGTAGGGGCAGCGGTGGGAGCGGTGCTGCCAGCCCCTGCCGCCTGCCCGCCAGCGATGGCCTGCAACATCCCGTTCGCTCCCACCACAATCAAGGCACTCTTTTTGCCTTTCAGCTGGTTCTCAATATCTTGTACACCTGCCGCGCTAGTGCCACTCGCAAACGCTTTAGCTGGATCGGTAACAACCGTCAACACATCTAACGAACCGGATTTGGAATAAATGCCAAAAGTGTTATTGCCCTGAGCCAAAGGTTTGCTTTGGCCTGGGATAGCAAAGGCATAGCCGCCGCCAATAAAGGCTGTATCCGCATCGGTAGCCAGTTTAGCCGGGTCTTCGTCCGATACGAAAATCCGCACCGTCGCGTTAGTCAGGCTGGCGGGTAACGAAGCCGCCTTTAAGATTTGTTGAGCGGTATCCTGGGTCAACTTAATTTCGCTGGTGTTGGGAATGGCTGGAAGATTCAATGTGCCAGCCGCTCCACCCGTTCCCGGTACAGCCGGAGTGTTGGCTGCGGCTGTACCTACTTTATTAGCCGTGCCGACTACTACTGTCGCTGCGGAATTGGCGGTACCAACTACTACTGTACTTGCTATGTTGGCCGTGCCGACTATGGAGGTGACGTTTGGTAATACCCCATTTGTAGTCTCCGCTATCGTAGCCGTGCCAGCTGCCATCGCAGTTGGGCCGCTTGCCTGAGCCGTCGTTATACTGCTGGTAGTAGTGATTACAGCCGTTACATTCGTAGTCGGCATCGAGGTAGTATTAGCAGGTGAAGTGGCCGTTTCACCGCAGGCTACTAACATTAACGCTAACAACATAATTACGGTGGTGGCAAAAAAAGATTTTTTAGGGTTAGTCAAAATATGGAAACCCTTTCGTCATTTCTTGAAAAAGAACTTTAATAGATGTCTGCCAGCTTTCATTGCCGCAGTCGCATACCAAAGCCTTATTTCAGCAATTTTTAAGCCAGCAGAAACGACGTTTTGGCCTTTTAATGTTGGCGACGACGGTTGCTGGCAATCAGTTGCAACACGATTACTATCAAAACCGAACCCAGAAAGGCGGGAACGATGTGCAAGCCACCCGCCGGAATTTCCGGCCCCCACGCCCCGAAAATATAATGCCCTACAACCGCCCCAGCTATTGCCACTAACAAATAGCCAAAGCAACCCAAATTAAGAGCCTGTCCAGTCAACCGTTCGCCAATTGCGTTCGCACCGCGACCCACCAAAAGCGGCACTAAAATAAATAGAGCCAGGGTGACGATAGCCGCCAACACCAGCAGCGCAATCAAACCACCTACAAAAGTTGCTATAATCATTGCTATTTCCTCTCCGAATTTATTATTAAGGTCAATATAAATATACGCATCCTCAAATAGAAAGTTTCGGGGTGTGATATTAGTCACACTATGTCAGTCTAATTGGGCCGGAAATAATTGTGGCACGAGTTCTGCGTTACATAGCAGCAACAAAGAGCAACTGGCTCTAAGCTACTATAGACACACATACATTGGGGCAGTCAGTCGGTCAGTAAAGAACGTAACTAGCCGGGTCTGCAAAACTAAGCAAGGAGAAAAATCATGGAACCTCTTGGACGTGAAGTATATGTTGAACGCGAAGTGCAGTACAGCCCTATCCCAGCCCAGTCACTTGAACCTGTTGTGCAGCCTATCATTCAGCAACCTATAATCCAGCAGCCATCGGTGCAACCCGTAGTACAGCGACCAGTCGTGCAACAGCCAGTGATGCAAGCGCGTCGGGTTGTGCAACCTGTAGTCGGGGCAAATCAGGCCGTATCTGAAACCAATCAGGTGATGCAAGGCGATGTACAAATGCAAAGCGGTCACAAGACCTATATGGACAACCAGGGTAATTTGATCGAGCGTGACGAGCAGATTTTTGATGACCCTAAGCTGGCCCGCGCCAATATTTTAGACCGCACCGCCCGTGTGATTTATTTTGTGGTAGGTCTGTTTGAGGTGTTGCTATTGTTGCGCTTTGTGTTCCGCTTGTTGGGCGCGGGTAAGAACGGTCTGGTCGATTTAGTTTATAGTGTGACTGGCCCAATGGTTATTCCGCTCAACGGTATCTTTAACGACCAAAGTTTGAACAACACTAGCGTGTTGGAAATTTCGACCTTGCTGGCAATGGCGGTGTGGGCTTTGCTGGGTTGGGGCATCGTCAAGCTGCTCTATATCATCTTCGAGCCGAGCGTCAGTTCGCGTTCGGTCTATACCACCAGCCGCCGTCGTCGGATGGAGTAATTTTTTATCCGCGTTCGTGTAGCATAATGAAAGGCGAGAAGCTTTTTCTCGCCTTTTTGCTTGTCATAAATCGTTTATCAATAAGCTGGTATAGTTTAGGGGTGCGGTAAAGGAGTCTGGTTGAAATCGAAACAGTCGGTCATACCGTCCGTACTGGCGGTACGAGCATTGAGCGAGGGCAAATTAAAGGTCGTTTCACAAAATTTGACCAGGCTCACGTGCGAGTGGAGAACTTTAGAAACATAACTTTTTTTTGCATACGGACTCAACACCAAACAACCTACTCGTGTCCCATAGCGGAATTGCGTACCATCCGTCCACTTCTCAACTTCTGGTGGTGTCACGTGGTCGGCCCAACCGCCCCAATCGTCCCAGGTAATAAAGATGGCAACGTTGGGCCAAAGCTTTCCTTTGATGATGGCGTTCACCTGGTCAACTGTCCATTGCATCCCCATTGTGACATTACCAACTCCCTGGGTGCGGTCTGTAGGGGTATCGGCTGGGTGTTCACTCAGGGCATGGTCAGCATAGACCCAGGATACCGAGGGTAGGTTTCCCGCTTGAGCGTCCACTGCGAACTGCGTCGAAGGTAGTATATGACCGTGAAGGGCTTTGATGAAATCGAAGGCGTAACCTCCATAATTGCGCCAACTCAAGCCAGCTTTTTGGAGATTAGCAGGCAGAGAAGGCAGGTCATACAAGGGTGGGCCAGCTTTTTGCCTATAACGTGGGGGATTGGCAATAATCGGAGAGTCGGCGGTAATCAACATCAAGTGGTTGGGGGTGGAAGGGCCAGCCACATCAGTAAAATACTTATCGCATAAGGTAAAGTTGTGAGCGTAGGCGTAATACTGCGGAATATCTTTCTGGCTAAATTCCTGGCGTACCGCGAGGGTAGCTCGTTGTAACCAGGTTTTGTGGTCGTGAGGCGGGTCAATTGCAGGTGGGTTATGGCTAGGGGCAAGAGTAGCATCGCCATCCGCACCAGGAAACTTGCCGAAGTAATTGTCGAAGGAGTGGTTTTCCTTGACAATAATGACTACGTGCTTAATCGCATCTGACTGCTTCAAAACATACCTCCTTATTTATCCAAATATAATCCAAAATTGGACTACCTGTTATTTCGGAGTATCAGTTTCAGCCATTATAAACCATAGCTCAACCAAAAGCTACACTATTTTGCAAGCTTACAAACTTTAATTTTCGTAAAGCTGGCGTAGCGATGGGTCTGTCTTGACCGCTATTTCCAGCGCGAATTTTGCTACTACCCGCCGCGCTTTGGAGTGGGGAGCAGCCGTCAGCCAGGCTTTAAGAGCCGCCAATACCAGGTCAAAGTGTTTGCGACTGATGTCTCGCCAGGCGTTGCCCACCGACGCTTGAACGTAGCGGCTCTCATCGTCTTTGAGCAAACCGAGCAAATCAATCGCGGCCTGGGGGTGCGTGACGAAATACTGACGGTTGCTGCTGACCCAGGGGCGCAAACCTTCCGAAACGGCCCGATGCAGGTAGGGTTGGGGTATTGCCCACTCGTAGCCCACAGCCGCACAATAGTCGTCAAAAGCTACCGCCAACGCCTCGTTGACCTGCCACGCGGGATCATTCCCACAGTGTTGATAAAGAAAATCTAACGCCCGCCTGTCCTGCCCTGCCAGTCTGCCCAAGATACCTAATGCGAACGAGCGCACTTCCCAGGTAGAAGCTTGATACCAGCCGATAGCTTGCTCATAGGCATCTGGGTGTTTTCCTGCAAAGAATTGGTAGGCTTGCGTCGCAAATATATAGAGTTGCGACCAACCAGTTGCGCCTCGTCCAATTTATAACTCCTTATAAATCAAAAAAGGGGAACCCATTGGATTCCCCCGTGTCCCTAACGCGCTCAACCTTTATAAACTCAGGTTAGTTGGTTGGAAAGTGGTAGCCGACGGCGAATCTATGTCGGTCATCATAGTAGCACTCTTCAAACCGGAAGTGGGCATAGTTTGCATAGAAGGCATGGGAGCGGTAGTCCCGTGCTGGCTTAACTCCTTCAAAACCGCGCTGTTAATGCCTTTATCTTTGGCCTGTTGCAGTTGGTCGCCCAAATCTCGCAACTGAGCCTCGCTCATCAACTGGCGTAATTTTGGGAATATCGTGCCTTCTTCCTCTTGCACGTGCTGGGTAATTTCGCGCATCAGAGTGGTCATCATCTGGCCCCATTCCGCCGAAGTGTTATCCAGGGACGCGATTTTAGTCAGGGTAAGCTTGGCCTGACCGTGTTCGTTGTAGGCTTCACGGGCGAGGCCGGCCGTCTCTGGCATCAGCTTGAGCATCGGGTAAAGCACCTGCTCCTCGATTATAGTGTGCAGTACCAACGCATCGTAAAGCTGAGTAAACAGCATTTCAAATTCCTGGGAGTTGCCGCCCTGCTCGAATTGGCGGAAAAGCGCGTTCACCGTGTCGTGGTCTTGTTTCAAAAGTTCCAAACCGTCCATATTTAAGTGACCTCCATCTTCTTCGTTTTTGGTAATTCACCGAACTATTCAAGCTGTCCGGTCAGCCTTACTAAAAGGCTTTTAATTTTTTGCTGACTTACTATATTGCAATTTGAGTGCCATAAATTAGCAAGTTGGGAAAATTGATATAGCTACTACGTAATAGCGTGAAGCTCTTTAACACCTGGGCAGTGCCTATGGTTATAGCGCAAGGTTTTGGTAGGGGCGCAATTTATTGCGTCCAAAGGCGGGTTTGCTCAATCAAACCCCTACCCAAAGCTGCTGGTTTAGGCACTGCCAGCTTCAACCACTCACAGCACTGCTGAAAATGTGTAAAGTCGAGCTAAGGCTACTTGCGTCCGCGTTCGCGGGCCACAAACTCTAGCAAGTCGGTGCGGCTGATGATGCCCACCGGAATACCGTCGCGCTCGACTACCAGGGCCGAAGCAGTAGCACTGAACAAGGGGAAAATATTTTCCACCTCCTCGTCGCTGCTCACCGTCGGCAGAGGTGCGTCCATCACCTGTTCCACAATGGCCGATACGATTTCTGGGTTCTTGAAAATCTTATCCAGTAGCGTGCGTTCCTGCAAACTACCCACGATTTGCCGCTGGTAATCGCCACTGGCTACAACGGGCATTTGGGAAATCCCATATTCGTGCAGCGTCGCAATCGCATCGCTGACCGCCATATCAGTACGCACCGTGATAAAAGCTGGCTCGGAGTGACCGTCGTAATTGTGGTTATGCAACAAATCCTGCACACGGGGGTGGGTCGGGAAACGCTCCACAAAGCCCTGGTCACGCATCCAGGCATCGTTATAGACTTTGCTCAGGTAGCTGCGTCCGCTATCCGGCAGCAACACCACCACCAGTTTATCTTCGTCCAGCCGCTTCGCCACTTCCAACGCGCCGTACAGAGCCGCGCCGCACGAGCCACCCACCAGAATGCCTTCTTCGCGCACGGCTTTACGGGCAGTCAGGAAAGCATCGCGGTCACTCACCGTCACCCACTCGTCAATCAAGCTCAGGTCAACTGTGCCGGGGATGAAATCTTCGCCAATCCCTTCGATTTTGTAAGGTTTAACTTTGTCTCCAGTGTACAGCGAACCTTCGGGGTCAACTCCCACAATCCGCACATTGGGGTTTTGCTCTTTCAAAAATTTGGCCGTACCGCTAATCGTGCCGCCCGTGCCTACACCCGCCACAAAATAATCTATCTGTCCTGCCGTTTGCCGCCAGATTTCCGGCCCGGTAGTCTCGTAATGGGTACGCGGGTTGGCCGCGTTAAAATACTGGTTGGGCTGAAAACCGCCTGGGATTTCCTTTGCCAACCGTGCAGAAACACTATAATAGCTTTCGGGCGACTCGCGTGGCACGGCAGTCGGCGTAATCACCACTTCCGCTCCATAAGCTTTCAGCAGCGCGATTTTTTCCTGGCTCATCTTGTCGGGCATCACAAAAATCGTTTTGTAACCTTTGATGGCCGCCGCAATTGCCAGCCCCACGCCCGTGTTACCACTGGTTGGCTCGACAATCGTGCCACCTTTTTTGAGCAGACCACTTCTTTCGGCCTCCTCAATCATTTTGATACCAATGCGGTCTTTGACGCTGCCTCCGGGGTTGAGCATTTCCAGCTTTGCCAGTACCGTCGCTTTGATACCACGTGCCAGCCGGGGCATTCGTACTAAGGGGGTGTTGCCTATCAATTCCAAAATGTTATTATAAGCCTGAATATCGCCCGGCCCTTTATTACTGCTAACTACCCCGCCCATCTCGTCGAGGTGCGGGTGCTGATTCTCTGATTTTTCGGCCAACGCATTCGCGCCGTTCTGCCCAAAATTATCTATCGTCATAATAACTACTTACTCCTTTTTTTTCATCTGCTATTATTTAGTTTGGCCTGATGCGGCTATTCTCATTTCGGCAAGCCCAGCTTCACGCGATTTTGCGCCAACGTAACCCAATTCACGACGGGCTTTACTGTCATTGACTGTGACTTCCTGTCCAAAAAGGTGGGCGGTGGTGCGGGTGAGGGGCGGCGTAGCTTTGAACTTGAAGAGTTGCCAAACTTTTTCTAACAACCAGGCTGTTGCGTCGGCTGCGCCGAATGGGATGCTACGGTTGCCTGGTTTTACTCCTTGCGTTTCGAGCATAGCAGTTACAAAGCTACGAAATTCTATGGGTGCGCCATCAGTTAAGAAATAGGTTTCGCCGCCGTGACCTGGTTGGGCAGCCAGGATTGTTCCCTCGCAAACGTTAGTGACGTTGGTAGTGGAGGTAAGATGTTTGCCCCCGATCCAGGCAAAGCCACCTTTTTGAACGGCTTGTACCAGTTGCTTTAGGACATTGGTATCATCCTTCCCCCAAATGAAACGTGGTCGGACGATGATAGTGGCTAGTTCAGCGGAGTTGGCGGCGCGTACTCGTTCCTCGGCTAAAGCTTTGGTGGCAGGGTAGATTCCAATCGGGCGTTTTGGAAGAGGCCAGGTTTCGTCGGAGTGGATAATTTTTGGTGCGCCGCTTCCCACGAGTACGGCCTCGGTACTGACGTGAACCAGGCGGGGTACTTTGGCGTTGCGGGCGGCAGCGAGGACATTTTCTGTGCCTGTAACGTTGACGCGATAGGCATCTTCGTAACGACCCCAATCTCCTAAGTAGGCGGCGAGGTGAAAAACCGTCTCACACCCATTCATTGCTTGTTGTATAGCTGACTGGGTATCTAAATCACCCATAATGGGTTCGGCTCCTAGTTCGCGCACGGTGGCTGCCGCTTCCGGGGAACGTACTAAGGCTCGCACGTCATAGCCTTGCTGACGTAACGCCCCAACTAGATTGCGTCCGAGGAAGCCCGACGCACCAGTTACAAATGCACTTGCCATTATCAATTCCTTATCTAGCTGTAAAAGAGGCTTATTCGTAATTCGATTAAGCACCGTAGTCAGTATGTCCCACCTAATGCTTATGTTACGCACCTGTGCATCTAGCTTTTCCACTCAAGCACTATCTGTCAGATGCGTTATTTCCACATTAAGCGTCCTCGCAGTTATTATATATGAAAGATAAGGCAAAAGGTTTTGACTGTCCTTATCTATCAGAAGCGACAAGGATGTGGTGCATATTTTTGCGGGATTACAGACCGCCGATGGTTGCCTGTACCCGGCCCAGGTGAAGTGTTGGCGATTTCTGCAAAACTTTGTACCACACGCGACAGGCTAATATATAGCCTGGTTTGGTTTGTGTTAAAATACAATTCATATATGAGATGATAGTCTCGGTAATTATAAGAAAACGAAGGATTAAGGATGAACAAGACCACCCGATTGTATTTGAGAATAGCGGCCACGACGGTTTTGATACTAGGTTTACTGTTAGTGGGAGCAGGGCTTGGTTGGTATAGCCTGGGCGCAAGTGGTAACGGTTATAACGTTTTGCGCTGGGTTCATATTTTGGTAGCCTTGGGTCTGGTGGGTCTGTACGAGGCAAATATGGCTCGTAGCCGCACTATTATGACACCTGGGGGGCGACGAATCGGTATGGTGGGGCGTATTGTAATTACCCTGACCTTGCTTTATGGGATTTTCTTGCTCTTGACCCTGGCCTTCAGTTGGATTACTGGCGATGCCTACAATAATTTGGTGTGGGTACACGTAGCACTGGGGCTGGCCGCCATAGCCTTGACAGAAATAGCTTTCGCACGTCGTCGCCTCGTCTCCAATCGTTTGTAAATCCAGGTATTTATTTAACCCACGAAAGGAAAACGAAAGATGCGTAGTAAAACCGAAATTAAGCAACGGTTACTGGAAGCCGCCGAAGCCCGCAAAGAATTGTTGGACGAGGAAGAAGCCGCTCAAGCCAGCGAAGACAACGAGGCTGTCCAGGAATTATCCATAGAGATCGCCAACCTGAGCGGTACTATTAGCACTTTGGAATGGGTTTTGCAGACCGATGTGAGCGTCGAATACGAAGTTGAGGCTCAGTCCTGATAACAAAGGCTAAAATTCTACCCCCTTTTGGGCCGGAATGCCTTGCTGGTAAGGATGCTTGATTTCCTGGATTTCGCTCACCAAGTCGGCCAGTTCAATCACTTCCGGGGGTGCGCCGCGTCCAGTCAAAACCAGGTGCAAACTGGCTGGTTTGGATTTGATAACATCCAATAGCTCGTCCAGGCTGACGGAATTATCTTTCAAAGCCCAAAAGATTTCGTCCAATACCACCATATCATAGAGGCCGCTAGTAATCACGGCTTTGGTACGCTCAAAACTATCCGCCGCCGCCTGGTAATGTTCTTCCAGCGAGATTTTGCCGTTATAAAGTCCTTCGATAGTAAAACCTTTGCCGCCCTGCACAATTTCCAGTTCGGGAGCCAGACGTTGGGCAGCCTTCAGTTCGCCGTACTTCCAGTCCCCTTTGATAAACTGAATCATCAAGACGCGCATATTGTAGCCTGTCGCCCGCACTGCCATCCCCAACGCCGCCGTTGTTTTGCCCTTGCCGTTGCCCGTCCACACCATCACCAGACCTTTGCGTTTAGATTGGTCGGGTTTTTTGGCTTCGGAGCTTTCTGTTTCCAAATCGTTTTCGCTACTCATTTTTCATTTCCTGTTTCTGCTTCTGTCATTTGCACCATTTTGAACCGTTCAAGCTGGCTATACAACGGTTGATAGCTGACGTTGTGCAGCAGTTGGTTGTAATCATCCAGCTTGACCCCGTATAAACCTTTTAAACCCCACTCCAAAAGTGGCCCGTTTTCCAGTTTGGCTTTAACCACCTGAGCCATCATCTCCACCGTGTAAACGTCTTTATCAGCCAACAATTGTTTGTAGTGCGGGTAATCCAGATTGACCCGCATAGTAGTGATGCCTACAAAACTACAAGTGCAAACGTTGTTTGTGCTGAAAGTAGCAATAGTTTTATCTAGCCAGCTATTATCAAAAAACTGTGGGTTGCGGCCATCTCTGCCCAGGGTTACTTCCAACGTGGCCCGACTGTTGGGGTAAAGCGGGTTGTGAATAGTAAGATTATAGCTGTCAGCCCAAATGCCATACTTGTTGATAAAAGCGTCGGCCTCTGCCAGACTCAAGGGGCGTTTGAAATCCAATATCGCCCCCTGTACTTCCCGCGTGCCGTTCTGGAAAAGCTGGTCGTTCTCGCGGCGTTGCACCTCTACAAAGTGCTGTATTTCTGCCGGGCTGCCCCCGTCATAATTGACCCGCACACTACTCGCGTAGCCTTCGTAGCCATTATCCAAAAGGTAGTTCCAACCGTCTGCTTTTAAGGCTTGGTGGCTGAAATACAGCTGCATATATAGCAAAATAATAATATCCAGGCTCACAAATAGACTGAAACGATGCCTGATAATAAATCTGCCCATTCTACGCAAGTGGTGCTCACCTTCCTTTTACTATCGGAGGACAGAGCCTGTTCCTACAATTGTAGGAGGCTGCTCCGTCAGCCGATGTGGATCTGTTCGGTGGTAACACAACGTCCGGCGCAATTCCAAAGTTTCGGTTCGGGTTTCCTAATAACGCTTTTACGAAAAGGTTGGCGGCTTGTTGAACAACAACATAGTTTCCAGACCGCCTTCCAACGCCTTATTTGCCACGCCCAGCACTTTTTGTAGCGAGTCGAAACGCAATTTAAGTTCCTCCACTTCGACTTTTTCGTTTTTGGGCGTGTCCTTGCGCGGCATACGAAAAACCTGTAACAAATACCGGATTGCGTCTGGTTGGTCGCTCTCGCGCGTGATAGTGACGCGATAAGCTCCATTCTTGGTCAGGCGCGAGACTTTGCCGCTTTTCTCGAAACCTTTAAGAGCTATTTCCATCCGCAAAATACCAGCCATATCTTTTCCCTGACAAAGTTACTGAACCATAAAATTTAACGACTTGCTCAAAATGTCGTTAGCATAAAAATCCACCCGGTAGTTGCCCGTCGGCCAATCTTTGTCTAGTTTGGCAGTAGCCGTATAAAGAATTTCACCCGCTTTGGCATCTACAGACTTTTCCAAAAGTTTGTAATCTTGTGCGCCGCCTACGTTCACTGCTGTCCAGATGAATTTGAAAGTCGCACTGTTGACTGCCTGGTTCAATTCCACGATACAATAAAGCGGATTATCTTTAGGGCTAAAGCTGAAAGTGGTATCTCTAGTGGTGTTGTCACGCGACAATATCATACGCTTGATGCTGACGTTCGCGCCAGTTGCCGCTCCCCTGGTAGCTACAGCAATAGAGCCAGCCGTTGCATTTGCACCACCTGTTATATTTACCGCTCCAGTAGTGCTGTCAGGATTGTTGGTAGCAATCTCGGTCTCGCCGCAAGCCGCCAACAGCAGCCCCAAACTCAAAACCAGACATCCCACTAAAATCATACCGTGCCATTTTTTCCGCATAGAAGCTCCTCTCACTGTTTGTTTCCAGGCCATAATCCTAATTTGTTTAGTCAAAAATACTGCCACAAGCTTACCAATTATACCTCATTTGGGTAAGCTAGAATTACAGTGTCCTCTTTTGGCTTGATTGGCGCGTTATACTGGATGAGAAAGCGAAATTTCAAAACTGCATTTTGCGAGGAAAAATTATGACAGACCGACCGGGCAATTTTCCCAATCCGGCTGATAGTTCTGGTTTTGACCTGGCGGCGTTGCAACGGCAAGACGCTGCTGAGTTCGAGCGGTTATACGTGATATTTGCACCTGCCTTGCGTTTATATTTAGCCCGCTTGTGTGGCGACGTAGAAACGGCCAGCGATATAGTTCAGGAAACCTTTGTCAAAGCGTATCGGGCCTTGCCACGCACCGGGCCGGATTTACAACTGCGAAGCTGGCTTTACAAAATCGCCACCAACACTGCCTATAGCAATATGCGGCTGGCGACCTGGAAACGAGTGCTGCCGTTTGGGGACAATCCACCTAAACCGTTGGTGACAATCGAGGCCATTTTTGAAAAACGCTATATCGAAACCGAACTGGTGGAACACGCCTTGACCGCGATTAAGCCCGAATATGCGGCCTGTCTGTTGTTGCACTGGCGTGAAGGTTTTAGTATTGACGAGCTTTGCCACATTCTGACTCTGACCAAAGATAACCTGAAAAAGCGGCTTTACCGGGCCAAGCAAGCTTTTGTGGCGGCCTACGCCAAAGAGTGTGCCGATAGTGTGTCAAAATAGGAGGAGGAAACGCAAATGAAAACACGCATTCGCACCGACTTACACGCGCCCCAGCCTCATATTGGGCCTTTGCTTTCTAGCTATCAAGATGGGACAGCCTCGCCCGACGAGCAAGATTTGACCGAGCGGCATTTACTGGAGTGTGAGGTTTGCCGCGATTTTTTTGCCAGCTTGCAACAAGTCCGGGAAGTTATCAGCGAATTGCCGGGCAGTGGCAACTATGACCAGGCCGAATATCAAAAGGTGATGGCGCGTACCCTTTACAAAGATTACCAAAAAAAGTTGAAAAAAGTGGCAAAAGCACAAAATATCTGGCGCAAACGCCTACCAAAAACCAAAATGGAGAAACTTCCCGATAGCTTTACAAAGCAGTCCGATTTGCAAAACGCGGCCCAGGAGGAAATAATCCAATGAGAAATACACTTGACCGGATTACCGCACTGGCGCGACACGCTATTCCGCCCCGTCTGCTCAAACCTGCCGACAGAATTATGGCTGCTAACAAAGGAGGACTGCCCACAATGTTTACTCCTGAAAATATGTATAAAAATTACACCGAACGGGCGCGAAGAGTGGTAGTGTTGTCCCGTCAGGAAGCTCAGGCGATGAGCCACAAATATATTGGCACGGAACATCTGCTGTTGGGTCTAATCCGAGAAGCTGATGGCATTGCCGGACGGGTTTTGCAAAAAAACGGCATCGGGCTGGAAAAAGTACGCGAAGCCGTGACGCTGATTATTGGCAGGGGCGACGAACTACCCAAACCGGAAGAAATCGGTCTCACTCCCCGTTCCAAAAAGATACTGGAACTGGCGTGGGATGAAGCCAGAAATCTGGGCCACCCATATATTGGCACGGAACATCTGTTATTGGGCTTGTTAAGTGAAGGCGGTGGGGTAGCTGTCGGAATTTTAGAAAGTATGGAGGTTAGCTTGAACAGTCTGCGACAGGCCACGCTGGATATGTTGGCCCAGACTGGTTACGCGGGTAAATCCGACCCTGCTGGTCAAAGCGTTCGTCTTAACATAACAAGCCTGTCACCCTCCCTGGCTTTAATGGGCCAAGATTTGACCGAACAAGCCCGCCAAAACAAGCTTGACCCGGTGATTGGACGTGAAGCAGAAATGGCACGGCTAATGCTGGTACTTTCGCGGCGCAGCAAAGGCAATCCGCTTTTGATAGGCGAACCGGGGGTGGGCAAAACTGCTTTGGTGGAAGGTCTGGCCCAAAAAATTGTCCAGGGCGACGTACCGCCAAATCTGCGTAATCGCCGTCTGCTTTCGTTGGACACGGGTTTGTTGGCGGCACGGGCCGTCGCTTATAGCAAGAATTCCGGCGCGATGGGCGACTATCTGGAGCGGTTTGAGCAAACTTTGGCCCAGGTTCGCAGCACCAATGCACTTTTGTTTGTAGATGAGTTTCATTTGTTGGGGGCGGCGGTATCCGAAGGTGGCGAAAGTTTGGTAAATGTGCTGAAAACGGCGATGGCACGCGGCGATTTCCAGGTAATTGGAGCGACTACAACTGCCGAATACCACAAATTTATCGAACCAGACGAATTGGCTGGCCGTTTTTTGCAACCCGTCCACGTACCGGAACCCACTGTTGAACAGACTACCGAGATGTTGGGCGGTCTCAAAAGCCGTTACGAGGAATTTCATAACGTTGAAATAGCTGACGAAGCCATACAAGCGGCTGCTACCCTTGCGGGCAAATATCCGAGCAGTCGCCACAGACCCGATAGCGCAATTGATTTGCTGGACGAGGCTGCGGTAATGGTACGCGCCCGTGCCTCGTCTCAAGCCCACCCGGATTACAAAAGCGGTTTGGCTACTATTGCCCTGCTGGTACAACAAAAACAAGCCGCTCTTACCAACCAAGATTGGGATTTAGCCAAAGAGATAAGCGAGCATGAAGACCAGCTACGAGCGCAACTGGCCCAGGCAGCCGCAAATCCCTTCCCCAACCCGCAGCCAACCGTTACCAAAGCCGACATCGTGGAAGCGGTGGCGATGCTGACCGATACACCCGTAGCTGAAATTGAGGAATGAATAAACAAACACGATAGGAGTTTGCACCACGGAGACACGGAGTTGACGGAGAGAGGAACAGTGAAGGGGAACAGCAACAGGCCAAACCTTGCGTTCGTAACCTGCTTTTGAATTTCCTCCGTGAACACCGTGTCGTCAACTGGTTGCTGTGGTGAATAGCTGCCAAAAACTAGGTGCGGGGGACTTCATGATGCTTGCGGCAGCGTGCTTCATAGACCTCGGTTGCGCCTACCAAAATAATTGGGTCGTAGTAGCTGGCTGGCTGGCCGTTAATCAAACGTTGGGTGCGACTGGCGGGTGCGCCACAAGTCATACAAATAGCCTGCAATTTGTCCACCTGTTCCGCTTCTACCATGAGGAGGGGCATCGGGCCAAACGGTTCGCCCCGGAAATCTAGGTCAAGCCCTGCCACAATTACGCGCCGCCCGCTTTGAGCCAACTCCCGGCAAAAAGCTAAAACCTCGGCATCGAAGAACTGCACCTCGTCAATCGCCACCACTTCGGCTTCTGGGTCTAGTAACCCACGCATTTGCTGGCTATCGCTGACAGGTAGAGCATCGTAATACGCTCCGCTATGACTGGCGACCTGTTCGGCGGTATAGCGCGTATCAATAGCGGGTTTAAAGACCTGCACCCGTTGTTTGGCAATCACTGCCCGTTTAACCCGCCGGATAAGCTCTTCAGTTTTGCCGCTGAACATACTGCCACAAACTACCTCTAACCAGCCACCCGGTTCGTCGCGGCGCAGATGACGCTGGCGCAAATTAGCATTTTCCCCGAACACGCCCGCTCCTTTCTCAAATAAAAAGTCAAAAAAAGGGGTTGCCATCTACTTCGCTAAAAATAAAACGGCAGCCCATTTTCTTTTATCAAGCATCAATTTACTGATAACCCAAAAACGTTTACTCGCTACTAGAGCCAGCTTCGACGGTTTCGGGTTTCTTGCCCTTCGCGTCCTGGGAGCGTTGCATACGCTTCATAAAGCGGTCAACCTGACCAGCCGTGTCAATGATGCGCTGCTCACCAGTGTAAAAAGGATGACAGTTGGCACAAAGCTCGACCCGCATCGGGCCTTTGCGCGTGGAACGGGTTTTATAAACCGTGTTACACGTGCCGCAGATAATCTCTACGGGATTATAGTTGGGGTGGATACCGTTTTTCATCTGTTTTATTAAACCTCTTTTTTTATAATATTTCAAACCGTTTTTTTATGACAAAGATATATACGGTTTGAAACGGGAAATAGTTGCAACCAATTCCCCACGCACCTCGGACTGCTAAAACTAAAGAACAGCGGTGGCAGTTTCTACCAAACCAGTTGGAGCGGACTCGCTACTAACAGGCGCAGGATAAACGCTGATACGCTTTTTGTCTTTGCTGTCCCATTCGAACTTCACAACACCGTCAATTACGGAAAAAATGGTATGGTCACGGCCTAAACCCGTATTTTCGCCCGGCTTGAAATGTGTCCCGCGCTGGCGTACCAAAATAGTACCACTACGTACTACCTGACCTTCATAACGCTTGACACCCAACATTTTAGGATTACTATCGCGTCCGTTGCGAGAGCTACCTACTCCTTTTTTGTGAGCCATTTCTTGTCACTCCTTTATCATGCCAGAAAAATTAACCCTGCAAAATTTCTTCAATTTTGAGAGTAGTTACAAACGAACGATGGCCCATAGTGCGGCGATAACGTTTTTTGGACTTGTATTTGAAAACGATAATTTTCTCGCCTTTACCCTGCGCGGTAATGGTGGCCCTGACAATCGCGCCCTCCACCACAGGCGTGCCGATGGTTATCCCGGCCTCGCCGGAGACAAGCAGCACTTTTTCCAAACGCACTTCGCCCTCTACATCACCCGGCAGGCGGTCAACTTTAATTACATCACCGGGAGCCACCTTATACTGCTTGCTTCCAGTTTCCACCACTGCAAACACTTACTTTTCCTCCTGCTGGCTCTGTCAATCAACTTGACAGACCTTAGTTCTGGTATTCTTAGCTTACTTGCTACCTAATTATAATTCCAATTCCTGCTTACTATAGCGTCCGGGCTGGCGGGGCAACCGACAATCACGCCTTTTGGACTGCAAGTGTGCATTATACCCTTTCGGCCCGGCTCTGTCAATCAAGGCTCAAGCACACCAGGGGCATTGCAAGGTCAAGCCCGAATTGTCACCATGAGCGTAGTCGAAAGGTCTGCGCTTCAGCAACAGATTCTTCGCTTTGCTCAGAATGACAACCCCCACCAACCCTGCAATGGCCCTGCAAGCACACTTCGGTAAAGGTCTTCGTAATGTACAAGACCGGGTAAAAATTGTGAAGATAGCGTGCCTGGGTTGGCTATTACAGCCAGCCTCTAGTTTTGACCAATTGCCAGCCCAACAATCCTAATAAGGTCTCGTAGGGCGTACCCTTGTACTCCGGGTGATATTCAAAACGCGCCCGCTCGAAATATTGCACCGTATAAGTTTTGCCATCAGCTGGGTTTAGTTCGGTGAATTCCTCGCTGATAGGATAGCCAAACTGCGCCAGACCGCCGTGCTGCTCCCAATAATATTTGAAGCCGTAGTTGAGGCTGTGACCCGTGGCACTAAAGTAACGGCGGTCAGGGCCGTCGGTAAAAGCTGCTATGTGCTGGAAAGCCGCCTCGGTCTCGCGTCCGGCAGTGATACTGCGGCCTAGCAAGCCCAATAGTACCTCGCTGGCTGTACCTTTATTTTCGGGATGATACTCGAAGCGATTGCGCTCGAAATATTGAACTGAATATCCGCCCTCGTTAAAGACCTCGCTAATAGGATAGCCGAAAATCGCCAAACTGCCGTGCTGCTCCCAATAGGTTCGGAAAACTCCACCCAAATTGTGGGAAGTCTGGGGGAAATAAAGGTTGACACCACCCAAAGGTTGGGCTTTTTTGAAGGCGGGCGGTTGCACCGGGATACGCAATACATAAAGTTGGTTGGGATTAACATTGAAGGTTACGCTATTACCAACCGGGCTTAACGACTGCTCCGCACCGCCTTCCAAAGCTAGTTTGACCACACTCGCTGCATTATACAGTGGATAAAGGGCCGTCATATCAACCGTAACGTTGGTAGCCTGAGTTGCCAGGATGTGTACCTCACCAGAATAATCTCCCGGCCAGTAGGCCGCAAAAGGTGAAATTTGAAGTTGGCTATAGCGCACTGGGCCAGTTGCTAGACTGGTCGCACTACTAAAAACCCCATGCGGCCCGGCATACTGGTAAGCTACGTTTGAGCCAGCCGCTTGTATATCGTTAAGCGTCAGATTAGGCTGTTGATTTTCGGTCTGAACATAGCCGCTCACCGCTTTGAGGGCGTAATAGGACAGTTTGGGCTGGCTATTGTCGTCTAGCAGGCCGTAGTTATTTTCAACTTTATTTGCACCGGAGGGAAAATTAACCAGCATCCATTTAAGCCCACCCGCAAAACCTTTTGAGGCTAGAAAAAGCCAGAGAGCCGTTTCATAGCTGGCAGTCAGGTTGGTAGCCACCGCGCTATTGTCGCTGTGGGTGTTGCTATAGCCAAATTCTTCCAGTATGACGGGGTGGGTGGTAAAAGTGGCCCGTAGATTTGATAGCAGGCTAAGGGTGGTTTGCAAACCGTTATAGCCTTCGGACGTAAAGCGATGCTGCGATACAAAGCCGAGCCTGGCATTAGCCTGCATTTTCGCCAGGATGTGGTTACTCCACCCTATGGTAATCAGGGTTTGCGCGTCAACCTCCCGCATCGGCCCGACTCGTGCATCAATCCAGGCGTTGAGTGTGCCGTTCAGCGCATCAAGATACTTGACCCATTTAGCCGAGTCCGGCGAGTCCATATAATCTAAAGTAGTTTTACCTGGGTGAGCCGCTACCCATTTACTGCTGTCGGCCAGAAATTCCAGAAAAAGCTTATACGCATTAGCAAAGATGTAACCAGACCGCGCATCCATTCGGGCAGGTACGACCTGTTTGCCTTCAGTCGTTTGTCTCCAGGCATCTACCTCGGATTGACTCATCCGTTCGCCATAGACTTTGATGAAGTCATCTTTCTGCAAAGGGACGTTAGCACTGGTCGGGTAAATCGCACCCTCTAAGTCGTTGAATTGTGGCTCATTCTTGAGGTCGTAGCCTAATAATCCCGCCTTGCTGCCATAACGAGCCGCTATTTTTCTATCTAGCTGGGCTTCTTTATTCAGGTCAGGCTCATCATAATCGTTAAAGGAAAGGATTATCCGCAGGTTTTTGGCGGCGGCTATATCAAATACCTGGTCGAGTTTGCTGAAATTGTTGCCATTAATATCGTCGCGCAACGGTTTCATCACGAAAATACGGACTGTGTTCAAACCAGCTTCAGTCATACGCTGAAAATCTTGCGCTATAAGGGTAGCATCGAACTTGTCGGTGTTCCACATTAACCAGGCTCTATCGGTATGACCGACATAGTTAGCCCCCATCAGAAAAAAAGTTTGACCTGCTCCATCTACCAATTTTGCACCTGCTGCCTTGATTTTACCAGCACTAGCCGGAACAGCCGCACTATCAGACTCCGCCTGTGCCAGCCAGGGAATGCAGAAATTGAGTAGTAAACTCACCAGCACCATTGAAACCCCATTACGTAGCACGTTTTTCTTGCTCATTATACCAGTCTCGTTTCCGATGTTGTTTTAGCCAATTGTGGGCAAGCAAAGAAAACTCTTCGCCTCAGACTATACAACGAGCAAATATGTGGGCGGTTGCCCGAAATCCGAAACCGGAACATTATATAGTCTTGAAGAGCCTTTCATAATTAGGTGTGTTTCAGGTTTTAAGTTCGCCGATGGTTGATGAACATTGACGAAATAATCCGGTATCGCCAACGGTTGAAACCCACCCAGGGGGTACCCGCTATTCACCCCAAACCTGATAAATCAGGTTGCCGCACAGTTCGGTGACACGTTCGGGTACCCCCTGGGTGGTGTTTGGGCTGGCTAGACGTTGGATCTATCCAATGGCGTTCCCGATACCGGATTAAATTGTTAAGCTTCATCAACCGTCGGATGCCCCTTCGTTCCGCAACCCTGCGGGCCGTGACAACCCCTGAGTAGTTACCTTACGGTTACGCTTTTTTGCAGCGTCACGCGGCGCAGACCGACCATTTTACGGAAAGTTACACCTTGCTGGATGGCAGCCAACACGGTTTCTACGTCAATAACTTGCGTGCCTGAAAGTAAATCTATACCAAAATCGAATAATACCGGGGTCAAAGGGGTAGTCGGGCCAAGCAGCATCACTTTGGTGGGTGGTCTGACCAGAGCCAGCAGAGCGTCCAGAGTGTGATTAACCAACGTACTGCTGGTGATTGCCACAATATCGGCTTGAGGAAAAATGTCAGGAGCCTGTTCTGCTCCATATTCATCAGGATTGGGGTTTAATTCAAAGACCCATAAGTGGGCAACGACGGGCTGCAACTCGTCAATAAAAGGGAAACGCCCGACCAAAGCCACCTTCTGATTACGGCCCTGCTCGACCAGCCAATCCGCCGCATCAATATCTGCCAGCAAGTTGGGGTCTGGTTGGAGCAGCGCGTTCAAAGTGGCTAGTCCTACTGCGGAGGCGGTGGGTTCGGCAGATTGGGCGTAATGAGCTAAAGTCGCAGCATCGTCCTCAACTTTGTTAAATCCAGGCTGAAAACGAGCCTGTTTTGCTACCTTTTCAGGCGTAGGGGTGGCAGCTAATCCAGCCCGTTGTTCGCCAGTTTCGTTCTGGACGATAGAGATAGTCCAGTTAGAACCGATAAACAGTTTCTGACTTTGCCAACCGCCTGGCATACTTTTCAAAATAGCCGCGAGTATCTCTGACATAAGTTCAGACGTTGGCTACCTGGAGATACGTGGCCGGAGCTTTATCAAACGAACGTTTGCAACCGGGAGCGCAAAAGTAATAAAGCTGGTTTTCGTACTCGGACATATATTTGGCGGTAGCAATTTCGACGGTCATACCGCAAACCGGGTCAACCGCTTGTCCGGTAGGGGTGGCCTGGAGCAGATATTTTTCCGGCGCAGCTACAAAGGAGTCTCGGCAGCCGACACAACAAAAATAATAGGTTTCGCCGCCATATTCAGTCTGGTATAAAGCTCCTTCGACTTGCACGGTCATACCGCAGACCGGATCAGTTGCTTCGAGTGGCTGAACTACGGCTGGTTCGCTACTGGCAATCTCGTTATTGCGCCGCTTCTGGACGATTTCAGCCATTATACTCAAAGCGATTTCTTCGCCCTGCAATGCCTGAATGTCCAGCCCTGCCGGAGATTTTAGGCGGGCCAGGTCAGCCTCGGTCAGCCCTTGCGCGGTTAAATATTCCAGCACGGCGGCGGCCCGCGTTTTGCTGCTAACCAGAGTCACATAAGCAGCCTTCGAGCGCAGAGCTTGTTCAAGGGTTATTTCGTCATATTTGCCGTGACTGGCTACCACAATATAAGTTAGACGGGTGATTTTGGGGGCAAGCTGGCTCAACTCGGTGACAATTTCATCGGCCTCGGCCATACCTGCTCCGTGCGTGTCCAGGTCAACCCCAATCACGTGATACTTCATAACCTTGCCCAGCCTGACCAAAGCGTGGGCGATAGGTAAATTTCCCACCACCATCAAGCGCGGGGCAGGTAGCTCCGGCTCAATATAAATCTCTAACGTACCCCCGCTAAAACAAGTCATAGGCAAATCAATCAGACCGTCGCGGGTAGCATTCTGGCCGGGGTTGGTACTCAGCCGAATAAGGCGTGGTTCGCCGTCCGTCAGAGCTTTAAGAGCTTCGCGGATGACGGTAGGTTGGGCGCAACTTCCGCCAATCCAGCCATGCATTACACCTTCTGCCGTCACAATCGCCTTATCGCCGGGTTTGCCGGAAGTTGGTTTTTCGGCTCGCACTACAAAAGCTGTCGCAAACGGCAGCCCCGCGCTGGTCAGTTCGTGGGCCTTTGCATAAAATTCAAAAGACATAGTGGTACTTCCTCAAATATCGCCAATGGATTATGAACCTTAACGAAATAATTCGGGTATGTGAAGGAAGGTTTTTTGTGGGAGGCACGTGTCTGTGCCGACTGTTTCCACTCTGCTATATAGCTCAAGTCGGCACAGACACGTGCCTCCCACAATTCCAAGACCGGATTATTTCGTCAAACTTCATTACCCATTGGCAGTCTGCCTAATCCCCGTCTATACCATTATCCCGCAGTATCTTCCAGATTTTCTGGGGTGTAATGGGTATTTCGACGTGGCGTACTCCTAAGTGCCAGAGCGCGTCAACTACGGCATTGACAATAGCTGGCGGTGCGCCCACCGTTGGCGACTCGCCCACACCTTTTGCGCCAAAGGGGTGATGAGGCGAAGGTGTAATGGTGCGGCCCAACTCCCACTTGGGTGTTTCCATCGAGGTCGGCAGCAGATAGTCCATAAAAGTGCCGGATAGGTTCTGGCCGTTTTCGTCATAAACGATTTCTTCAAACAAAGACGGAGCCATACCCATCGTCAAGCCGCCATGTATCTGCCCCTCCACAATCATGGGGTTGATGATGTTGCCACAATCATCTATCGCTACGAAACGCCGGATATGCACTTCGCCCGTGCCTTTGTCAATATCCACCACGCAAATATAGCTGCCAAAGGGGAAGGTCAGGTTGGGTGGGTCGTAGTAATTGGTGGCTTCCAGTCCCGCCTCCATGCCTTGTGGGTGATTGGTGTAAGCGGCGAAGGCAATCTCCTGGATGGTTTTAGACCTGGATGGCGCACCTTTAACCACAAACTTATCCACATCCCACTCCAAATCTTCCTCGGAAGCTTCCAGCAAGTGAGCAGCAATCTTTTTGGCTTTTGCCAAAATCTTACGGGCAGCCATCGCAGCGGCGGCTCCGGCGGTGGGGGTGGAGCGACTGGCGTAAGTCCCCAAACCGTAGGGCGCGGTATCGGTATCGCCATGCTCGACTCTTATGGCACTGGCTGGCAAACCAAGCTCCTGAGCGATAATTTGGGCAAAGGTAGTTTCGTGGCCCTGACCCTGTGTCTGGACACCAATCCGGGCGATAGCGTTGCCCGTCGGATTAACCCGAATCTCGCAGCTATCAAACATCTTGATACCCAAAATATCGAAATCTTTGGACGGCCCCGCCCCCACTACTTCGGTAAAGCTGGAAATCCCGATGCCCATCAATTCGCCCCGCGCCCGTTTTTCCAGTTGTTCTTTGCGTAGCTCGTCGTAACCAACCATGTCCATAGCCAGTTGCAATGCGCCGCCATAGTTGCCGCTGTCGTATTCCCAACCAGTCGGCGAGGCATACGGGAACTGTTCGGGCTTGATAAAGTTCTTCATGCGGAACTGGGCCGGGTCTTCGCCCAAATCGTGAGCCATAATGTCGGTCATCCGCTCAATCATGTGGACGGCTTCGGTCACACGGAAGGAGCAGCGATAGGCCACCCCACCGGGCGGTTTGGTAGTGTAGGCCGCATCTACCTCAAAATGGGCGGCTTTCATATTGTAAGAGCCAGTCCCGATGCTGTACAAACCAGCCGGGAATTTGGAAGGGTTGGCGGCTGCGTCAGCTGCGCCATCATCGGCCAACGTTTTGACCCGTAAGCCAGTTATCATACCGTTTGCATCAGCCGCCAGTTCCGCGTCAATATGGTAGTCGCGGGCAAAGCTGTCGGCTTGCAAGTTTTCGCTGCGGTCTTCAATCCATTTGACGGGCTTGCCAGTAACCAAACTGGCAACAATCGTACACACATAACCGGGATAAACTGGCACTTTGCCACCAAAGCCGCCGCCAATATCGGGCGAAATGACCCGAATCTTATGCTCCGGGATGCCGCTCACCAGCGAGATAACCGTCCGATGGGCGTGCGGAGCTTGCGAAGTCATATAAATGGTCAGACGGTCATTGATTTTGTCCCAATCCGCCACCATACCGCAAGTTTCAATCGAAGCCACGTGGATGCGTGGAATGTGCATTTTTTCGTGAACCGTATGGCCCGCCTCGGTGAACACTTTGTCGGTAGCGTCTTTGTTGCCAGCTTCCCAATGCCAGACGTGATTGGTCTTTTTTTCTTTGTCGTCACGTACAATCACTTCGTCTTTGAGAGCCTCGAAAGGGTCAACTACGGCTGGTAACGGTTCATATTCGACCTGCACCAGTTCAATCGCGTCGGCGGCGATATAGCGGGTGGTGGCGATTACCACACACACTTCCTGGGCGTAATAAACCACTTTTTCGATTGGCAGCACCATCTGAGTATCCGACATCAGGGTGGGCATCCAGTGCAGATTGCCCGCCTTTTTCAAATCCTCTCCGGTAATCACCGCCACTACGCCGGGCAACGCCAACGCTTCGCTGGCATCAATGCTCAAAATCTTGGCGTGGGCGTAAGGGCTACGCACAATATCCAGATAGAGCATCCCTGGCAGCTTGATGTCGTCCACATAGCGACCCGCTCCCTGAATAAAACGCGGGTCTTCCTTCCGTTTCATACGATGCCCCATACCGGAAATCTCGACTGGGGTGCTGGTAGTTACTTCGGTTGTCATGATGCCACCTTCTCCTCTGGTTGCCGCAGCTTTTGGGCCGCATAGCGAATCGACTCTACAATGTTGGTATAGCCAGTGCAACGACACAGATTGCCGGAAATAGCCCATCGGATTTCGTCTTCGGTGGGGTCGGGGTTCTCGGCCAGAAAAGCCTTTGCCGTCATAATCATACCGGGGGTGCAGTAACCACATTGCAGACCGTGTTTTTCCCAAAAGCCTTCCTGGAGCGGGTGTAGGCTGTCTTTAGCCACCCCTTCGATAGTTTCCAGGTTGCGCCCTGCCGCCTGTACCGCAAACATAGTGCAGCTTTTGATAGCTTTACCGTCCACCAGTATCGTGCAAGCTCCGCAACTGGTGGTATCGCAGCCAATGTGCGTACCAGTCAGGTTCAGTTCCTCACGAATATAATGCACCAGTAGCAGACGCGGCTCAACTTCACGCGAGACCTGATTGCCGTTGATAGTCAGGGTAACAGTTGTCATTATATTTCTCCCCTCGCTCGTTGCATAGCTTTGTGAATAGCCCGTTTGACAATCACCCGCACCATATCACGTTTGTATTCGACGGGGCCGCGCAGGTCGCCAGAAGGGTCGCATTCAGCCGCCGCCGCTTTGCCCGCTTCCCCAATAGTCGCTTCGTCCAACACTTTGCCGATTAGCAGAGCTTCAGCTGCTTTGGCCCGCATCGGTACCGCCGCCACATTGGTCAGGCCAATTCGGGCCGTTTTGCACACGTCGCCGTCCATAGTTAGTTGTACGGCCACTGCCACCACCGCATAATCGCCCACTTTGCGCTCTAGTTTAAGATAGGCTCCGCCGCTACCAGACGGTGGCGTAGGTATTTGGATTTCTTTGAGAATCTCGTTGGGGGCTAAACTATTCTCGAACAGACCCGTGAAAAAGTCATCAATCTCAATGGTGCGTTCCCCGTTCGGGCCGACTGCCACGATTTTCGCGCCATAACTCAAAACAGTAGCGGGGTGGTCATTGGCGGGGTCAGAGTGGGCCAGATTGCCGCCTAAAGTCGCCATGTTACGCACTAAAGGATCAGCAATGACGCGGCAGGTATCGGCTAACAATGGATATTTCTGGCGCACCAATTCGGATTTGTCCAACGCAGCCTCACGGGTCAAAGCTCCGATAGCCAGATGTCCGTTGTCTTCGCGGATATATTCCAGACCTTCAATCCGGTTAATATCAATCAGGATTTCGGGCTGGGCCAGCCGGAAGCGCATAGCCGGGATAAGGCTTTGGCCGCCCGCCAGAATCTTGGCAGATGAGCCGTGTTCGCTCAACAGACTGAGGGCATCCTTGAGGGTTGAGGGGGCAAAATATTCAAACTTAGCTGGTATCATAACCTTTTGCGATGCGGAGACTGTCCAGTGTGGTGAGACAGAGGCAACATCGCCTCCTCCTTTCAATCTATGTACACATTATTGTAGCGGGGCGTTACAACTCTAACTTCTTTTTACGCCGGGGTCTGAACACAAGATAGAGTATCAAAACCAATAAAACTAAGCCCACGCCTATGGTCAGGGGACGGCGTTGGGGCGGTACAAAATCTGTTATTACCTCTTTGGCTACTCCAGTAGCAAATTCTACCTGGGAAGGAGCTTTGATTTCCGGTATGGGTACGGGTTCGGCAGTTGGCTCGACCTGGTTCTGCGTCTGAATGCGGGCCGCGACGTACTGGTTGACCCCTTCCAGACTTTGCTTAATCATAGCTTTGGCTGCGCTTTCCACCAGCCGTTGCCCTACGCTGGCAATCCGTCCACCCACCTGGGCATCACCTTCGTAAGACATAACAGTAGCAAGGTTGGCGGCGGATTGTTCTTCCAGGCGCACCTGGGCAGTACCTTTGACAAAGCCCGGCCCACCCTTCCCAGTAACTTCCATGTGGTAGCTCTGCGGCGGTTGGAGGTCTGTTAGCAGCACTTTTCCCTTAAACTTCCCCTTGACCGGGCCAACGTTTATCTCCAGGGCCGCTTCATATTCATTTTCGCCGACCAAATCTAGCTGTTCGCAACCTGGAATAATCTTTGCCAACACTTCCGGGTCTTGAAGCATTTGAAAGACCGTTTCACGCGGGGCTTCAAAAGTATAGGTGCCGTCAATCTTCATTGATTTCTCCGCAGTTTTCTACGTGATGGATTTTGTGTTAGAGTATCAATTGTTTTTAATCTTGTCAATATATTGGAGCAAATTTGGCGAATTGCATATTATTGGTCAGTCAACCGCTGTTAGACCCCAACCGTATTTACCAGGGTTAGTTCACCAATACTGATTTGTACCATATCTTCCGTCTGCAAGTTGAAATTATCAGGCGGTACAATACCCGTGCCGGTCATCAGGAAGCCACCGTAGGGAAAGTCTAGCTCCTTTTGCAGATACGTGACCAGTTCTTCGAGTGGGCGTTTGATTTGAGAGGTGCGGGTGCTGTCCTCAAAAAGCTTTACATCTTGACGGGTGATGGTTAGCTGGACAGGCAAATCGCGCAGTGCGTCCGGTTCGGCCAACACGATGCCAGGGCCAAGCGCACACGAGCCGTTGTACACTTTGGCCTGGGGCAAGTATAGCGGGTTTTCACCCTCGATGCTGCGTGAAGATACATCGTTGCCCGCAGTGTAGCCCACGATTTCGCCTTCTCGATTTACCACCAGCACCAATTCCGGTTCTGGCACGTTCCATTTGCTATCCTGACGCACCCGGATTGGCAAATTATGACCCACCACGCGCCAACCTATGGCTTTAAAGAAAAGTTCGGGCCGTGTCGCCGTATAAACTTTAGTATAAACATCACCTACTTCGGACTCGGACTGGCGAGCTTCCTGGCTACGCAAATAAGTTACGCCACTGGCCCAAACTTCGTGTTGTTCCTCCAGTGGGGCTAAAAGTGGACTGTCTGTTTTTTCTGTCGAAAGCTCGTACACCAATTTTTGCAATAGTTCCAGCATAGTTGCTTTGGGTAAGCCCAGCAAGGTGCTAAGGTTAAGCGGGCGCGGCAAGAAGCGGCCATCAACGGCCCAGCGTGTTTCGCGTCCATTCTGGTGGTGAGTTAGAAACAATCTTTTTCTCCCTGCTATTTTCCCTGTGTAAATTAGTGGTTAAGCCACCATCTTAACTTCGCCTTAAAACGCTCATAACGTGCCGCTTATATATTAACAGGTTATTCAGTTTTACGCACTATTGCACCTGACATTGGGTGGGGTGGGGCTTATGCACTAAGTTTGAGGGATGTCACGGCCCGCCGGGTTGTGAACGTAGGCTCTTGCGAAGCACGTAGCGAAGCATTCGTGGCTAAAAGCAGAGATGTCCATTTGCCATCTGCTTGTTTTTGGCGCACCTCGATATTGACCTTCCTGGAGTCAACCAGGACGTAACACTGAAGGGTTTCAAACTGTTTGTAGAGGATGAATTTATCGTTCTGGTCATATTTTCTGGTTGAAGGCGATAGAATTTCGATAATAGCGGTGGGGTTGGTAAGGGTATCATTACGTGCTTCCGCATATTGTAACTCACCACAGACTATCACAATATCGGGATAGGTGTAATAATCTTTGGTGGCGGATTGTAGCTTTATATCGGTAGTAAAAGCTTCACAGGGTTGATTATCAAAGGCTTCATTTAAGGCTCTACTAAAATTGCTGACGAGGCGAGCGTGGTCTACCGTTGCGCCCGTCATAGCAAAAATTTCGCCATTGTAATACTCATGTTTGTAGGCGGCGGCATCTTCAAAAGCAAGATACTCGGCTTGCATATAAAATTTTCTGGCAGGAGCAGCCATTCCAAACCTCCTTCTTGCTTAATTCTTATTCGTATTGTCAGGTTGATTATACTCTGATAGGACTTGTTGGTACAAGTCGAGCAGTTGTTGGGCGATGCGGGGGCTGGTGAAAGCGGCAGCGAAGGCCGGGCCACCTTGTCCCATTGCGGATTGTTGGGCCAGAGCGGTGATGATAGCGTTGGCGAGGGCGGGAGCGTCGGATGGGGGGACGGAAAGAGCGACACCAGCCTGGGCCGCGTGAGGAGCGATGCCGGTGGTGTTGGTGATGACAGCGGGCGTGGCGACGGCGGCGGCTTCGATAGCGACTTTGTTGAGCGCGTCTATGATGGATGGGATTACCAGCAAATCCGCTCCAGCCAGATAATCTTGGGAAAGGGCGAAGTCTATTTTGCCCGTAAAGATGATGGCTTCCTGGACACCGAGTTGGTGGGCCAGGTCTTCCAGATAGCGGCGATAATCTCCAAATTGTGGGGTGCGTCGGCTGGGGCCACATATCAAAAGATTGACCTCGCCCAAACGCTCTTGCAGAAGGGGGACGGCTCGTACCAGGAAGTCCAAACCTTTGAAGGGGTGCAAGCGGCTGTAGGAAATTAGCACCGGGCCAGAGTTGAGGCCGTATCGCTGGCGCAGAATGGTTTGCTGAGTTTTTTTGTGGGTAGTCAGGTCGAGACCGAGCGGCGGGTAGATGTTGGTGCTGATATTACGGAAGATGACGCGCACACGGCTGGGTTTTGCGCCATAGTGGAGGGCGAGGGCGGCGGTTTGTTCGGAGTTGGCTCGTGTGAAGCTGGCGCGGCGGAAGGTCAGGCGCAAACCGAGGCGGGGCAGCCGATAACGTCCGTAGCCGTAGTCGTATTTGGGCAGAGCCATTACGTCTGCGCCTTGCAGGTTGACCACGAACGGGATTTTTATTAGTAGTGAGGTGAGGGCGGCGACAGTACCGAGTGGGTAGGCGTTTTCGACGTGGATTATATCAATTTCGTGCTGATGTTGTTTCACGAAGCGGTAGTAGCCCCAAAGCAGTTCCAGGAAGAAGCCGTATTTGAACAAAGCACTACAGCCGCGTCGCAGCCAACGTCGCCAGCGGGTGTTTTTGAATTTGAGGGCAAAGACGGGGACGGAGTCGGCTTCGTCCGGGAAGGGAGCCGCTCCGCCCGCGTCGCTATCGCCGTAATCTTCAAGGCTAAAGACCCTGAACTCGTGACCTTGCTGCCGGAAGTAACGACCTAGCTCGCTGTGGACTTCGCTGGCGATGATTTTGGGGCCGTAGGCCATTATTGCGTAGAGTATTTTCATTTTCTAAACATTTGCGCCGCTTTCGAGTTCGATGGTCTGTTCGTCCTGACCGATGCGTTTGACCTGGAAGATGTGGGCCGCACGTTGCTGGGGGTCGAGCCGGACGTAGTTGTACTCGCCTTGCCAGGTATAGGTTTCGCCCGTGAGCAGGTCGGTGACGGTATAGGGTTCGTCGGGCTTGATTTTCCAGTCCCAGTAGGGAACGGCTATCCAGGTATCTTGTGCGCTAAAGGGGTTGAGATTGACCACTACCAGGATGATGTTGTCGAGTTCGGGCGTAGTCTTGCCATAGACGATGATGTTTTCATTGTTGTCGGCGCGGTAGAAAATCAGGTTGTCGTAGAGTTGGAGGGCGCGGTTGTCGTGGCGTATCTGGTTGACACGGGCAATCAGGTCGCTAAAATTTTGGGGTTGACTCCAATCGTAGTAGTTGACTTGATATTTGTCGGAGTTGAGATATTCTTCCGCACCGGGGCGGATGGGCGTGTTAATACCGAGTTCATAGCCGCTATATATGCCATAGCAGGGCGAGAGAGTGGCCGCCAGCACGTAGCGTAACTTGAAGGCCGGTAGCCCGCCTACTTGCAGAAATTCGTGCAGGATGTCTGGAGTGTTGGGCCACAGGTTGCCCCGATAGTATTCCTTCATTTCGGTCTGAGTCAGTTCGGTCAGGTATTCGGTGATTTCGGCTTTAGTGTTGCGCCAGGTGAAATAGGTGTAGGACTGGCTGAAACCGGATTTCGCCAAAGCCCGCATTACTTTGGGTCGGGTGAAGGCTTCGGCCAGGAAAATCGCTTCGGGGTGGTCGAGCCGCACTTCGGCAAAAAGCCATTCCCAAAAGGGGATAGACTTGGTGTGGGGGTTGTCCACCCGGAAGATGGTGATGCCGCGTTCAAGCCAAAATTCGACGATGCTTTTAAGTTCGTTCCAGAGAGCCTCGCGGTTGTCACAATAAAAGTTGATGGGGTAGATGTCTTGATATTTTTTGGGCGGGTTTTCGGCGTACTTAATAGTGCCGTCGGGCCGCACAAAAAACCATTCGGGGTGTGCTTTGACGTAGGGGTGGTCGGGCGAACAATTGATGGCAAAGTCCATAGCAACGGAAATATTGTGGTCGGCGGCGGTCTGAACGAATTGAGCCAGGTCTTCAAAAGTGCCGAGCGACGGTTCAATGGCTTTGTGGCCGCCGTTTTCGTTACCGATGGCCCAGGGCGAACCGGGGTCGGTGGGTTTGGGGTCAAGGGTATTGTTTGGGCCTTTACGGTTGGTGCGCCCAATGGGGTGGATGGGCGGCAGGTAGATTACATCAAAACCCATTTGGGCGACGCGGGGAATTTGCTTGATGGCATCCTGGAATGTGCCGCTGAGACCGGGTGCGTCGGCTTGGGAGCGCGGAAAGAATTCGTACCAGGCGGCAAAGCGGGCGCGTTCGGGTTCGACTAGCAGTTCGAGTTCGGGTGAGGTGGCGGCTTTGGTGCGGTCAGGATAACGGTTCATAATTTCGAGTAGGTCGGCTGCCAAAAATAATGTCCCAGCAGCGAGAGGGTCGGAGGCGGCTTCTACGTCTGTCAATAATTTCAGCATTCGGTCATAATCTGTTTTGACGGTCAGGAAGCGTGGTAGGGCGGTTTTGACCAGGGCCACGCCTTCGAGTACGTCACTGGCAGCGACCACTCCCGCTTGCACCCGTTTTTCCATATCGTGTTCCCACGTGCCGAAGCGGTCATTCCAGGCTTCTATATAATAGCGGTAGCGTCCGATTTGGCTGGCGGGAAATTCGCCTGTCCAACGGTCATTATCAAATTTGGTCATGGGGACTTCGTGCCAGAGGACGTTTGTGCCGGGGGCGAAAGTGCTGGTTTCGTGTTCGATGGGGGCGCGGGGTTCGATAAAACGATATTTAAGGGCAGCACTAATCAGGTCGTGGCCGTCTCGGAAGATGTCGGCCTGAACCTCAAAGCAGTCGCCCGCTACGCGCTTGGCGGGGTAGCGTCCGCCGTCGAGTTCGGGGCTAATTTTTTCGATTAAAATTTGTTGGTTTTCCTGGCTCTTTTGAGTGAGCATTTTCAGGTTTTCTCCTTGTGAATAGTTATCAGTCGTCAGTCGTCAGTTATCAGTTAAAACCAATACCGTTCAAATAGGTAGTTGTCAGTTATCAGTCGTCAGTTAAAACCGTTTACCGCAGCAACCAGTTGACGGCGCAGAGAATTTTCATATATTGCCTGCGTCGCTATGTTGTCTGCAAGTTTGATGCCTTAATACCTGCTGACTAGAAAAATTTCGTTGGCACGCGGTTTGTTCGTTCTGGCTGCATACCTTATAATGTTGCCTTATAACGGTAATATTATATACGCAAGCGGTGATATTGGCTAGTGGGACAGTATCCATTGGCGGCAACCACACCCAGGGGGTACCCGCGCAATGTCCCACAAGGGCAGGGCAGTCCATTGGCGGAGCAATGTCCCACAAGGGCAGAGCAGTCCATTGGCGGAGCAATGTCCCTCAAGAACCTGACTTTGTAGTGGGACGGTAAAAATGAGAAGGATGGGAAGATGGAAACGCAAACGGATGACGGGCAGTGGGTGCGGGACAATATTGCGGAATTGGTGGCGAAGTTGCAGCCGGAATATTTTAAGAGCAAACGCTGGTTTGGGAGCAAAGGGCGCGAGATTAAGAGTTTTGGGCTGATAGATTTTGCGCTGCTATCGGAGCAGCCCGTTTTGACCGTTTCGGTTTTGCTACGAATTGATTATCAGGAAGGAAACACGGAATTTTACCATTTGCCGTTGTTGTTACAATTGGCTTTGGAAGCTCCAGCGACGATTACGAGCCAGCCGAACGCGATTGCGGCCACCCTCAGCACATCGCAGGGCGAGTTTGTGGCGTATGATGCTTTTGCGAACGAAAATTTCGCGCGGACTTTTTACCAAAATATGTACGAGAATCATCAGTTCGGCTCGGGATTGGGCCAAGGGCGTTTTGTGTTTGCAAATGTGGCGGGCCGGATTGACCAACCAGAGGCTGCATCGGTTAAGCTGATTGCGACGGAGCAAAGTAATACATCGGTGGTGTATAACGGGAAGCTGATTTTGAAGTGTTTTCGGAAGCTGGCTGCCGGGAAGAACCCCGATTTTGAGATTCCGCTTTTTTTGACTACCAATACAGATTTTCGGTATGTGCCGAAGCTGGCCGGGTATATTGAGTATGAGCAGACGACTGGCGACCCGGTTTCGATGGGGGTTTTGCAGGATTTTATTAAGAATAACGGGGACGGCTATAATTTTACACTTGACCAGTTGAGGGACTTTTTCAGCCAGCTTGAGCCAGAACTGGTGGCTGGTTCGCTCAAAAATTTGGGGGATAAAGATAGGGCGGAGCGGGCGGCACAAGTGGCAGCACCGTATGCAGGGGCGGCTCGGCAGTTGGGACAAATTACGGGGCAGTTGCATAACGCACTGGCCTCGGATGCGGCCCGGCAAGACCCAGCGTTTGTGCCGGAACTGATTACAGCGCAGGATACTAACAAATGGCAGGCTAGTATTGTGAAATTGATAGATAGGGTGATGGACACGGCGACGAAATATCTGGCGAATGCTCCGGCAGAGTTAAAGGTGCAGTTGGAGAATGTTGCGGCTAATAAGCAGACGTATCTGGACGTGGTGGCGCGGGTGAACGAGTTGCCCCAGGCTGGGGTGAACAAGATTCGCTATCACGGAGATTACCATTTGGGGCAGGTGTTGAAAACCGACGAGGGCTTTATGGTTTTGGATTTCGAGGGCGAACCAGCCCGCACACTGGCCGAACGTCGGGCGAAATATTGTCCGCTCAAGGATGTGACCGGGATGCTGCGTTCATTTGATTACGCGGCATATACGGTTTTGTTTGAGCAGCAAGATAAATGGGGCGACAAGGTGGATGCGGCTGAGTTGGAACGCTGGGCATTGGCCTGGGAAGGGGTGGCGCGTGAGGCGTTTTTGGCTGGTTACTTAGAAGCAGCCAAAACTAACCGAGGAGCAAAGCTTTTACCCGATTCACGTCAGGATTTGCAGCAAGCGATGGACGTGTTCGAGACCGAGAAGGCGTTTTACGAGTTGTTGTACGAGATTAATAACCGTCCCACTTGGATTGCGATACCGCTCAAGGGGTTGCAGAGAATTAGCAGGTAGCAGACAGCCAATTTTCACCTCAGCAGCCAGTTGACGACACGGAGAACACCGAGGAAATTCATAAAGAAGTGGGACTTTCGCTTGTCATTCCGAGAAAAACGAGGAATCTGTTGTTAAAAATTGGTACTTGTAAAGGCACGAGTTTTAGCAACAGATTCCTCGCTCGTGCCTCACTCGGAATGACAATATAGACACAATTATGCAATGGTCGTGTCTCTGTGGTGCATATAGGGGAAGGAGTTGATTTGATGGAAACTGAACAGGTGAAGGCGGGTGGGCCGAAGGTGAGTCGGCCTCATATGCAGGGGTATGGGGTTGACCAGAATGAGAATGGTAGTTTTTTGCCCTGGGAATGGGTGAGCGAACGGATGCTGGTGGGGCATAACTATTGGCTTGGTTCGACGCGGCCCGACGGAAGACCTCACGCGATGCCCGTATGGGGGGTGTGGTTGGACAAGGTTTTTTATTTTAGTACGGGGCGGCAGTCGCGCAAGGGACTTAATCTGGCAGCAAATCCCCAGGTGGTGGTGCATTTGGAAAGCGGGGACGAGGTGGTAGTTTTTGAGGGGATGGTGGAGGAATTTAGCGACCCGGCTTTCTTTGAGCGTTTTGCCGAAGTTTATGAGGCCAAATATAATTTTAAGCCGGGGGCAGACCCGCAAAATGCTTATTATCGGCTCAATCCGAGGGTGGTGCTGGCCTGGAAAGAAAACGATTTTGTGAATAGTGCGACTCGGTGGGAGTTTTAAGGTTAATACCATTCAAATAAGCGGTAGGCGGCGCGTTCCCACCCCCGCACGGTTTGTAGATTTGGCAGCAGCGCAGGCGCGAGGACGCGCCACCTACAATAAATTTTCTCATTTGAACGGTATTGGTTTTAAGTTCTAAAAGAAAGCGAGGATGCTGATATGGACGAGGGGTTTGTTTCTAATAATGGGATTAAGTTGCACTATATCGCGGAAGGGCCACAGGACGGGGAGCCAGTTTTGCTTCTGCACGGCTTTCCGCAATTTTCGTATATGTGGCGCAATCAGATGGCGGCGTTGGCAGGGGCGGGCTACCGGGCGGTGGCGGCGGATTTGCGCGGTTATAATTTGTCGGATAAGCCGCTAGAGGTTGAGAAGTATCAGATGTCGCAGTTAGTGACTGATGTAGGGGCGTTTTATCAACATTTTGGCTGGCGTAAGGCGAACCTGGTAGTACATGACTGGGGCGGGGGGATTGGTTGGATTTTTACGACGTATCAACAAAAGTTGGTGAGTAAGTTTGTAGCGATTGATATTCCACATACGGGGGCTTATTTGAAGGCGATGCGGCAGGGGACGGAACAGTTGCGCGAAAGCTGGTACATTTGGCTGTTCCAGGCAACAGGGGCGGCGGAGCAATATTTTGGAGCGAACGATTGTGAACGGCTGATGAATTGGCTGTTTGTGGAAGGGCGGTCTAAGGGAGAGTTTAGTGCGGAAGAGTTGGGACGGTATCGGGAGATGTTGAATCAACCGGGGCAGTTGACGGCGGCTTTTAATTATTATCGGGCTAATACTAACCCACAGCGGGCGTTGTTGGCTGAGGTGTCGCCAATACCACCTCTGCAAGTGCCAACGTTGCTGATTAATGGTAAGGACGATTTTGCCTTTGCGCGGGCGGTGTGGGAGGACACGGCGAGTTATTGTACCGGGCCGTATCGCCACGTGGAGTTGGAAGGGGTGAGCCATTGGGCCTGCGAGGAAGCCCCGGAGGAAGTGAGTCGGTTGATTTTGGAGCATCTGGCAAGCTAATTGGTAACTATTCACCGCAGAGAACGGTAGTCCATTGACGGAGCAATGTCCCACAGGGGCGTGGGCAAGTCCATTGGCAGAGCAATGTCTCACAAATAGCTATCAGTCGTCAGCTATCAGCCAGTAGCCTAGACAGAATTGCTCAATTAGTAGAGAATTTGTCCATTGACGGAGCAATGTCCCACAGGGGCGTGGGCAAGTCCACTGGCGGCAACCACACCCAGGGGGGTACCCGAGCAATGTCCCACAAATACCAGGGCGGGTGTAGCGGAGCTTACTTACAAGCTGGTTTAAATAAAGTAAGATAGTTTAGTGGGTGTAAAAGGTCGAAGTCGGCAGAGGATAAAGTTATGAGTATGGGTTTGGGTAGCAATACGTCGGTGGATAGTGTGTTGTTTCGGTATCGGAGCGGCTACAAGGAGACGAACGCTTTTCTGGCGGTGCCGAACGTGACTACGCCGATGCCTGCTTTGGTTTTGGCTTCGGATGTGTTTGGGCTGGACGAGCATATCAAGGATTTGGCGTTGCGGTTTGCCCAGCAAGGTTATGCGGTGCTTGCGCCTGATTTTTATTCGACGAAGGGTGGGCCAGGGCCGACGCAGACACTCGACCAGCGTAGCAAGATACGTCGGGCTTCAGCCGATACTTTGGCTGTCAAAGACGTTAATAGCGGTTTTGACTATTTGCTGCGGGAAAACTACGTAAATACGCAGCGGGTGGGGGTAATTGGTTTTGGGTACGGCGGGACGGTAGCGATGTTGGCGGCGGCGAGTAACCGCAATATCGCCGCGTGTGTAAACTTTTATGGTGAGGTTAATTATCCACGCAGTGTGATTAGCCGTACCAAGCCGAACTCGCCATTGGAGATGGTGCGCTTTATCAACTGCCCACTGCTGGCTTTGTATGGTGCGCCCGAAGTTGATATATCCCGCGATGATGTGCGAACGTTGGAGCAGGAGTTACGGGCGAAGGGTAAGTTATTCGAGATAAAGGTGTATCCGAACGCCGCCAATGGTTTTGCCAACGATACGCGCCCGGAAGTGTATCGGCCGGATGTCAGCCGCGACGCTTTTTTGCGAACTTTTGGCTTTTTGCAGGAGTTTTTGAAGCGGTAAAATTAAGAACAGGAGGTGGGGAATGGATAGGAACGGGCCGGGCTACGGCAATCCAGAGTTAGAGCCGATGGAGCCGCTTACTACCCCGGACACGCAGCCGGAAGTTGAACCAGCAGACCCTGAGCCAGACGCTCAACCGTATGCACCGCAGATTGAGCCGAATATTCCGGTTTCGCCGGATATTGAGCCGAGCGAGCCGATGGATAACTAATTAACTATTTTGGTGAATAGTTTGAAGTTTGCTTCGATGGGGGTTTGTAGTTCCGTCAGTTGCTCTAGCCGAAGTTTAGCGGTGGGGTCGAGATGCCAGGAGTAGGGTGTCATAAGAGCCAGGTTGGAAATGTCCGCCTGGTTTTTTAGTGTCAAGTTGTAGCTGACTTCGGCACTTTGGTTGAGGGTGAAGTAGGGGTTGTATTTGGCTGAGGCTTTGTCTTGTAGAGGTTCGGTCTGGCCCGCATAGATAAGTTGACGCAAAGCATACAGGTGGTTAGAGCCAGCTTTGACGGTGATTAGCTGGCCGCCTGGTTTGAGGACGTGGTTGAATTCTTGATAGTTAACGGGCGAGAAAAAGCTGACGATAAAATCCAGGCTGGCGGCTTGAACTGGTAAATTTGCGACGCTGGCTACGGCAAAAGTGATAGCGGGGTCGCGTTTGGCGGCGATTTGGATACCGAATTTGGAAATATCTATGCCCAAAATGTCTAGCGGGGTGGTGGGCAGGGTTTGGGTTAGAGAGGTTTTGAGGCGTTGGGTGTAAAAGCCTTCGCCACAACCTGCATCTAGGATATTGAGGGTTCGGTGGTTGGGTTGGGTCAGTTGGGTTTGGAGAAGGATGTTTACGTGGTCGGAAATTGGGTTGTAGAATCCAGCATCCAGGAACTGGCGACGATGCAGGAACATTTCGCGGCTGTCTCCAAGTTCTTTTGAGCCTTGCGAAGATAGGAGCAAGTTGACATAACCTTGTTTGGCGATGTCGAAGGTGTGGTTATTGGGGCAGGTGTAGGTTTTGGGCAAGGTTTGGGTGAGAGGTAGTTTGCAGATCGGGCAGGCCAGGCTATTACTCATTTGTTTTTACTGGTATTCTTGACACTTAGTCTCGATTTGTTGGGTAAACCAGCCCGCTAATTCGGTATAGCGTTGTTCCTGAGCCAGCTTATGGCAGAGCGGCAGAATCTTGGCGCGGGTTTCTTTGATTTGCTTGATTTGCTTTTCGCGGCTACAGCCACCCAATGTTGTAAGGTTGTGGAGGCGGTCAGCCAGCTTGACGACCCAAGCTTCGGGCAAACCATTTAACAAACGAGGGAAGTATTGTTCTTTGGGTAAGGCTGGTTCTTTGGTGACAAGTTTGACGATGGTGCAAACGCGACTACCGAAGATAAATTCCAGGTCTTCCCAGGCCAAAATAAAGCTGTCTTCCATTACGTCGTGTAGCAGGGCGGCGATAATGATTTCGTGGTCGAAAACGGCTTGCTCTAAAAGGATTACGCTGGCCTGACGCGGATGGTCAAAATAGCGTTGTCCGTCGTCACGCTGCTGGCCGCGATGCCCGTATTTGGAGAAGCGATAGGCCATCATAATCAGCCGCGTTTGGGAAGGGATGAAATATTTGGTGACAAGCTCCTCGAATTGAGCGCGGCCAAAAGTTGTTTCAGTTTCAATGGACATAAGATAAAAATCCTTGTTTGTTCAGTATTGGGTTTATTATACCCTTTTGCAAGTGAGTGAGCAATTGCTAAACTGAATTACGACACAAATCTTGATAGACCTGTTCGGTGCGGCTCGTCATCTGTTGAATGGTGAATTCGGTCTGGATACGTTGTTGGGCGCGGGCGGCCATTTGAAGGCGCAGATTTGGGTTGGTGAGTAGCTGGTCAAGGGCGTTTGCCAGGGCGGAGGGGTTGGAAGGCGGCACGACAAGGCCAGTTACACCGCTCTGGTTGACATAACTTGTGCCAGTTCCTAGCTCGGTGCTGATGACCGGGCAGCCCGCCGCCATTGCTTCCAGCTGGACTATGCCAAAAGCTTCACTACGTTCACAAGCGGGCAGCACAAAAATATCGGCGGCCTGGTAATAGGCGGGCAACTCATCGTCTCCCACTTCGCCCACGAAAAATACTCTGTCATTAAGACCCAGAGCGGTGGCCTGAGCTTTCCATGCGGCTTCCATTGGCCCAATGCCCACCACCACTAATTTGCAAGCAGCAGATATATAGGGTAATGCCTGTAGTAAGAATTGCAGTCCTTTGTAATAGCGCAAGCGTCCGGCGAACAAAAGCAAGGGCTGACCCGCACCGTATTTAGCCTTCAGAGCAGCGACTTTATCAGTCTGGACGTTGGCGAACCGCTCGTAGTTTACACCTAGCGGCGCGACGACGCATTTATCAGCCAAGTTTTGCAGCCAGGGTGAACTAGCGATATATTGGGGGCTGGTCGCCAGAATGGTATCTACATTTTTGAGGACGCGGCCCAAGAAAGGGCTGTATAGTTTGAGCAGGCGTTTCTGGCGCACAATATCGCTATGATAGGTCAGGACAGTTTTGGGTCGGGCCACGCCACCCAGCGTCAATAAGCGCGAAGATAGCCAGGCCAGTTCGCCCGTTGGATAGGGAAATTGCAGGTGAATAATATCGGGGCGGTGAGCCGAAGAAAGCAAACGGCGGTACAAATCGCTAAACATCGTCAAGCTGACGGGCGCAGAGGCTAGATTTAGTAAGCGTCCGGTTTTGGTGACTGGTATACCTTCGATAATTTCCCGCACGCCGCGCCAATGGGTGTTCGTGACCAAAACTTCGGTTTCGTGGCCGCGCTCCCGCATAGCCTCGGCTAGTTGGCGCACGTAGTTTTCTACGCCCCCCAAAACCGGGTAGTAATCTTTGTATAAATAAAGCACCTTCATAGGTTTTATTATAGCAGAAGGTGGATGTTTTGTAGGTTGTGGCTTATAATCAGCTTGAAATACAAAAGATAGCAATTTGAAAGGAGCCAAAAATATGGCTGAGAACCCGGTGTTGCCGCTCAAACAACGGCCTGCCTGGAAAGCATTGGAAACCCATTACGAGCAGATGCGTTCGACCCACCTGCGCCAACTTTTTTCAACAGACCCGCAACGCGGTCAACGTCTGACGCAGGAAGCCGTCGGGATTTATCTGGATTACTCCAAAAATCGCGTGACCGACGAGACCCTAAGCCTTTTGTTGCAACTGGCCGAGCAATCGGGTTTACGCGCCCGAATTGACGCAATGTTCAAAGGTGAGAAGATTAACACTACCGAGAAACGGGCGGTGTTGCACGTAGCTTTGCGTGCGCCCCAAAATGAGTCTATATTGGTGGATGGTCAGGACGTAGTGCCGGAAGTCCATGAAGTTTTGAACCGCATGAGCGACTTTTCTAACCGGGTACGGAATGGCGAGTGGACAGGCTTTACTGGCAAACGCATCCGCAACGTAATAAATATCGGTATCGGCGGTTCAGATTTAGGCCCGGTAATGGCTTACGAAGCTCTGCGCTATTATAGTCAGCGCGATATGACTTTTCGGTTTGTCTCCAATATTGACGGCAACGATATTGCCGAAGCGACGAGTGACCTGGATGCGGCGGAAACTTTATTTATCATTTCGTCCAAAACCTTTACCACCCTGGAAACTTTAACCAACGCCCATACCGCCCGTGATTGGGCTTTGCAAACCTTGCAAGACCCCCAGGCCGTTGCCAAACATTTTGTGGCAGTTTCGACTAACGCCCAAGAGGTAGCCAAGTTCGGGATAGATACAAATAATATGTTTGGTTTTTGGGACTGGGTGGGTGGCCGCTATTCTTACGATTCGGCTATCGGTCTGTCTCTGATGATTGCGATTGGCCCGGACAATTTCCGCCAAATGTTGGACGGTTTTCATATTATGGACGAACATTTCCGCACTGCATCTTTTGCCCAAAATCTTCCGGTGTTGCTGGCGATGCTGGGTATTTGGTACAACAACTTTTGGGGGGCGCAAACCGTCGCCATTTTACCTTATGACCAATATTTGAGCCGCTTCAGTGCTTATCTGCAACAACTGGACATGGAAAGCGATGGGAAACACGTTGACCTGGAGGGCAACCCGGTGGATTACCAAACCGGGCCGATTATTTGGGGAACGCCTGGTACAAATGGTCAACACGCTTATTACCAATTGATTCATCAAGGGACTAAGTTGATACCGTGCGATTTTATCGGTTTTAGCCAGACCTTGAACCCACTAGGTCGCCATCATGATTTGCTGATGGCAAACTTTTTTGCTCAAACCGAGGCTTTGGCCTTTGGCAAAACGTCGGATGAAGTAAAGGCGGATGGAGTAGCCGATTTTCAGGTAGCGCATCGCACTTTTGAAGGCAACCACCCCACTAACACTATTCTGACGGATAGGCTGACACCTCAGACGCTGGGCAAACTGGTGGCATTGTACGAACACAAAGTTTTCGTACAGGGAACGGTCTGGAACATCAATTCGTTTGACCAGTGGGGGGTTGAATTGGGCAAGGTGCTGGCAAACCGGATTATTCCTGAACTGGAGGCGAAAGATGGGGTAATTCAAGGCGGCCACGATAGCTCAACCAACACTTTGATCGAGCGTTATCAAAAGCGTAAAAATAGCTCCGAGCAATGAGCTACGAGCTAAAACCAAATTTTGCACAGTTAGGCAGCACCGATAGTTGATGAAACTTAACAAAATAATTCGGTATTGGGAACGCCATTGGATACACCCGTGCCGGGTGCAGGCATCCAACGTCTATTCACCCCAAGTACGCTAAAGCGCACTGCTAACCTGATTTATCAGGTTTGGGTGGATAGATGACGGTTTCAACCGTTGGCGATACCGAATTATTTTGTAAATACTAATCAACCAGCGGTACTGCGTAATCCTGCAAAATATGCACCGCACCCCTTGTGCAGAACGCCAATGTGGGACAAATATCGTGTATGTTATAATCGCTGGTAATTATTCAGTCAACACTTTCGGAGGAAGCCCCCTCGAATTAAGGAGAGAACATATAAAATGTCACAAGTTGAAGACAAATCGCAAGCCATAAATGCGAAAATTGACACAATTGGCCGTATCAAACAAACGGCGACGCAGGCCAGTCGCGGCGGTCAACCTAGTTATGACTCTCCCAGCACGCCTCTCTCGCAGCCGATTTATCAGTCCACAGTTTATACTTTTCCAGACCTGGAAACGATGATGGGGGTAGTGGGTGCGGGCGACCCCGGCTGGTATTATTACCGCATGGGTACGCCCAACCAGCAAGAATTTGAGGAGACGGTGGCTAAGTTGGAAGGGGCGCAGGCGGCGTTGGCTTGCGGTTCGGGGATGGGCGCGATTACGGCGGCGTTGCTGACGGCATTGGAAAGTGGAGACCACATCATTGCCGATAAGCAAATTTATGGCGGCACTTACGGTTTGCTGACCCAACAGTTGCCACGTTTCGGTATCGAAACTACTTTTGTAGATGTGAAAAATCCCGACGAGGTACGGGCCGCTTATCGTGCGGGTAGCAGTCAGGTACTTTTCTTCGAGACTCTGACCAACCCGTTGCTGGCGGTAGCCGATATACCGACCTTGGTTGCGCTGGCTAAAGAATTACGGCTGAAAACTTTTGTTGATGCGACTTTTTCCACGCCTTGCGTCTCGCGCCCATTGGCACACGGGGCGGACGTGGTACTGCACGCCACTACAAAGTATATCGGCGGACATAGCGACGCATTGGGGGGTATCGTAGCGGGCAAGCGGGTGTTTGTGGATCAGGCCCGACAGACTGCGGCGACGATGGGTTTGAACGGCAGCCCTTTTGATGCGTGGCTGAATGTGCGTAGCCTCAAAACTTTGCCGCTGCGAATGGCGGCGCATAGTCGCAACGCTTTGTTAGTGGCGCGTTTTCTGGAGGGCCACCCCAAAGTCAAACGGGTTTATTATCCTGGTTTGGAAAGCCACCCACAGTACGAACTGGCTCAAGAACTAATGCCAAACGGCTGTAGCGGGATGTTGGCTTTTGAAATACACGGCGGCTTACCCCAGGCGATTGCTTTTGGTCGTGCTATTCAGGGTATCAAGTTCGCGCCGAGTCTGGCTGACTGTAGCACTATTTTGAGCCACCCGGCCAGCACTTCGCACAAGGCTTTCCCGCCCGCCGAACGCGAAGCGATGGGCATAGGGGATGGGGTGTTGCGTCTTTCGGTAGGTATCGAGGACGCGGACGATTTGATTGCCGAGCTTGACGCGGCTTTGAATGCGGTAGAAATTTAAATATAGCCTGAGCTTTGCACAAGTTGGGGTGGTATTGTATAATGGCGAAGATAACACCAATGATTGGAGCTACTTTTAAGCTTTATATCTATATATGTTCATTAATTGCCAGGGACTCCCTTGCTATATATGTCACAATTCCCAAAAACGGCGATACTTGGGTAAGACAGTGCGTTAAGGTAGCTAGGCCACGAAATAGGGAGAAAACAAGGTATGGAAAGGGTAAAAGGCTTTGGCGGATTTTTCTTCAGGGCGCGAAACCCCCAGGCTTTGAAGGAATGGTACGCCACAATGTTAGGGATAACGCCAGAAAACGGTCAACCCGCCTGGCAGCAGGAGGCCGGTCCGACCGTTTTCGAGGCTTTCCCTGCTGATACGGATTATTTTGGCCGAGCCGAGCAAGGCTTCATGCTCAACTTCCGGGTAGCCAACCTGGATGCCCTGCTCGAACAACTCCAGAAAGCCGAGGTCAGGATTGACGAGAATCGGCAGGACGAATCCTACGGCCGGTTCGCCTGGATCTATGACCCGGAAGATAACAAAATCGAGCTATGGGAACCCAGGTGAGTGTTGACACGCGGGTTGCTTCTGAGTATATCGGCCGTGCGTACCACCGGGCATAGGTTTCTTTACCAGCTTTCCACTTACAAGCTCGCAGAGTCCATCAAATTCCGAACGTAGTGAATATTTATTAGGAATCAAGGTATGTATATGTATCTAAAAGTAGCTACAGAAAAGCAGGGAAAATTTGACTGAAGAAAACAATCCTTCTTTAACACCCATCTCAACTGACAATCCTTCGGCGGCGCACGAAACTGGAGAAAAGGGTAAGCGACGGGGCAAAGCCGACTTGCATATGCACACTACGGCCAGCGATGGTATGGGTACGGTGGAAGAAGTGTTGGATTGGGTGCAAAACCACACCGATATGGATGTGGTAGCGATAACTGACCACGACGAGATTCGGGGAGCGTGGGCCGCTCGTGACTTGATGGCGAAAGGTAACTACCGTTTTGAGCTTTTGATGGGCCAGGAAATTACTACCCGGCACGGCCATTTGCTGGTTTATGGGGTGGAAGAGCCATTCCGAATGTTCCAGTCTCTTGAGCAAACGGTGCATTGGGCACACGAACGCGGCGGCGTAGTAGTAGTGCCACACCCACTTAGTTTTATGACCCTTAGCGTGGGTGAAAGCAAGCTGCGGGCTTTGTATAGTAAGTCCATGATTGTAGAAGGAATTGAGTCCCTTAACCCTAGCATCGCTGGATATGTGCGGCGTGAACGGGTACAAGAGGTCAATGCCAAAGAATTTCATATAGCCGAAGTGGGTAATAGCGATGCTCATTTTCCGCGTTGGATTGGCACGGCCTACACCGAATTTGATGGTCATACGGCGGCTGACCTGCTGGCGGCCTTGCAAAACGGCACGACTACGGCTCACGGACGCTATCTGTCAATCAAAGAGCAATTGCAGGGTGCAGGTCGTCAGAACTGGCGCAGTCTGGTGGTGCAACCTTCGGACAAAATTCGGCGGGTGGCTCTGACCGTCAAAAACCGCAAACAAAAGTAAGCTTACCTTAAAAAATTGCGACAGGTTGAGGATAACGCATGAAAATCTGTTTGGTTTCGCCCTATGATTTTTCGGTGGCGGGCGGCGTGAATGACCATATCATGCACCTGGCCGAGAATTTTCGGGCGTTAGGCCACACAGTTAAAATCATCGCTCCTAGTTCTGCTCCGGTGGTGACAGACGAAGGAGCGGACGGGATTGTGGCGGACGGCGATGTTTATAGTGTCGGCCACGTTATGCCCATCAAGGCAAATGGTAGTGTGGCCCGTATTTCGCTTTCGCTCAACCTGTCGGGCAAAGTTAAAATAATTTTACGGCACGAACAATTCGATGTAGTACATATCCACGAACCATTGATGCCCGCTCTACCTCTGACCGTGCTGGCTCACTCTCGCACTCTCAATGTCGGCACTTTTCACGCCTTCGCTCAATCCAACATCGGCTACTATTATATGCGGCCCGTGCTGCGGTATTTTACCGCGAAACTTGATGGCCGTATCGCAGTCTCGCAGCCAGCAGTTGATTTCGCCAGCCGCTATTTCCCCGGTGACTATCAAATTATTCCTAATGGGGTGAGTCTGGAGCGTTTCAGGGCGGACCAAAAACTGATACCGGAACTTAACGATGGCAAACTCAACATTATGTTCCTGGGTCGTATTAGTGAGACGCGCAAGGGTTTGAAATATTTGTTGCGGGCTTTTAGCTTAATCAAGCCGCAGTTGCCCAATGTGCGTCTGGTTATCGTAGGCAAGGGCAAAGAAAGTGGCTATCGGCGTTACCTGGAAAAACACGATATTAGAGATGTAGTGTTTACCGGATTTGTGTCTGAAGAAGATAAACCGCGTTATTACCGCAGCGCACACGTTTTTTGCGCCCCCTCGCTCGGCGGCGAGAGTTTTGGTATCACCTTGATCGAAGCGATGGCAAGTGGTTTACCCATCGTGGCTTCGGATATTCCTGGATATGCCAGCGTGCTGGAACACGGCAAACAGGGTTTTCTGGTAGAACCTAAGAATAAAGAGGCGTTGGCTCTTTCCCTGGTACATTTGTTGAGTGATGCCGAACTGCGACGCAAAATGGGCGAAGCCGCCAGCTTGAAAGCCGATGAATATAACTGGCCGAAAGTCAGCAAACGAGTGTTGGAGTTTTACGAACGAGCCGATAACCGTCGTCGCGCCCGCGCCAGGCTCAAACGGATGCGTCACAATCGCCGCCGCCGTAACTATGGTCTGGGTTGGTTGTTGGGCCGACGACGCTTAGGCCGCAGGGCAGCCAGAAAATCTTTGGGCGAAGCAGCGGACAGTAGCAGCAGTGGTTTGAATTTTGCTAGACACACTTTGGACAAAAAAAGTAGGGGACAGCCAAGCACAGAAAGCAGGAACAAATAAAGATGCTATCCAACCTGATTCAAGATTGGGCCAGACGTATGGCCCGCCATGTAGCCCGTTTGGTGGCCCGCAGCCATTTGACACCCAATAGTTTGACTATTATTGGTTTGTTACTCAATTTTCCGGTGGCTTACGTGCTGGCCCAGGGCTGGTTTATTTGGGGCGGGTTGGGTATTATATTCGCGGGCGTATTCGATATGTTGGACGGGGCGTTGGCGAAAGTGACTGGGCGCGTAACTAAGTTTGGCGGCTTTCTGGATAGTACGATGGATCGTTTCAGCGAAGTTATCATCTTCCTGGGTCTGTTGGTTTTCTACCAAACTCACCGCGATACTGATGCTTATGGCGGCGAATTAATGGGTTTGGTGTTGGTTTATATTTCGATAACTGGTTCGTTGCTGGTCAGCTATACAAAGGCGCGGGCCGAAGGTTTGGGGATGGAATGTAAAGTCGGTTGGTTGCCCCGTCCCGAACGTATTTTGATTATGGCGATTGGTTGTGGAGTAGCGACGTGGTGGACACCGGCCTTGATTGTGGCTTTGTGGATACTGGCAATTGGCACCAACCTGACAGCCGCCCAACGCATCGTGCATATTTATCTTAAATCTAAAGATGAAGTGGTTGTTCAGCCCATAATCGTGGACGCGAAAACAGTATCGGTAGCAAAAGATAAAGAACGGGAAAAAGAGACCGAACCGGAAGTATTGGCCCGCAAACGCTGGTCATTCCGCAGGGTGGACGGTAGATAATGCCAGGGAAAACTGCCCGAACAATAAGGAAATGGGTTTAGTATGGTGAAAAGAACGAGTATAGAAGCTTTTATTGAAATTCCACGTGGTTCGCGCAACAAATACGAGTATGACCACGAGCGCGGCTTGTTCAAGCTTGACCGAGTGTTATTTTCTTCGGTGCATTACCCTAGCGATTACGGTTTTATTCCTGACACCTTGAGCCTGGACGGAGACCCACTTGATGTGCTGGTGATTATGGAAAACCCGACTTTTCCGGGTTGTGTGATTGACGTTCGTCCAATCGGCTTTTTAGATATGCAAGATGAGCAGGGTCGGGACGAGAAAATTTTGTCTGTACCTTCCAAAGACCCCCGTTTTCGCCATATTCAAACCCTGGAAGATATTGGCCCCCACTGGCAACGCGAAATCGAAAACTTTTTTGCCACCTACAAAGCCTTAGAAGATAAATGGACGGAGCTTTTGGGCTGGAAGGACGAAAATCAAGCTTGGGAAATTATTGCCGATTCTGAGCAACGTTACCGCGAGTTTCAGGCACTTAAAGCCCGTAAAGCTGATGCCAAACCCCTCCATGCTATGTCCGACTCTTTATCAAAACCCGAAGTTTTGGCCGAGCCAACCTCACCAACTAATTCTGATAGCTAAATTTGACTGGCGGCTTTGCTCAGGCGGTTCATCAAAGCGCGGCCCACTCCTTGCGGCGGGACTGGTTCAGCGTAGATGGCTGGTAGGTTGCGGCGGTCACATTCGCGGAAGAAGGCGAAAAGTTCGCTTCCGTATTCGGTCACATCGGTAACTATTAGCTGATGAGTGGGTGGCTGGCTAAAAAATTGGGCCGGGTCGGTCAGACCGATATAGGCAAACGGCCCACTAAAATCCAATGGCAACTGATTTGCAGTAAGGATAATGACCTGGGCGCGGGGACTATAGTGACGGTATTTTGTGCCGGGCAGGATAAGGGCGGTGGCTTGGGAGGGTAGCTGTATAGCAGGCACGACCTGCGCCAGCTGTTCCAAAGTTATGCTGCCTGGCCGCATCAAAACCGGAAACGTTCCAGTACAATCCAAAATGGTAGATTCCAGACCGAAGGTTGCGTCCGGGCCAGTCAAAATAGCCGCTACTCGACCTTCCATATCTTCTAAACAGTCCTGCCAGCGTGTCGGACTGGGGCGACCACTCAAGTTTGCACTGGGCGCGGCCACGGGCAAACCACATTCCCGCAGAAATTCCTGGGTTAGCGGTAACGAAGGCCAGCGCAAACAAACTTTATCACTGCCTGCGGTTGTTGTGTCCGGCACAATCGGTTGCTTATACACTAAAAGGGTGAGTGGGCCAGGCCAAAACTTTTCCACCAGTGTCCAGGCATAATCCGGTACGTTCCGCCCCAATTGGGTGATCTGGTTAGGATTGTATATATGCACGATGAGAGGATTATCGGCTGGACGATTTTTAGCGGTATAGATATCAAGTACGGCGGTTGCGTCGAGGGCGTTCGCGCCTAAGCCATAGACCGTTTCGGTAGGGAAAATTACGGTCTGGCCCGCCCTCAAAAACTGCGCCGCCATCTGGGGCGAATCTGTCACAATAGTTTCCATATTATCAAATTGGGCAATCGAAAAGGCCGCTGGCTATGGTTGCAACCAGGCTTTCAAGTCGGCCTGGCTGGTCAGGCTAAACAAATGTTTGCCTAGCTCTTGTAGCCGTTGTGGATTAAGCTGCTCAAGCTGCTGTTTCAACTCCGGCTCGATAGTGCCTAATCGCTGCTCCAACTGGCCTGAAAGAAGGATGAACATACCTTCGCGCAATCCTTCTTGTTTGCCTTCTTGTTTGCCTTCCTCTTTGGCTAACTCTTCCCAAGCGGTGACGTATGGCATTTTGACCTCCTCATTTAATCTTTTTACTTCTTGCCGCACCTCGGCTTCCAGGGCGGGCGGTAGTTTTACCAACCAGACAATGAACCGGAGTAATTTTAACACGTAATCATGAGTATAGCCACGTGCAAAGAGCAGGCGGATGAGTTGGATTTTAGCTTCTTTTAGCTCAATCGGCCTACGCTTCAAACGTTGGGTTTTAAGATGCGCCATCACTACTAGCGCAAACGGATTTTCGTTCTGCTCCAATTCGTGCCAACGCACCCACCAATCCAACAATTTAATCATTGCGAATTCAAACAACAAACGAGTACGTCCGCTTTGACGCTGGTAATAATTGGGCCGGAAGTTTTTGTCTGGGTCGGATAGAACAGCAAAACTCTCAACTTCTAATTTGTATTTACGTCTAATCAGGTCATTGTAGTCATAGACTCGTCTGGCAAAGTTGTCATCTTTGTAACCCTGCACCTCAATATGCAGCAACAGTAACTTTTCTTCGCCTGTCAGTAGATGGACTTTAAACAGCTTATCGGCACTCTGAACGCCAAAGCCGCTTTCCTCGCTGACCTCGACCATCTCTTTATCCAGACTTTCGTAAGCTTGTGTCCAATCTATTTTGTCGGCATCTTCTGAAAAAGAGAAAATCATAAACGCCTGTAGAAAGTCACTCAGGATGTCCTTCCAGGCACTGTCTGCCTGGGAGCGGTCTTTGCCTTTTTTGGTGGCGCGGGGCGGTTGACGTTTTGGCTGGCTAGTCATAATTTCCAAATCTATCTTAAAAACCTCTTGTAAGCAAAATTAGTATATCTGGATCCTACACCTTTAAAGTCAGGCGTAACGATAACCCCCAGCCAATTCCTGACGGCTGCTTTCCAGCCAATCTACTATGGCCTGGTTTTGCTTGATTCGCATTTCCAACACTAATCGGAAAAACACTTCTTCTTCGGGTGTTAAGTCGCGGTTGCGTTCGTGTTCATGGGGACGGGGGTGGGTGCGACGCGGGCGATTACTGTAATCCTCGTCGTCATCGTCGTAGCTATAATTATTGGCAGGCTGAGGAGCTTTGCCGTTATTTTCCAGGTCGGCTTGTAAATTAGCCATAATACTACGGCATACTTCTAGTTGTTGCCCAATCAGGGAGGAAACATCGTCGGGGCCAAGCTGCCGCGCAAAATATAATTTCACCACGAAGTCCAGCCGCACTTCGCGGGTGCGGTCAACCGGAGCGCGAACCCATTCCATAAAAGCGGCCCGGCCCTGGTCAGTCAGATGAAAAGTACGTTTGGGGGGACGTGCGCCTTGCGTTTCTAATTCGGCTTCAATGTTGCCTGCCTGCTCCTGTTTTTTGAGGATAGCATACAAATTGCTCATTTCCAGGTGACAAATCTCACCGAGCGGTGTTTCGGGCGAAAAGCGACGGGCCAGTTCGTAGCCGTGCTTTGGGCCATCCAGTAACAAACCTAAAACAGCATAATCTGTGGGCATAGCTAGAAGTCACTCCAAAGTAGTTCAAACTAAAGAACATTCATCGCTTGAATATACCTAGAATAACCTTTTAGAACAAATCTGTCAAGCTCATATCCCGCCTTTTGCTTCTTTCAGATAAATAAAGTAAAAGGTGGTCGCCCCAAAAGGCCGCGTACCTGCGTCGGTTGGAATAGGTGCAGACGATTTTCCAGAGCGGCGCGGGCCAGTTCAAACGAAAGTGGAGCTAGTCGGGCCATCGGTTCCATTTGGGCCAGGGTGAAAAAACCAGCAGCGGCAATTTCGGCGTTAGGCTCAGTGATTAGCTGTCCGCCTATAGCTTTGAGCAAGAAAACCACGTAGCTGGTGTTTTCCTGCGCGTCAGCCCGGTTGCGGTAGCCAACCAGACCCTGTAATTCGCATTCCAGGCCAGTTTCTTCGGCCACTTCGCGCACGACGGCTGCTTGCACCGTTTCGTCGAATTCGACAAAGCCGCCTGGTATCGTCCAACCACCCTTGTTCGGTTCTTCGTTGCGCTGAATCAGTAGTACCCGTCCCTCGTCCCTCTCGTTCCTATCTAAAACGAGACCACCCACGCCCAGCGTATAATGCCCAAAGTCAATAAAGCCGCAGTTGGGACAGACCGGACGTTCGCGGTAAGCTACTGTTTGCATTTCTAATTTGTGACCACTACGTGGACAAAAGCTCATAGCCATCAAAAACGTTCCTTACCTTCAAATTTTTGATTAGACCTGAATACCTTCGCGGTCAAGATAGTCTTGCAGACGCATCGGCTTGAAATGGTATTCGTGTTCGATTACCTGCGGGTCGGGCGTAATATTGTCGAAATCGAAAAGTTCCAGGGTGGCCGGAGTAAGGGGCGGTTTGGGTAGCAAATTGAATAGTTTGGCCTGAATACCAGCAGCCCACAAAGGGAGATACAGCTTTAGTCTTTTTTTGCCCAACACCCGACAAATCATAGTAATTAATTCTTTGTAGGTAAAATATTCCGGGCCACCCAACGCTAGTTTCTGACCGATTTTAGCTTTGTCGTCAATGGTTTGCACAGCGCAGCGAGCATAATCGTCCACGAAAATCGGCTGGAAGCGGGTTTTGCCGTTGCCAATAACAGGTGCGAATGGGGCAATTTTGATGATACGGGCCTGGGCCTCGAAGAACTCGCCTCCTTTGCCAAACATAATGCTTGGTTGCAAAATCGTCCAGTCCAGCTGACTATTGCGGACTGCTTCTTCGCTTTCCCAACGGGTACGCATATAGCTCCCTGGCTTGCCTTCCACCGTTCCCAAACCGCTACCTAGCACGAAGCGTTTGACACCCGCGTTTTGAGCAGCGGCCACCAGATTACGAGTGCCTTCGCTATTGACCTTTTCGTACAGGTTTTGCTTATTTTTGAAGTTAGCCGTGACCGCTGCGAAATCCAAAACCGTATCCACGCCAGCCATTGCCCGCGCCAACGATGCCGTGTCCAAAACGTCGCCTTCCACCACTTCCACACCGGACAGCTGGCGCAACCCATCGCTGCCCTTACTATTCTTTCGCACCAACGCCCGCACCTGACCAGGTTGCTCTTTTGCCAGTTGTGCCACCACGCTTCGGCCTACAAATCCCGTGCTACCTGCTACCAGTATCATTTCTTATCCTTCTAGTAATTTGTGAAATATTGGAATGGATGAGCAATTTACAGTTACATAACTTACTCGCCCCTGCTGCAAGGAGAATTGTACGCTTTAGGAGGTTATATTTCAATTGAGGCGCGGTGCAAATTTTAGGAGGCGGTGAATAGCTGGCGAAAAGAAAGGAAAGGTCTTGCTCCTCGCCAGGCGAAAAACTTTGACTAGACAGGTCAATAACACTACTAGGGGGCTGTGCTGTCGGTTTGTCACCCTGAGCGGAGGCGATGCCGCGTGAAGGGTTTGTTAGGTATTAGCGTTTTTGAACAGACCCTTCCTGTGTCAGGGTGACAACAAGCACCAGACCCTACTAATTTATGGACTGGCCGTGATACCGCCATCAATTACAATGGCACTGCCAGTCATAAAGTTAGGGCCAGTGGCAAGATAGAGGGCGGTTTCGGCAATTTCCTCGGCGCGGCCCAACCGACCTATGGGCAGACTGCCCAACATCAGCTGGTTCAAGGCTTCAGCTTCCACGCCCAGACGTTCGGTGTCCAAAATCGGCGTATCCACCCAGCCAGGGCAGATACAGTTGACCGTAATGTTGACCGTAGCATATTCGAGGGCTGCCGTTTTGGTCAGGCTAATTACCCCAGCTTTGGAGGCAGCATAGGCACAGTTGCCCGGAAAGCCGCCCAATCCGGCCACCGACGCAGTATTGATGATCCGGCCTCCACCCCGCATCAGCAAAAGTGGTACGCCGTATTTAATACCGAGAAAGACGCTACGCAGATTTACCGCGATAACCTTATCAAAATTGCTTTCGGGCATAGTGTAAATCGGATTGCTCCCGTCTCCGCCATTGCCGATACCAGCGTTGTTCATTAAAACGTCAAGGCCGCCATATTTGTCGGCCACCCCATTGAACATCGTTTGCATTATCTCGGCATCGCTCACATCCACCCGATAGAAAGCGGCCTGACCGCCCGCCGCCTCAATCAAATCTACGGTTTCATGGCCTTTGGTCTCATCGTAATCGGCCACCAGCACCGTCGCCCCTTGTTGGGCAAATAGATTCGCACAGGCGCGACCAATACCACTGGCTGCCCCAGTAATCAAGGCCACCTTGTCCTTTAACAACTCTGTCATAAAGGTTTCTCCTTTGAATTTGGATATTTTGGTTTTGCTACCACATTTGGGTGAGCAAAGTTTCGATTTGAGCTTCCGGTAAAGACACCCGGCGGGCTTTGGCCTGCGCGATTAGGGATTGAGCAATCGCGGGCAAATCTGCCGCCTTGAGACCTACATCCCGCAAGCGTTGCGGCAAGCCCAACCGGGCCACTAACCCAGCCACCGCATCTGCCGCTAAATGGGCTTTGCTCTGGTCATCACTACCGATACCCAAATTAAGCGCGTCGGCAACTCTGGCAATAGTCCCCACCGCAGGAGTGGAGGCCATAAAACGCATTACGGGAGCTAATGTGATGCAAGAAGTGAGGCCGTGCGGGACGTTATAACTCGCCCCGATACCCCGACCTAGGTTGTGACTGAGACCCATCGGCGTATTGATTTCGCCAAAGAAGCTCATCCAGGCGGCCAGTTGCAGTTCAGCCCGCACCGCAACCTCGTGGGGGTTTTGGTGCGAACGTGGCAAAAATTCAAAAAGCTTGCGTACCGCTTCTAATGCCAGCACATCGCTAATAGGGTGTTGGCCTACTGCATATAATGTTTCAACCGCGTGGTCAAGCGCACGAATACCCGAAGATAGCCATAATTGGGGGGGAGTAGCCAGGGTCAGATTTGCGTCCAGGACGACGCTATTGGGAACGAGTTCGGGTTTGGCAAGACCGCCTTTAGTACGGGTTGCATCGTCGGTTATTCCAGCCAGATGCGAAAATTCCGCCGCCCCTAACGTGGTTGGAATGGCGATATGTTTGAGGGGCGCAGTTTCGGTTTTGAGTAGTAGTTTGACCGCTTTGGCTGCATCTATCGGGCTGCCCCCACCTACGCTCACTAGCAAATCGGCGGCGTGTTCGCGCACGGCAGCTGCCGCTTGTTCGACTCCGCTTTGAGGCGCGTGTTCTTTGATAGCGGCGAAAGTCGCCACGTAATAGCCAGCTAATGCCGCTTTGACTTCTTTAATCACATCGGTTTGGGTGTTTAGGGAGTGACCCGTAATAATCAGTACCTTGCTCCCACTCAACCGTTCCACTTCCTGGGCCAACCCGCTCAGGCTGCCAGGGCCAAACAAAACGTGTTCTTGTGGCAAAAAAATAAACTGACCAGTTCCCATGACGCGCTCTTACTTTCTTATACTTAGGTTACAGAAAAAATTGTTCGACCTGGACTGGCAGATTTGGAATCACCTGAGACGGCAGATTAACTTGCCCCTGAAACACTCCTAATGTCCGATAATTGCCTTGTTCCAAAGTCAGCACCTCGACGGTACGCCCAATTGGGTCAGCTATCCAGTATTCGAGTACGCCCGCCGCCGCATAAGTGTTTAGTTTATTGTTACGGTCATAACCCGACGTGCCAGGCGAGGCGATTTCCACCACCAAATCGGGCGCACCCACTATGCGCTGAAAAGTTATCCGGTTCAAATGATTATTTAGTATCACTGTAATATCGGGCTGTACCACTACAAAAGGAGCCAGTTCCACGTCCGTAGGCGGATGAAACACCCGACCTAGCCCTGGGACTTCGACGTACATAAAAAGATAAAAGGAAAACCGCATATTTGCGCCTTGATGACCAATATTAGGTGCAGGAACCATATATAACACTCCATTTATAACTTCATAGCGGTGGCCGTCGTCGGGGATAGCGGCATAGTCGTCATAAGTCCATTGGCCTTGGGGTGGCCCGGCAACATGGTCGGCCCGCACGGTCATCGGCAAACTATCGGGGGCAAGCGTCGTGGCAATTGTCATAAAACACCTCTCATAAAACATCAGTCAAACTTTAGATTACGATCCTATTCTAAAGGATTTTTCAGACTTGGGCAAGGTGGGAGCGGCTCTGTTTTTGAGTTAGACTTGACAAGGCTGCCCCTTTGTGTTATTTTGCCTGCGATACGGGTTAGAATCACCGCGAAGGCAGCAAGAAAGGCTTTTTAGAGAACAGATGTTAAAACAGCTAAAGTTGTGGCTAGGGCTGCTTATCAGCGTCGTTTGCGTTTATTTTGCGATACAGGGTATTCAATGGGACCAGTTGGGCAAGGCACTGGGGAACGTCAATTGGTGGTTAATCGCGCTATCACTTATCCCATACTCCCTGATAATGGTTTTGAAAACTACCCGTTGGCAGTTGCTTTTCTATCCTGACCGTAGCCCCAAATTCCAACGGCTTTTCAGCGCGTTGATGATTAGCTACCTGTTTAATACTATCTTGCCAGCGCGTCTGGGCGAAGTAGTGCGGGCTTACACAGTAGCTCGTACCACCTCGTTCGGCACGGTGCGTGTTTTCTCCACGGTTCTGCTCGAAAAAATCCTCGACATTATCACAGTTTTTGTCTTTTTAATCTGTTTGCTACCTTTTCTGGAAGTAGAAAGTTGGATTAGACAATCGGCCTTTGTGTTGGGTGGTGGCGTAATTGCCGCCTTTTTGGTATGTTTGCTAATGGCTGCCAACCGCAAAACCGCCGAGAAAATCACTCTGTGGGTACTAAAGTTCTTACCCGCCAAAATTCGCCAACCGCTTTACGGCTTTGTATCGGAAATTCTGGATAGTCTGCGCGTGCTGCTGAACTGGAAAATCAGTCTCAACCTATGGGGGCAATCGCTACTGATTTGGAGTATTAATATTAGTATCTACCTATTGGTAGCCTGGGCTATGAACTTGAATTTGAGTTTTGGGCAGGGCGTACTGGTAATGATAACCGCGAACCTGGGTATGGCGATTCCGTCGTCGCCGGGTTATGTCGGAGTATTCGAGGCCGTTATTCGAGCCACGCTGCTACCATTTTATCCAGGTCAGGAAACGCTCATTTTGGCCTACGCCTTGATGGAACACGTGACTGGCTTTTTACCCGTCGTAATAGCCGGAGCAGTGTATAGCTGGCTGGAAGGCATTTCTTTGGGCAGTGTCAAGGCGGATAAGCCAAAAGCTGGCAGTTCTGGCCCAGCCCTGGCTCAATCAGAAGCACCCGCATTAGAAAAGGTTAGCTAAGTTTATAACTCGCGGCTGATTTGAGTTGCCAGTTTTTGAGCTTCGCGGTGAGCAGCGGAGGCGAAATCAGCTTCGCCGGAAGCAAAAATAATCGAACGACTGGCACTGATAATCAAACCCTGACCCGCTTTATTCAGACCAAAACGCAAAACGCTGGCTAAGTCTCCGCCTTGCGTCCCGATACCAGGTACAAGCAAAGGTACATCGGGCGCAGCCTGTCGGATGAAGCGCAGTTCTGCCGGATAAGTTGCCCCTGCCACCAGACCAATGTTGCGATTAGAGTTCCAGGCGGAGGCGGCCAGTCGCGCTATTTTTAGATAAAGCGGCTCGGTCACATCGGATTGCAAGGGCAGATGTGAAGGCGTACCAGCTGGCCCATTCCCCAAATTGGAAATCAATAAATTTTGAATTTCGGCACTGCCAGGGTTAGAAGTGCGGCATAGCACAATTACCCCTTTATCGGCGCGTTCCAAAAACGGCTCCAGGGCTTCGCGACCCAGGTAAGGTTGCACGGTGACGGCATCCGCCTGGTAAAAGTCGAAAAAAGAGGCGGCGTAACCTTTGTTGGTGCTGGCAATATCGCCGCGTTTGGCATCAAGAATCAGCGGAAGGTGTGGATAGCGTTCCCGGATATAGTCGCAAGTACGCTTCAAAGCAAATAGGGCGGGCGGGCCGTACTGTTCGTAAAAAGCCAGGTTCGGCTTGAAAGCGCACACGAATTCGGCAGTGGCATCTATAAGTTGGCGATTGAACTCAAAAACCGCGTCTTCTAGCTGTGGAAAAGCTTTCTTTAGGGATGCGGGCAAGGCGGCAAAATCGCTATCCAGCCCCACACACAAGAATAATCCGATGCGCCAGCGTCGTTCAAGTTTTTCCACGAAACTTTCGGGATTAGATTCAAGCTCTTTCAAGTTCTGCTCCTACTGATACCTTCTACTAATATAAAAGCAACGTAGCATACCCGCGGGGTTTTTGTCAAGGATATAGACTATATTTTACAAAACTTCGGAGTGTTTGGGTAATATTTGGGTTCTTAACCACTTCTTAACGAGAGGTTAAAAACTTGTTAATCTATGTACGTTAGACTGTGAGGCTGTAGAGCAAGAAATAATGGTTATAGGGTGTGAATATCTTTTTGTCTTGACCGGATAGGCTGATGGTCTGTTATAATGAGGACAGTGATAAGCTCGTAAGTCACAATTAATAAGTAAGTGAAGTCTTCAAGGGGAAATTATGGCAACAGTGCAAGTCAGGCCGACAGTACCAGCGGCCTCTTTGCCCAATTCTTCGTCTGAGGAGCAAAAACAAAAACGTCGCCGCAAGCTACGCAACAGCTTCAAAGCGTATTTATTTATCGCCCCAGCTTTTATCATCTTGCTGGTTTTTCATTTCCTGCCCATCTTCTACGCCTTTTTCTTGAGCCTTTACCGCAAAATCAGCGTGGTTAAAGGGATTGTGCCACCTTCGGAAAGGTTTGCGGGTTTCGAGAACTACGGCACGCTGTTTAGCAACGGAGAATTTTGGAACGCCTTTTTTAACACCATTGGTTACGCGGGCGGCGTGGTCGTTATCGGCTTACTGTTGGCATTAGGTTTGGCTTTGCTCCTGGATAAAGTCCAGGAAGGGCGCGACTTTTACCGCACCGCTTTTTTTCTGCCCAACGTCACCTCACTGGTAGCCGTCGCCGCTGTCTGGAAGGTGATGTTTACCTCCTATAGCTCCACTGCCCTATCCAAAGCCAACCTCAACCACCCTGGCGGTTTGCTCAACTGGCTTTTTAGCGGCTTCGGGCTGCCAATGCAACGCTGGCTTTTGGACGAGCGCGGCATTTTCACGCTGCTTTTCAATGACGGCAAACAAGGCAACGCGGCCAACTACGATATAAACTGGTTGGCTACGGTGCTTGAAGTAGGGCTGGCTGTGGTGGTTTTCGGTCTGGTGTGGACGCACGGACGTAGCACCGCACCTCAAGGCTTGGAACGCATTATTGAGATATTGGCTTTGGTTTTGACTTTGCCAATTATCGCTTTCTGGCTGTTACTGCTGGGTATTCAGCTTATCAATTTTCCAGGTAGCCCCATCGGTTCGGCCATCGTGATAATTTTGCTGGCGGCGGTGGCTTTTTGGGCTTACAGCCAGCTACCCAACATTCGCAAAACTCCTTTCGTGTGGGCTTCCGGCTACGTGGTAACGGTGGGTGTGGTAGCGAGTTTATCGGCTTTGCTCAATCTGGCGCACGGTTTTATCTGGACGAACTGGATGAGCGGGCCGAGTCTGGCGATGATTTGTATTATCACGATTGCTATCTGGCACAGCCTGGGCTTCAACGTGGTAATCTTGCTGGCGGGTCTGACTAATATCTCGCGTGAATTATACGAAGCGGCCCGCTTGGACGGAGCGCACGGTCTGGCGATGTTCCGGCGTATGACCATACCGTTGCTTTCGCCCACGCTTTTCTTCTTGCTGATTATTTCGACTATTAGCGCGTTGCAGTCTTTCAACCTGATTTACGCCATTTTTGTCAACGGGGGCAACAGCACCACCATTCCCCACACTGTTAGCGTGCTGGCAACCTACTATTATCAAGCCGCTTTTGGGGGCGGTTCAGACTCGAATGTGAACGGCTTTGGCTACGGCTCAACTATCGTTATTTTTATGCTGGTATTTATCCTTTCGCTGACCCTTTTGCAGCAGCGCATCCTGGGAAAGAGAGTAAATTATGATTGAGACCGCCGCTTCCAGCAAAAATCTGAGCCGGGCCAGCACCAAAACGTTGTCGGGACGCACTATGCCCAAATGGGTGCGTAAAGTGCCGCTTCATCTGCTTTTGGTAGTTTTGATGATAGTCATGCTGACACCGTTTATCTGGATGTTGGGAATGTCGCTCAAGCCTGATGCTGAAGCCACCCCCAACGCTTTGGACGGTGTCAGCCGGGACATCGGCACATTGAGCGGCTTTTTCTGGCCCAAAGGCGGGCTACAGTTCGGCAACTATGTGACGGCCTGGACAGAACATTTCGACCCGGCCCAACCTCAAAAAAGCTTTTGGGACTCGCCCTTCACTGGTTTTTACATCAATTCGCTGGTGGCAGGTTTCGGGCAGGTTTTTGGCGTATTGATTACTTCGACATTGGCGGCCTTCGCCTTCGCCCGAATGGAGTTCTACGGTAAAAATGTGTTGTTCGTTTTTTTGCTGGCAACGCTGACCATTCCCGCCGAAGCTACTTATTTGCCCAATCTGGTTATCGTTAGCAACCTGGGTATGACCAACACTTTGTTTGCCTTGTTCGTACCCTGGACGGCCTCGGTTTTTAGCATCTTCTTGCTGCGCCAGTTTTTTATGAGTATTCCGCAGGATTTGTACGAAGCGGGCCAGATGGACGGCTTGAGCGACCTGGGTTATCTTTGGAAAATCGCCCTGCCGCTTTCATCTGCCGCCGTACTGACTTCGGCTTTGTTTTCTTTTATGGGCAGCTGGAACAGTTTGCTTTGGCCCTTGATTGCCTCGCCCGCCACCCCCACGGTGCAGCTGGGCTTGAAAAGCTTTATCAGCAATGGCGACACCCAAACTCAATGGAACGTCTTGATGGCGGGTTCGACCATTTCGATTTTACCGATTGTGGTGCTTTACTTCCTGGTGCAACGACGCTTTATCGAAGGCATCGCCAAGTCTGGTATTAAATAACGATAAATCTCTCTAAGGAGGAGAAGATTCAATGACAAAAAACAATTCGTTCAAACAACTATCAGTGGTGTTATTTCTGATAGTGGCTTTGACCGCCATGTTGAGTGCTTGCGGTGAGACTGCTACGCCCAACGCGACCAGTGCTGCGGCTTCCACGACAGCAGCTTCGACTACCGCCGCAATGACCAGTGCCGCCGCCTCTACCACAGCGGCAATGTCTAGTACGGCGGCAATGTCTAGTACGGCGGCTATGACCAGCGCAGCTGCTTCCACCACAGCGGCAATGTCCAGTACGGCGGCTATGACCAGTCCTGCCTCTACTACCGCCGCGATGTCCAGTACCGCAGCGGCGACCAGCCCGGCCACCACGACTACTGCTGGGACGGCGGTTGCTACTACCACGACAAGTGCTGCCACGACGGGTGCGGCTACAAGCGGCGGTAACGGCATCACTATCAACGTAGCTGGTACAGACGTAAGTATTAAACCGGGTGGTGGCAAGTCTTTTAATCCTACCAGCCCTGTTACCATCACCATTTGGGACTCGCAGCGCGGCACCAACCAGGACGCACTGGTTAAGCTGGCCGACGATTTCCACGCTAAACACCCCAACATCACTATCAAATGGGATAATAACAACAACACCTTTGCCTATGGAGACATCTTGAAGAAGCTGCAATCGTCGGCAACGGCGGGCGGTCTGCCTAATTTGGCAACTGGCTACGAAAACTGGGTGCCGGGCTTCGTGGACTCCAAAACCATTTTGGGCTTCAATCAGTTCATTAGCGGCGATTATGGCTTGACCCAGGAGCAGTTGAGTGACATTCAACCAGCGTTCCTGGCTCGTGGTATCTTCCCGCAATATGGAAACGAAACTTATCTGTTCCCGTTTGGCAATAGTTCTCCGGCTTTGTACTTCAACCAGGATTTGTTGACCAAATACAACTTACAAGTGCCGCAAACGTGGGAGGATTTGATTAAAGATAGCCAGGCTATCCAGAAGCAGTCTAACGGCGCGGCGGTAGGGCTGGTCTTCAACCCCAAAACTGTATCCGAGTTTACTGCTGGAATGTTCAGCCAAGGTTGCAAGGTCTATGATTACGCCTCGAAAACTTTCTATTTCACCGACCCGGCTTGTGTGAAGCAATTGCAGATTTATTACGATGGGGTCAAGGAAGGCTACTTTAAAGCTGCCGACCCGACCCAGGCCAACAGCGACCAGATTTCTTTCGAGAAACAGGAAGCAGCTTTTTACATCAGCAGCACATCCAGCCGCTCCTACATTGATAGCGACCTTGCCAAAGGTGCGAATGGCTCCAAGTTGTTCACCTGGAACGCGCAGGTGATACCTCACGCTGCCAGTGTAACCAAGCCTATCACCACACTTTATGGCGGTGGGGTGTTGGCGTTCAAGGGCAAAAACTCGGACGAAGACCTGGCAACCTGGGAAGTATCCAAGTATCTGGCTTCGACGGACTTTACGGCGAAATGGGCCAGTGCTAGTGGGTATGCTCCAGCTACTAAGTCGGCGGTCAATGACCCAACCTATCAGGCGTTTGTCGCCAAAAAACCGCACAACGGTATCCCAGTTCAAATTGTGCAGTATGCGACGGTAAGCGAACCCAAAATTGGACAGTGGCAGAACATCCGCGACGAGTTCGACAATGATGTGTTTGCGCTGTTCCAGGACCAAAGCGGTTCGGTGACGGTAGATAGCACCATGAAGAAAATTCAGGACAAAGCCACGTCGCTGGTAAAATAGCTTTCGGTTTCAGGGGTAGGGGAATTTTCCTCTACTCCTTTTTATTATCCAATAATTTGCACAAGCCGCTAAAGCCAGCTATACTAAACTGACCCCGATGGGGATAATTAGCAATAAAAGGTAACTATTTTAGCCATACAGAAATAAGTAGCGATTGCATATTCTCTGCGCTCTCTGCGTCCTCTGCGGTGAGTAGTTACAATAAAGGAGATTTTTATGCCAGACCCAGGCCAGGAGCCGATTGATACCACGAACCAACCGGACGAACTTTTGGATATGTTGAAGCGCGAAGAAAACGATGAGAAAACCTACGTGCCTACTACCACTGCCGCCAACTATGACCCTACCAACACGGAGAACCCGCAAAACCAGCAATATTTACGGGGCGAACAAGGCTATGCGCCGCCTTCTGCCAATCGTTCCGAAAGTTATACTAACAAAAGCGACCAGGAATTTGTAGCCCAACACGATGCGGAACAAGACCCGGCGATGGAGCAATTACGAGCCAATTCACCCACGATTGGCCGCGCCCACGAACGCGATGCCCTCCACCCGCACGGCCCGGATACCGAGCGGCGGGCGGCAGTCGGCCCCGAAGGAACAGGCAAAGACGAAGCTTAACATCGAAGCCCAATTGCCACCTGTAATTATTTTGACCGGGCCGACAGCGGTAGGCAAAAGTGCGCTGGCTTTGGAGTTGACCGAACGTTTCCTGGGCGAGATTATCAGCGTGGACAGCCGGCAAGTCTATATTGGTATGGACATTGCGACGGCTAAACCCACGCCCACCGAACTGAGCCGCGTGCCTCACCATCTGATAGATATTGTCCAACCCGACCAGGAATTTACCCTGCCCCAATTCCAGACTCTGGCTTATGCCTTGATTGACCAGATTGCGGCCCGTGAGCGTTTACCCTTCTTGGTGGGCGGCACTATTATGTATATCAATGCGCTGGCGGAGGGTTGGCAAGTTCCCCAGGTTGAGCCAGACCTGGTTTTGCGTGAAAGTTTGGAGCGCGAAGCCCAGGAGCGGGGCGCGGCAGCCCTTTTTGCCGAGCTAACCCGGCTTGATCCGGTGGCAGCCGCCCGCATTGCCCCCACCAATGTGCGACGTGTAATTCGGGCGTTGGAAGTTTGTCGCAAAGGCCAGCTTTTTTCGGTGGCGGTGGGCAAAACCTCTCCTCCCTACCGTTTCCTGAAACTTGGCCTGACGCTCGAACGCGACGCACTGTACACCCGTGCCGATGCCCGTATAGATCAGATGCTGGCAAACGGTCTGGTGGCCGAAGTGGAGCGATTATTGGCGGCAGGTTACGCGCCCAACCTGCCGTCTATGACTGGTCTCGGCTACAGCCAGATCGGGGCGTGTTTGCGGGGCGAAATGACGCTGGCCCAGGCCGTAGAGCAGATGAAGTTTGCCACCCATCGCTATATCCGCCATCAATATACCTGGTTCAGACGCGACCCCGAAATTCAGTGGCTAGATGCAACCAACCCTGATATGGAAGCCCAGGCCGAAAAATTGGTCAAAGAATTTGTAACTACTTAATCAAATATCAACGTAATTTGAGAATAGCGAAACGTTCTTCTCCACGAGGACGGCTAGGGTGCGAACGTTTTGGTATTTCCAGGCGTTGGATTTCAAAATACGGCTCGAAAAATTCGCGTATTTCCGGCTCCGATGTGGTGAAAGGTGGGCCACCAGTGCGTCCGTGGGTGAAGAAAATGGCGAGTAACACCCCGCCAGGACGTAAAACCTGGCGCATCACCTCAACATATTCGTGCCGTCGGGTCTGGTCAATCGCACAAAAACAAGTATGCTCCGCGATATAATCGAAAGTTTGGGGATAAAGGCGGCCCAAATCGAAAACATCTTGCTGTTCAAAGCGGGCCGCAACTAAATTTTCGGACGTAGCCCGTTGCTGACAAATTTGGATAGCGGACGGTGCGAAATCTACCCCCATTACCGCGAAATCTTGCCGCGCGAAAAATAGGGCATCATTGCCGCGTCCACACCCCGGCACTAATATTTTGCCCGTGTAAGGCGCGTTGGGTTCAGCCATATAATCTACAAAGGGCGGCGCGGCTTCGCCAATATCCCAGCGAGTAGTTTGCTGGCGGTAGCGTTCTTCCCAGGATTGCGCGTCCCTGGATATTTGATTACTCATTGTTTGCTCATTTCGCCTTTCCTTTACCCAAATTTGTATTCCAGAACTTTCCGGGCCGTTCGCACCTTGCCTGCTATGGCGGGCGGGTGACGCTCGATTGCCCAACGCAGTGTATCAAAAGCTCGTAACAAGGCTAAGGTTTCTATTTCTGGCTGCATTGCCCTAAACTCGGCCTGGGAAATACCGTAGCCAGCTAAAAAGGCGGTCATTTCAGCTTCGCTTGGGTAGTTTTCGGTTAGCTGCCATTCCAGAAACGTAGCTAATCCGGTGTATGGGACTATATTTATTTCGGCGCAGCCATAATCTAGCAAATTAACGAGGCCGTCCTCACCCACAATAGTGTTTCTCAGAGCAATGTCTCGATGACACAAGCCAAATTGATACTGTCGCCCCATTATTTCTTCAAAAAGCTGGCGTACTATTCCAGATTGGGCTTTGGAAAGCACTCCAAGTTTGATTAGCTCGTCGTCTGGTGTAAGGCTTTCGATGTTGTAAGCAAGAAAACGCGGCCAGGAACGCTCGAAGTTGTCAAAATGAGGCAATTGCGAATTACTAGCCGGGTTTATTTTTATAGAATGAATTATTTTGGCGTACTGACCCAGCTTTCGCCAGATTGCAGTCTTATCAAAGCGGCTGTCCTCGCCATTGTCACCCGCCACCAAAGTTTGAAGCATATATGCAACCGGGCCTACTTTGCCCAGCGTCAACACTTTTGGTCCAGGGACACTTTTAGCGGAGGCTTGCTCAAGACACCATTTTTCTTTTTCATATTCCTGCCAGGAAGTCTCAGCCTCATTCAGCCTCACCACTATTTCCCGACTGGCTATTTTGACAACAAAAATCCGGTTGACGCTTCCCTTTCCAACAATTGGAATGACAGTTTTTACCCCTTCACTAAAGAACGAAGACACGATTTGGGCTGCTAGTTGTGCGTTCATTTTGACGGGCCTTTTATAAGATAAAGCTCTGCCTATAGATGGTGGGGCATAATCCATTGACAGAGCAACGTCCCACAAATTTTGCTACTTATACTCAGGCTGGGAATAAAGCCCGACAATCTTTTGAATCAGGTTAGTGGTGGAGTGGCCGGGCAAGAAGGGTATCAAAACTATTTCGCCGCCGTAGTTTTGAACCGTCGGGGTTTCGGGCAGAGGTTTGGTTTCGTCTGCGCCAATGGTGTAATCGCCGCCTTTGACATAAATCTCCGGTTGCAAAGCCGCTATCAAGTTCGAGGCGGTATCTTCCTCAAAGATGGTGACATAATCTACCGGACGCAAGGCGGACATCACAGCAGCCCGTTCCTGTTCGTTGACAAGCGGACGCAACGGGCCTTTGAGCCGTTTGACTGACGCATCGCTGTTGAGGCCCACGATTAAAACGTCGCCTAAAGCGCGGGCTGCTTCCAGGTAGCGCACATGGCCCAAGTGGAGCAAATCGAAACAGCCGTTGGTAAAAATTACTATACGCCCGCTCTCGCGCCAGTGTTGCCGTAAAGCCAGCAGTTCGGCTCGCCCGACTAAACGGCTTACGTCCACTTGCGTACCTCTTGCTCCAACTCTAGCAAATCCACCGTCGCGTTGCCAAGTTTGCGGATAACGGTCAGAGCCGCAAAGTTAGCCAGTTGCGCCGCCTCCAACACGTCCGCCCCCGCCACTAAAGCCAGCGTCAGGACGGCAATCACCGTATCACCTGCGCCCGTCACGTCAAAGACTTCCTGCGGATAGCCCGGCACGTGATAATAATGGTCGGCATAGTCCAAAAGCGACATCCCGTGATTGCCCCGCGTGATAATCACCGCTTGCGAAGCCAGATTAGTTTTCAGTTCACGCAAAGCACTTTCAAAAGCCGCCTCGCTCTGCAACTCGCGCCCTAAGAAACTTTCGGCCTCGGCTTGATTACATTTGACTAAAGTACAGCCCTTAAATTTGTTGAGGTCGCCTTGTGAGTCAACCGTCACCAGTGTGTGCGTAGCTGATACCGCTTCTAAAGCCGCCGCAATCACCGCTTCGTTAATCATGCCGCATTTGTAGTCCGAAAAAAGCACCGCGTCCGCTTCGGCTACAATCCGTTGCAGACAACTAATCACCTGCGCCTGAACGCGCCCTTCGATGGGTGTGCGCTTGACATGGTCAATTCGGGCCACCTGCTGCGGAATAATATGGGGAGCTTCGGCCAGAATACGAGTTTTGGTAATAGTCGGGCGTGTCGGGTCAACCACCAGGCCGCTTACATCTACGCCCCGGCCCACCAGCAAATCGGTCAGGTCGCGCCCGGCCCGGTCATCGCCAATCAAGCCTAACTGGTAAGCATAACCGCCCAACGCCCGCACACTACAGGCCGGGCTGGTCGCGCCCCCTGGCAAATGACGTTGCTCCACAAATTCCAACACCACAATCGGGGCTTCCCGCGAAATTCGGCTCGGCTCACCCACAATATATTCGTCCAGGTATAGGTCGCCCACCACCAATATTTTTTTGTCCTTGAAACCCGCAATATAATCCAATAACATTAGGTTTTTATCTCTTGAGTCTTAAAACCGCCATCGCTATGCCCAGCCCCCAAAACACGAAAATAGCCGTGCCGCCACCCTTAAAAAGCAAGTCCAAAATGTTCCAGGTATCGTTCAACACCGTGCCGATGGGCGGAAAGGCAGACCCAGCGTTCAAATAAAGCTGCACCACCAGGGTCGCAATCGCCACCAGACAGGCCAGCAATACGCCCAGTCCGGCAATCAATTGTAGGCGTGAACCGCGACGGTCTTGGGTTACGCGGGCGACAGCTTCCGCCACCAATACTCCTACCAGAATTTCAGGCAGAAAATGGATCGAGTCGCGGTAAAGATTAGCGGCTAGACTTTCCAAAGCGCGGTTGGGAGTGTTACCCGCCGCGTAAATCCTGTTTAGAGTGGGTGCATTCAGCAAAACACCCCAAATTATACCTACAAACACCGCTGAAACCACCGCCGCCAGCGTTGCCAACACATAATAACGGGGTTCAATCAAGTAGCGAGGCGGAGTGCGCTTCATATAGCTGCGAAAACCCGTATCGCGCTCCCGAATTTGACCGTGTGGCCCGACCTGCACGTTCGCTGCCGCTTGGGGCCGGGGATTGCTATAAGTATAACCTGGCTCTGGTTTAGCGGTGGTCGCGCCATCATTTAAATACTCAGCATTGAGCCGGGCCATACAATCAGGACAGCGCACCCCTTCACCAGTCAAGGTCAGGCAGATGGTACAGATGCGTCTGGCACAACCACCACAAATTAAAGCTGCTTCCTCGTCAGGGTGACGGTCGCAAAAAATTGGGTTCGCCCCGCGATTTACTTCTGATGACACAATCTTTTCCAGAATTTACTAATCGTTTATGTAACTATTCAAGCCGTTTGTAAGAGGCTGCTCCGTCAGCCGATTTAGCTCTGGTTGCAATACAGGAAAATATTGGCTGACGGAGCAGCCTCTTACAAAAGCCAACTCAGGCTGAATAGTTTCAAATAAACTAATCCACGCGGCGGCGGGTTTGCATTCGTTGCCAAATCAGGTAGAGGCTACGCAAATAGACCAAATCATAAGCTCCGGCGTAGCGCAATACCTGACCGCCAAAGCCCTGTTTGAAACGATAGACCCCCCACAAACCGTCGCGCACATTTTTATTTTCGAGTTCGGCGTGTTCCTCGTCTTCTCCCGCGCCCACCTCGTCGGGAATACCCCAAAAGTCGTAAAAACGTGCGCCCTGCTCTTTAGCCCACTGCATAGCTTTCCACTGCAATAGATAAGTGGGCATCTCGCGCCGATGTTCGTCACTGGACACGCCGTATAAATAGGCCGCCTCGATACCGAAGCTAAACACCATCACTCCGGCCACTACGTTGCCTTCAAACTCGGCCAGCCACAACGCCCCCGCGCCACTTCCAGCAGGCGCATTGTAAAAGGTTTCCCACACATCGCGGTAGTAGGCCGCCGAATGGATACCAAAACTGTCGCGCTGCCCGGTAGTTTCCATCAAGTTATAAAATTGGGCAAAGTCGGTGGGTTGGGTGGGGTCGGCCATGCGGCAGGAGACACCGCGCCGCTCGGCCAGCTTGATATTGTAACGGGTTTTGGGCTTCATACGGGCCAGAATTTCGTCCGGGGGCGCGTCTAAATTCACCCGGATGGTGCTACGGGGTTGGACGGTTTCCGACGCAGGTTTAAAATGAAAATCGTGGGCCAGGTAGTTTTCAAAAGCGGTCTCAACAGCCACGTTCGGCTCGATTTTCAGGTAGATGGCGCGACGACGGCGTGATACCGCACTGATCGTTTGCATGAGGGTGGCTACAAGCGGCTGATTATCCCAATCTACAATTGGGCCTTTGGGGATGTAGGCAATCGAAAGCCCAGCCATCGAACGAAACAGGATTTGCGCCCCGGCCAGAATTTTGTCGTCTCCGGGTGCGGTAACGATTACGCGCAAATTCGGCCAGTCGTGCCGTCGTTTGAAGTCGCCCCAGGCGTAAGATTGGAGCAGATGGCCGCTTGGGTGCTGGCGCACAAAATCGTCCCAACGCCGCCGTTGTCCCGGCCCGACCAAAATTTGCCCACGCAGACTCGCGGTAGGGCTACTGGAAAAAGTGTTTTTTAGCACTGGTCTAATTACTATAATGCCCAACACCCAAATAAGCAGGTGTCATAGCAGCTAAGTCAGTTTTGGGAGTATGGCAGCCTCCGCCCCGGAAAATTTCGGGTATAGTCGAAATCTCGGTGAAGCGGTCAACCAGGCCAATCAGTTCGTTGGACGTGCTGATACCAAAACTAATCAACTCGAAGCGCACACCCTTATCCTGCACGGCCTTGACCAACCGGGCAAAATCGCCGTCTCCACTGACCAGCACCACCACGTCCAGGTTTTGGGCCAGCAACATCATATCCACCGCGATTTCAATATCCAGATTGGCCTTGATGCGGCCCGTATCGTATTTGTGAATGTCTTTGCAAACTACTTTGTAGCCGTTCGCGCTCAAGAAGTCAATAAACTTCTTCTGGCTATTGTTTTCGGGGTCAATTCCGGTGTAGGCGCAGGCCCGGATCAAGTCCCGTCCGTTCATGGCGTGAGCCAGCAGCCGACAATAGTTCACCTCGACTCCGGCACTTTTGGCGGAGTAAAATAGATTGGACACGTCAACAAAAACCCCAACGTTTTGTCCCATCGTTTGTACCTCTTTTGTTTTTTACTGTAAGTTGTTCTAATAAAATTAGCTGGCTACGTATTCACCACTGAACCGACAGCCTAAAAACTGTGCCAATAATTTGTAACTATTCAGCCGTGTTGTTTTTGTAGGAGGCTGCTCCGTCAGCCGATGGTTTTGGTCTTGAAATGCTAGAATACATCGGCTGATGGAGCAGTCTGAATAGTTACTTTAATCTTTACCTTTATTGCGAAAGTTCCTGACGGATAACCTCACCCAAGATACGTAGCCCCGGCTCGATTTGTTCCAACGTCACATAGCTGAAAGCCAGCCGGATGGTATTGCGGCCTTTGCCACTGGCGAAACAGGCGGGGCCAGGTAAATAGTTCACTCCAGCCTCAATCGCCTTTTTAAGTATTTTAACAGTATCTACGCTTTCTGGCAACTCTAGCCATATAAAGAAGCCACCCTGGGGAGTTGTCCAGCGTGCGCCGTCGGGCATATAACGTTCCAGCCCTGCCAGCATTCGGTCACGCTTGCGCCGATAAATATCTATCAAAACCTGTTTGTGGCGTTCCAGCCGCCCATTCTCGGCGAACTTAGCCGCGATGTAGCCAGCAAAAGGACTGGTGCCGCCATCGTCTTTCAACGCCCCGATTTTCGCCACCAATTCAGGCCGTCCACCGACCCAACCGAGGCGCATCCCGGCAGCCAGCGTCTTGGAGAAAGTTCCGCAATGTAATACAATCCCCTGCGTGTCCAGCGTCCAGACCCAGGGCGGCACTTCGCCTTCGTAAAGCAAACCGTGATAAGCGTCATCTTCCAACAACAAAACCTGATGGCGTGCGGCCACTTCCAACATTTGTTTGCGCCGCTCCAAACCCATTGTTACGCCCATCGGGTTCTGGAAGGTTGGAATAGTATAGACAAACTTGACACGCTTGCCTGCCGCCGCTAGTTCGGTCAAAGTTTTGTCCAACTCCTCAATAACCATGCCGTCTTCGTCCACCGGAACTTCGGCAATTTGAGCTTCGGCGGTTTTGAAGGTTCGCACTGCGCCTAAGAAAGTCGGCCCTTCCACCACAATATAATCGCCTGGGTCAATCAAAAGGCGGCATACGAGGGATAATGCCTGGGAAGACCCGGCTGTTACCAGTATATTTTCCGGGCCGATTTGCATTCCCTGGTCGGCATTTATGGTCTCAACCAGATACTGGGTCAAAGGGCGCGGATTGTTATACTGCAAAGCCTCCGCCGCCTGGGTCTGCATCACCTCGGCAGCTGCCTGAGCCAGTTCCTGGGCCGGAAAGGAAGGCTCGTCCGGCAGACCGTAGGTGAAAGCAATCACGCTGCGGGCCGCGCCTACCGCAATCGGCACAGGGATATTGGCGGCGCGATAAGCCAGTAGCGAAGTTGGGTAGTCGGCTTGGTTATTGGTGGCGGTCAAAATTTCTTCCTTTCATCTTAAAAATCTACACAGCAGTCATTGTCATTCTGAACGGAGGCTTTGCCACCCAGGGGGTACCCGGAAGAATCTGTTGCTAAAAGCCCGTGGTACTCCAGATTAGAACCGAAGCCACAGACCCTTCACTCCGCAAAGCCTCCGTTCAGGGTGACATAGCGCAAGACGTTATTCTCCCATTATTATAACTGAAATTGGTTTAACTGGTGCGAAGGACATTGAGCGGGTTGGCGTTGAAAGTGACTTCGGTCAAGGCTTCCTGGGCGGCTTCGCGCACTGCCTCGCGTTTATCGCTGATTAATTCCTTGAGGACACGGGAAGCTTCGGGGCCACCGATTTGCCCCATCGCCCAAATAGCAGCCAGCCGCACCTCCATATCTTCATCGTTTGCCAGGTTTAAGACAGACGTTAGCAATTCAGGACTATTCATTTCTCCGGCAGCGGTAGCGGCTTCATAGCGCAGGGCTGGTTCGTCGTTGCTCATCTCCTGGCCCACTTCCGGTATCCAGCGCATATCCATATTGCGCCCCATCGCCCTCAACGCGCTGGCTTGCAACTGGTCATCGTCATCGTTATAAGCTTCGCCGATAATTTTGGTCACTCGTGGGTCATTGGCAAAGTAGCCCAAATCCTCCACCAAACGCCGCTCCACTTCTACTGGCAACTTTTTATGTTCGACTAACTCCAAAAGGGTATCGTGCAAACGCTTGACCCAGCGTTCGGGCAGCTTACCCAACTCGGCCAGATAGCAGAAATGGCCCAGCGTAATAGCAGCCTTCTCACGCACTTCGTTGGCCGGGTCGTGTTCAATTATATCAAGAAGCCTGGAAAGAAATTGGCGGCTTTCGTCTTCCCACAGCCCTTCGATAGCATCTATGCGTACCTGGGGGTCAGTATCTTTGAGCAAAAAGTGGAAGATAGTCGAAAATTCAAGCTCAATATCTTCTTCGGCCAATTCTTGCAGCGAACCAGCAATGCGTCGTCGCCGTTCGAGGGCGGTGCTGGGCCAGGCGGCTTCAAATTCGGCCTGGGCTTCCGGCTCTAAATTTGATAGGACGTAGAGTGTACTAAGCGCAAAAGGCTGCTCCGCGTCCACAATTTTATTTAAGTTATCCGTAAATGTCATATAAAAATCCTTCTAAATGAAACCGCACGGCCTATCTGACCGTGCGCTAATGTAATTATATGCTTATATTTTACCATACGGGGCAAGAGCAGAGATAGCAACGAGCCGTGAGCTTACTGTTGAACTGGAAGCTTCACTTGTAGCTGGTCTCCAGTCAAATGAAAAGTCGAGCTATTTACAGTCAAGGTCAGATTTTTGGTGCCGGACGGAAGCGGATTTAAGGTCAAAATAACTTCCTGACCAATGCCATCCATACTAATAGGGTTGTAATAAGGATCAGGTTGGGCGGTGGGTAAGGGTAAAACCGGCTGGCCTTTATCATCTGTAAAGCTAATTATAATATCTGCTTTCGGCTGCTGGCTGGAAGCGTAAGCTACAGTATAAGTTTGGGCGTTAGAGTTCCTTATATCTTTGGACTCCAAATGGATTGCCAGCAAAGTTCGGTCTGGCCCAAAATAAGCATAAGGTGCGGAAACCTTGAGACCGTTCGCCAACGCACTTCGTCCAGGTACGAAGCTAATAGTAGAGGTAAGCGGCAGCTTGGCAGTTTGGAAAGTTGCCAGTGTCAGTCCAACTTGCAATGCGTTCGGATTGGATGGATTGAAAAGCAAAGCCTGAGTGGGGTCAAAAGTAGCCTGACGGGTGCCGCTTGGTAACTGCACATCACTGCCACCCCCTCCCCAAATTAGATGATGAGCAACCTGGCCGTCCGCAAGCGTAGTGTCGAAGCGATGCACTACTTTTAACTGGTAAGTGTGGCCTGTCCCATCTTTGACCGTCGCGGGCTTATCGGTGATAGTAAAAAACTGGCTATCTTTTGGCCCGGCCAGGGTTGTACCTACCGAAAGATGATAATCTTCGGAAATCAGCCAATCTACCTGAAAATATTTTCCCTCTCCTACTCCAAACTTGCGCGGCGCATCCGTTGAAACTAACCGTTCCTTTCCGCTACCAGCCAGCCCTGTACCGTGAAAAGTGTTGTCTGGGCCAACAAAAATCCCATTTCCGTCGTCGGGTGCACTCGGAAAGGGCAAATAATCGCTGCGTAAGGGCAAATCTTTGAAAGCGGTAGAGGGGCCATACAAATAGGCAATAAAGGTTTGGTCGGGCTTGAGTTGGCTGAAAATATTGTCGTAGCTGACAAAATTAGAGTGAAGTGATGATTTGCGGGCGGATGAGTTCAAGAATATAAGCTCGAAAACCATATCGCCGTTATAAACTGTAAGCTCATTATACCCAGCTGTTACGGTACTGGTCATAACTTGATAGTTGGCCGCTTTGAAGCTGTTTTCATAAAAATCAGAAGATTTCTGATAATCGTCGGTGCTACCAAAAAAACCGAGGGTCAGGGCTTGAGACGAAGCCGGACGGTTAGCAAGCCAGAACTTTTGGACATCATAATTCAGTTGGGTTGCGCCCGGATAGCTCAGGTTTACTTTGCTAATTGGTAGTGCCGTAGGCGTAGGGGTTTGAGCTTTCTGCACACGATACTCAAGCACGGTCTGGCCCGCTTTAACAGTGTAATACCGCACCGAACTGTGGGTCATCCCGCTTTCGTCCCAGGATTTAGCACTCCAGATTGTCAAATACGCTTCCAGGTCGCTCTTTCGTAACGAGAAATTGAGGATTTCTTTGCAATTGTTATCGTCACAATAAGGGCCGCGCCGCATCAAGTTTTCGGTCAGGTTATATCCGGCGGCCTTAAATTTCGTGCGGTAATAGTCAATCACTTTTTGATAATCGTCTGGTGTAGTCAGAATGATAGGCGACTCGCTATCTGGCGAAGGCGCAATCACGCTGGAATAATCTATTTTGGTCGCACCAGGATAAGCTAAATCATTGTGGAAGATGTTTACATCAAACTTTGCGAACGTTATAGCTGGATTGTTCGCTGGTAAAACCGTCACCAAATCTTTAGGGGCAATAACCGTTACTGTGATATACGAGAAAACATTATAGACAACCAGACTTTGACCAGGTGTAAGCTGGGGTATTAAGTTTTCAGGGCCAACATCTCTCGCCGCAGGTGTTACAGTTATAATGGGGCGGACAGACGACACGGACGAATTATAAATTGCAAGATTAACATTCACATCAGGACTGGTAGCTGCTACCAGCGTAGAGGCTTGACAAAGATTAGCTCCAGCCGGACAACTTGGTACAGTGACAGTAACAGTGTAGCCAGCCGCTATTAGCTTTTGTTTGTAATAATCAATAATTTTTCGGCTATCATCAATAGTTGCCAGCGCACCATTAACAAAATTGCCACGACTAGGCGGAATATACGGGTTGTATTTCAATTGGGTTGCACCTGGATAACTTAAATCGAGATTAGCTGCAAAATTAGCAGGGGTATCACGGGGCGAGGTCGAGGACGGCGACGGGGGAACGGTAACGGCAGCGATAGGCGTAACATCAGCGTAAGTAGGTGGTTTGGTAGCCAACCACAATAGAGCTTCCACCCCAATCAAACCGAGCATCAATATAGCCGCAACTGTGAGCGGCCAGAAGTACGGGCTACGTTGGCGGCGACCAGAACTGGTTTGCAGATTATTGTTAGCGATTGCGGACGGTGTTTCAGCCACGACACGGGCTTTAACCAGGACGGGCGCATCGTCAAAAACTTGAGGTGGGTCTATCAAATCAGAGCGCAACTGTTCCTGGAAGCTGGCCTGGGCTTGCGGCACTGTTCCCAAAAGTCTGGCATACAGCCGCTCCAGCGAAGCAGTATCCTGGGCAGGTGCGGAATGCAAAGTAGCTTCAAGTTCCTGACGTAATTCAGGGTCTGCTTCCAAATATTCGTGCCAATCTCGTTCTTCGTACTTAGATGCGCTCACAACAATTTCCTTCTTTAATCTTAACTACTCACGCTCCTTGTCATTCCGAATGGAGGCTCTTGCGAAGCACGGAATGAGGAATCTGTTGCTTAAAACTCGCCGCCTAAAAACCCTTTAGCAACAGATTCCTCGCTCGTGCCTCACTCCGCAACCCTGCAGGCCGTGACAGGACAAGTGAGTAGTTACCTTTAATCTAAAAGTTCAAGTCCGAATTTGCGGTTTAGGTCCTGTAAACCACGTTGCAGATGCGAAGCTATGGTGCGCTCGTCCAACCCCAATACAATAGCGATTTCACGATTACGCAAGCCGCCAAAAAACTTGAGCGTTATTACTTCGCGGCGACGCGGAGCCAGACTCGCCAAAGCAGCGCGTAGTTGGGCGAATTTTTCTTTTTGCAACACAATTTCGTCGGGTAGCAAATTATTAGCGCGGAGTTGGGGCAAATCTTCCAGGGGGATAGTCGGTTCGGAGTAGCGAGGTTGGCGGTAGCGGTCAGTGAGTAGATTGTGGGCGATGCGAAAAAGCCAGGCCGCAAAACTGCCTTCGTGCCGCCACTCGAAACGCTTGATACCTTCGACAGCTTTGAGGAAAGTTTCGGCTACCAGGTCTTCGGTGTCCTGCACACGACCAACCCGGTAGCTGACATAAGCGTACAAGCGGGGAAAGTAGCAGTCGTACAAGCGGGTAAAAGCCTGGCGGTCTCGTTGGGCCTGCTCCACCCACAGTTGTTCGTCATCCAAATCCAAAGCCATTGTGTGCGTTCCTGGGTCTGCCTAAAATCTTGTCAAGTGTTGCAGGAATAATAACGCAGAAATGGCAAAAATACTGCACCGAAAATTATTAGCTCATGGCTGTTTTCAAACCATCTTCCAGCGTGGTATAAGTGGTCAGGTTTGGCAAGTCCAGGTTCTGCTCAACCAGTATGGCGGCAATGTGCGATTGGATACCAGTCAGAGCTACCTTGACACCGCATACACCTAGTTCGCGCACCGTCCGAACGAGATGCACAGCCGCCTGGGGTTCGATGCCAGGTAGCTGGGTTAAATCAATAAACAGATGTTTAGCTTTGAAGTTGAGCATATCGGCCACAATTTTAGCTCCAAACTTTTCGGCCCGCTCCTCGTCAAACCAACCTAACAACAACAATAAGTAGGTATGAGCGAATAAGGGTAGCAAAGCCGTATCAATTTCCTGGTCGGGCGGGAGCGCGGGTTTAGAGCTATCGGTTCGTTGACGCTGGACTTGATATTGGCGTTCCAAGTGGTTTACTACACGGGAAGTGAGTAAGGTAACGTAGCGGGCCTCCGGCTGGACAGGCGGGAAACTTGCCAGTCCTTCGATCAATTGCTGATGGCGTTCGGGACGATAATGTTCGATCACTTTTGCCAGCAACAAAACTAAATCCTGAATCAAGTCCGGCTCGAAAGTCCATAGGGTATCAAAGGCGCGTTCGGCTTCGTTTTCAACCTCCTCCAAACGGTCACGCCCACACAGCAAAGCCGAAAAATGTTTGGTCAAAACCAGCAAAAACCACTCCTGACGCAAAGTATCATTATAGGATAAGTTGACGTGGATATAATTGCTGTCGGGGGTTTCGGGCGGCATCCCACCAGCGAAGATACTGATGGAATGAACGATACCAGCCAGAGCTAGATAGCGGGCGGTCTCTTTGTACCAATAAGAACTTCGCTGAAACCCTGTAAAAATCATCGCGGGCAGGTGGTCTGCTATTACCAGTTCTTCTAAGGAATGGCTGATGTCCACCAATGTGCTTTTGGTGGCCCGCAACGGAGTTAATCGGCTACTAAAAGCGTCTTGAAACAGTTCGTACAATGAAATATCCAGCGGGCTTTTACCCTGTTCCATCTGTTTTGGATTTACACGTTTAGGTTCATCATTGTTGGTAAAAGTCATCTGAATTAAATCCTCTCTGGGTATGGTTGAGAAATAAGAACTTACAATCACAGTGGATAAGCCAGCGTGACTGGCCCAAGCTGCCGAATAAAGCAAGCGGCGGTGTTGCTATTGGACTGGGCGGGTGGCGCGTAAGCTTCAAGTCTATCAACTAATAAGACTTGAACAAAAGTACCGTCTGATAAATAAGCTTTGTATTCAGCGGGATTAGTGCCAGCCTTTGCCTGGAGCGGCCACGATAGATAGCCGGGTTTCAAATCACTGTTAATTCTATTATTAGAGAACATAGTAGCACCGTCAGGCTGACGAGGTTGGGCAGCCATAAACCGAGCAAAGCTGCGTTGAGTAGCCGGGCTATCGGCTGGGGTAGCACCGTTAGGGTTATTCATAGCAGTGGAAACCTTCGCCAAATGAATGTTCACCGCCACCATTCGCGCTAACTGCATCACTGATTTAACTGAACGCACCGAAATTGTCAGACCAGCTTGACCTTGCAGCTTGCGGTTAGCTACCATCAATACGGATTGCTCCAACAAGTCATACATAATATTAACTCGTTCGATGCTATAACCAGAAGCTAACAATTGGTTGGTATGCGCGGTTACATATTCAGACATTCTATCCATCCGTTTGTCGGATAAATTTTCCAGCAAGGCATCCAGGAAAGTTCCGGCCCGCACCATCAAAATCAAACGGTCTTCTTGCAAGAATCGCCCACCCTGACTATGTACAGTGGTTACATAATAGTCTAAGACCTCGTTGCGGCTTTGATTAATACAATCTATAAAGGCACTATGCAAACCAGTGTTTTCGCGCATACTTCCATCATTCTAAAATTCATTTGCCCAAGCCAAAGTTTCCTGCTCTGTATTATAGATAGTTTGTAGCTAAATAAAATTTAATATTAGTGAGAATTAACCGTACTTTGAGGGAAAAATATACACCACCGCAGCCAATTGACGGTGCATGGAACGCAGAGAAAATATAAGGATACGCGTCTATCTGTCATCAATTGGCTGCTAGAAGGGAACTTTGGTTCTAAGTTCTAGCTCATCACTCTATATTGCCGAACAAGTTGTTGAGCGACTCGGCCAGGGTGGGGTGAGCGAAAACCGCGTTTTGCAGAGTGGTGTAGGGCAGCTTGCCCATCATCGCTATTTGCAACATCGCCATAATCTCGCCACCCTCGATGCCTAAAATCGTCGCGCCTAAAATCTGCTTGCTATCGGGGTCAACCAGCACCTTCATCAAACCGCGTGCCTCGTCTAACTCTAATGCTCGCGCCACGTAATTCATCGGCATTTTGGCAAGCTTGTAATTAACCTTCTGCTCCTTCGCCTCGGTTTCGCTGAGGCCGATACGCCCCAACTGCGGGTCAATAAAGACGGCGTAGGGTACAAGTCGGGCGTGGATCGAAGCCGTCGGGTTGTCTGGTGTTTCAATCAGATTAGTGCGGATAATGCGGAAGTCATCATAAGAAATATGGGTAAAGGCTGGGCCACCCTTAACATCGCCCAAAGCCCATACGCCCGCCACATTGGTTTCCAGTTTCTCGTTGACCTTGATAAACCCACCCTTTGCGGTTTCGATACCGGCAGCGTCCAGGTTGAGCCATTCAGTATTAGGGGCCCGACCTGTCGCCACCAGCAAATGCGACCCAGTCAGGGTGCGTTCGCCCTCCGCCGTGCGTACCGTTAGCTCCACGCCGTCCCCAGCTTTGGCAACCTTGACCGTAGAGGTATCCAGCAGAATTTCGATACCATCTTCACGCAGGATTTTAGCCACTTCTTCGGCTATGTCAGGGTCTTCCCGACCCAAAAGCTGACCGCTACGATTGACTACCGTTACCTCGCTACCGAAACGCCGAAACATTTGCCCAAATTCCAGACCGATATAGCCGCCGCCCAAAACTATTAAATGGCGCGGCACACTATCCAGTTCCATAATCGTAGTTGAGTTCAAAACTGGCACATCCATCAGACCAGGTAGGGGAGGGGCAGAGGGACGCGCCCCGGTATTGATAAAAAATTTGTCCGCCGTCAGTTGCAGGGTTTCCCCGGTTAGCAACCGTACCTCGACGGCTTTGGCAGCCGTGAAGGTGGCCTCGCCCATCAGCAAATCTACCCCTTTGGTTTCAGTAATTCGCTTCTCGCTGCTGCCCCGAAAACTATTGACGATAGCGCGTTTGCGCTCCCGCACCTTTACCATATCGAGCGAAATCGGCCCGGTTTGCACTCCGTAGTCTGCCCCGCGTCGAGCCAGATATGCCACCCGCGCACTCGCCACCATCGTCTTAGTGGGTGTACAGCCTTCGTTAATACAACAACCCCCCACGTGTACGCGCTCAATCAAAGCGGTGTGCTGCCCCGCTCCGGCTAGGGCTGTCGAGAGCGGCCCGCCCGCCTGTCCCGCCCCAATCACAATCGCGTCATAATGTGTTTCTGTCGCCATTATCTTCTCCTGCTTTTATATATCTATTTGCTCAACCATACCCCGAAATTATACACGAAAACAGCCTGACACAGCTATTGACACCCCGAATTAGTAGCATATAATAATATTTAACAGATTGTTAGTAACTGGTTAGAAAGGCTTTTGATAGATTGATGGATAAAGATGTTTTCTATAATTGGCTAGAACATAAACGCGAACGACTAGCACAGTTGATTCGTGAGCAAGAGCAACAAGCTGGCACGCTTGATAATCCGCAAGCTCTTGAAAACATAGAACCACGTATAGCTATTTTCGTAGGCAACTTGTTGCAATATCTCAAAAGCGGGGACATACAATTTATGGTAACGCACCTGGCACGGGTTATTTATATTAATGTGGAGCGCGGCCAAAAATTCGATTTTAAGGTGATGGAAAAGCAGTTTCAAGCAGTTACAAAAGCAGTTACCCAGGTTGTGTCCGAAGGTAACTTTGACCGAACTGCACGCGACCAATACTTGCGCTGGATAGAACGTAGTATGGCAAACTTGACCAGCACCGCAGGCACAATTTACGCCCGTGCGGTACTGGAAAAAGCCGACAAAAGCTCGGTAGTTAGCTGACTGATAACTGCCCACTCCTATTTGTTCAAAGCTTGATCCAGATTGAAGGCCGCGCTAATCAAGCTTAGATGGGTAAAGGCTTGCGGATAATTGCCCAACATCTCACCCGACGTGCCGATTTCCTCCGAATATAATCCCAGATGGTTAGCATAGCTAAACATCTTCTCCAACTTGAGCCGTGCCTCGTCCAACCGCCCTGCTCGCGTCATAGCTTCCACTAACCAGAAACTGCACAAGCTAAAAGTGCCTTCGCTACCTTCCAAACCGTCCTTCGCCCCACCTTTGCCTGTGTCATAACGATAAACCAGGGAATCGTAGGTCAAATCCTCCAGAGTCGCATCAAGCGTTTTGAGCATACGCGGGTCAGTCGGGCCAAGAAATTTGACCAGTGGCATCAACAAATTGCTGGCATCCAGTGTCTCTCCCCCATAATACTGCACAAAAGACTGGCGTTTCTCACTCCAACCCTTCTTGATCACCTGCTCATACACTTCGTCGCGCGTGTTTTGCCAAAGCGTAGTATCGGCGGGCAGACCGCGTTTATTGGCAATACGTAAAGCCCGGTCAAGAGCCACCCAGGTCATCATACGCGAATAAACAAAGACCTGTTTGCCACTTCGTACCTCCCACAAACCATCGTCGGGCTTCTCCCAATTGTCGCAAAGCCAATCCATCAAATTTCGCACATAAACCCATTGTTCATAAGAAATGAGTTGGGCGTGCTTATTATATAAATAAACTGCGTCCATCAATTCGCCATAAATATCCAATTGCAACTGCTGGTAAGCGGCGTTACCGATGCGAACCGGACGCGAGTTTCGGTAGCCGGATAGATGGTCAAGCGTACTTTCCTCCAGAATGTGCTTGCCATCAATACCGTACATAATTTGCAGACCGCCGTGCTTCTCGATTTCGCTACAGCGTGCTTGCAGCCAGTTCATAAAATTACCCGCGTCATCGTAAAAACCGAGGCGCATTAAGGCGTAACAGGTAAAGCTGGCATCGCGTATCCAGGTATAACGGTAATCCCAGTTACGTCCGCCCCCAATCGTTTCGGGCAGACTGGTGGTTGGAGCGGCCACGATTGCCCCGGTTGGCTGAAAAGTCAATAGCTTCAAGACCAGGGCCGAGCGTGTCACCATCTCGCGCCACCTTCCGTGATAAGTGCATTGTTTGAGCCATTTACGCCAAAAATCAACGGTGTCCTGGAAAATGCCGCTCACTTCTTCATCGGGTGGGCAGCTTTCGCAGCCAGCCCCTTCTTCGGCTCGGTGCAGCAAAAAAGTCGCACTCTGTCCGGCTTCTAATGTGAAACGGCAAGTGACTGTGCCATCGTCGGCTATTTCTAAAGCCTGGTTACTGGTGAGGCCCAGGTTGAGGTCGGGCGAGCGAAAGACGACACCGCTATGGTGGCGTTCGGTCTTATATTCATCGCGGGCATAGTTGAAGGCCGGGCGGCAAACCATCTCGAAACTAAGGCTGCCGCGTACCATCCGTAAGACCCGCACCAGCCGATGCTTCCAGATTTGATGCTTGTCGTCCTCAATTGGCATAAAATCAGTAATTTCGGCCACCCCAGCGGGTTCAAGAAAGCGTGTTATCAACACATTAGTATCGGGTAGATACATCTGTTTACTCTTATGGCCGTTGTCAACCGGGGCTAACCGGAAAAAGCCGCCCTTGTGTTCATCCAACAACGCTCCAAAAATGCTCGGCGAGTCGAAATGAGGATAGCACAACCAATCAATCGAGCCGTTCTTGCCCACCAGAGCCACAGAATGCAAATCTCCAATCACACCATAGTCTTCAATCGGCAAATAACCCATCGTCTTTTCTTTCTACCACTAAATAATTTCTCAAGCAGACCCTGAGTGGATTAATAAGTCAGTCTATGCCACTGATAGCAAGAATTAAGCCTTTATATGTGGGTACGCAAAAGGCTTTTATTTGATTATATTCAGTTATAGGGAGTTTCGCGGAAACAATTTTGTGAGGAGAGGGCAGTTACCTAGCAATTGGTAGCTGCCCTCCGATGACTACTTATTACTGGTTCGGCTCAGTATAAGTATAGAAGAAACTAGACGAAACAGCGTTGGTGGTTACAATCAAATTGTTGCTGCCAGTTCCGCTGGTTTGGGTAATAATGGCCGTGCCGTAGAAACCCGCACCCAAGTTCGAGCCGCCGCCCGACCCTTGATAATACTGCTGGCTGGCGTTAGGCCCAATACTGAAGTTTTGGACGCTGCCCGCTGGCACACCGTTCACGTCGTAATACTGCACCGTACCGCCGACGGTCTGGTTGGTGGTATTCAGGATAGTGAAGCCGGTCACGAAACCATTACCGCCACCGTTGGCGACCACAGGCAGATTTACCACGTTCTGGCCGCTCTTAGAGGCGGCATAAGTCCCGCTGCCACCGGAGAACTTTTCGTTGACAACCATTACCAATCCCATTGTGGAACTGATAGTAGCTGAACCGTTGTAACCGTCTGGCATACCACCATCTGGCAAACCCGGCGTGTTAGTGGTGGAGTGGGGCGCACCATTGTAGATATTGACAATAGCGTTCGGGCCTATCGTGAATGGAGCTACCGCTAACGGCGTACCAGCCAGGTTATAGTAAGTCAGGTTGACCGTAGTGGCGGTAGGGTTCGGGTTGACCAGACTCGCCCCTGTATAGTAGCAATTGAAGGCACAGTTAAAGATAGCTGGAGCGAAGATAGTAGCACTTGTACCTTCCACTGGTACAGTGGGCTGGGGCTGGGCGTTAGCAATAGCGACAAAGCTGTTGTTAGGGTTCTGTTCCAATACTTGAGCCACTATCTGCACCCCGTTGGTGCTACTAATGGTGGCCCAACCGTTAAAGCCTATCGGCAGCTTGCTGGTTTGCAGCGTCTGGTCAAGACTGTTGGCCCTGAACGCGGGGAGCGTGAACTGCTGCACGGCGTTGGTTTGGACAGTGCCTGCCGCGTCGTAGAAAGTGACCGTTATAGATGCGGCGGTGATGGTCGGGTTGAACACTGTTAGTTGGGTGATAAAACCACCAAAAGTGTTATTGTAAGCCAACGGGACTACCAGATTGGTATTCGCGCCTGCTCTAACCGGGTAGGCACTCCCACCAAAGGGCGTTGCCTCGGACACAATCACATTGAGCGGCTGACTTGAAACTACTACGGCGGAGCCAGCGTTGCCCTGCATTAGAGGGTTGGGGGCAATACATTCACCCGCCACCGGAATCGGCACATTGTTACAAGTTCCATCCGGCACCTGGATAGAGTTGCCCGACCTATCGTAATAGTTAAAAGTCACGCTCGCCGGAACGTCCCCAATATTTTGCAAAGCTACGAAGGTAGTAAAGCAACCCGTCGCCGTTTGTCCCGCCGGGGCATAATTGTTAGCCAGGAAGGGCAGGTTATAGGTGTATGCCCCTTGCGGTGGGATGCCCAAAGTTCCAATGGGCTGGTTGACTGCGTTACAGTTGGATGGGGGTGGTGGGGGAGGGCCAATGTTGGCTTGTGAGTGACTTACCCAATCGCCAAAAGTACCCGTAGCATCGTATTGGGCCGAGAAATAAACATAACCATTCGCATAGGCCATACTGGTAGGAGCGTTCGCACTCCGATTGGCCGAGCCAACTATATCGCCGAAGGTGTTAAAGGCACTGCCCGTAGTATCGGTAGAAGTGGTATAAGAATATTTAATGGTACTACCGATGTTGGCTCGGAACGATACCCACACAATGCCGCCACCATCCACTGTCACGCTAGGAATACCGTAAGAAAAAGTACCGGAGCCGGAGTTGGTGATGTTTCGCAATTCGGGTTGCCACTTTTTGGAAGCACTGTCCCAGCGAGCGAGACTGACTGCCCCTACCCCAAAAGCCGACGGTGCGTCTTCTTGCCAGACCGCAAAAAGATCACCAGTTTTGGGCGAGGTAGCGATACCAGGGAAGAAAGCCCGCCCCTGCGTACCTTGATTATCCAAAAAGACCAGCGTGCCAAAGTTACCATTGCTATCACTGTCCGAAGCCATCACGTCCCTACCAACGTTCCCGACAAAGACCACGTGCAAACCATTAGCACTATCCACCGTAATATGCGGATTACTCACGCCGCCTTTGCCAGCCGTGCCTAGCACCCGGTTGTTAATCCAGGTATTGCCGCCGTCGTCCGACTCGATTACACTGACGTTAAAACCAGTCTCCTCTAAAGCCATATATAAACGACCATCGCTTCTGACTGTCAAGCTGGGCAGACCACTGGTGGAAATGCCGGACAATGCCTGGCTGTTAAAGTTGAGGTCTCTGGCGTTGATCAACACGTTGCCATTGGAGTCTATCTTGGAGTAGAAAACATGGTAGCCACTGTCGGTGAAGTCTTGCCACGCCATGTGGAAGTTACCCGCCGGGTCATAAATGCCTGTGGAATAGACGCTCTTGCTAGTAGATGGGAAAGCGACCACTTTGTAACCGGAATCAGTGGGGCGATGATAGGCAAACACGGCTCCACAAGCACCTGCCCCGCTCAAGCCAACCGTACCGTCCGAGCGGGCCGATACCGTAGGATAGCCACAATTGGTGATGGCCTGGATGGGGACGGCCCAACTAGGAGTTACCAGACGCGCCTGGGCTGCCTGGGCAGACGGGGTCGTACCCGTTCCTACCAAAAGCCCTATCATCAAGGCGAACAACCCGACGACGGCTGTAAGTTGGAGGCGCACACGCAATCCGTGCTGACGGCAAGCGTCAGGCTGCTTAAACAAAAACTTTGACATTCGCAAAATCCTTTCTGCAAAACTTCTATCGAACTTGAGAATGGAGGAGATAAAAATTACAAAAGCAAAAAGTGAGGCAAATACCTATCGTAGCGATAGACCTGCCAGCTACTTTTGTGCAGATATATTGTCCCGCCTACCTTGTAATCAAAGCGGCGGTAGCTTGTTTGTTAATTTGATTTGGTTGCTTGATGTGACCCGCCTTCGAGCAAGGGCGGCGCGACCAGCTTTAAGTTATATTTACGGCTGTTATGAATGCGTAATTTAACGAAATTATTTGCCTTGTTACCATCAGCGAAGCGTCTCACTGGTGAGGGTAAATAATTTCAAGCAAACTATCATTTTTATGAACGAAGGGCAGTCTTACTTAGTTGCGCTGTGAGTATGCCATCTTTGATAATTCAGCCCAAAATTCAGCCGCAAGCTAGTATCTATCGGCTATCAGGTTGGCGCAAACCCACACAAGCAGAGACTGGCTGGTAAGATGTCTCTAGCATCGTATAGCCGCTCTTCACTTTTTGAAAAGCTCACTTAGTTCAACCAAAGGTTTTAAAGTTTTGATAACTGTATTATACCAATAAAATAAGCGCAGTTCAACCCATTATTGCCCGCATCCAGAGACAAATTGAGGTAGATTTTGTAGATATTTTTTAATGTCGGCGCGATTAGCAGACTCAGCAGGCGCAAGTTGTAGATATTTCTCAAAGTCGGCGCGGGCCTGCACTTTATCACAACTCGGTGTCTGGTTTTGCAAAAACTGGCCGCGTTCCAAATATACCTGGGGTTCAAGCGGGTCAAGTTCTATGGCCGTATTATAAGCGGTACGAGCCGCCGAGAGGTTATGCACCTGACTACGCTGATAGTCGCTGGCTTGATCCAGAGAGTTAAGGGCTTTTTCGTGGTTCGTCGTCGTATTCGGAATGACTGGCAAAGCCGCGCTCAAAAACACTACCAGTAGGCTCGCCCCCACCAGCCCCGCCCAAACCCGGCGGCTGATTTTTGTTTTCGTACCTCTTAATTGATTTAGCACCGCTCCTAACCCCACCGCCACTACTATCAACAAAAGAGGGTAAGCGGGCAGACTATAGCGAAATTCGGTACGCACGACGGCGTTTACCAGCGTCAGATAACTCAGGCTTAACCAAAGCGGCCACGCCCCCCGCCCCCAAAGCCGACCTATCAGCACCAACCCGACGAGACCAAAAATCAGGTACAAACGATTCAAATTATCGGTCAGCCAACGATAATCGAAATAAACCGGGTCATAAAACGCATAGACATAATGTTGATCCCATTGATACCACCAGCGTTTGGCGGCGGTGGCGGCGAACTGCACTGGGTTATTTTTCAGATAGTTGTCAAAATAACTGTGCCAGTAAGTAGTTTGAGTTTGCTGTTCGGTCAATTTGTCGGACGAAAGCACATCTGAAAAATGGCGCAAAGCGTCAGCGGTCTGGCTATCAAGTTTTACGTCGGAAGCCAGACGCTGATAGCGCAAACCGCCATTGGTTTCCCAAAAAATCCCTTCAACCTGATTAAAGATAGCCAGGTCGCCCACGATAACCGGGTTGAGCGAATGGTTGTATTGAGAGTTAGCGGCACTTTGTGGCCCCAAGAACAAGGCCAGCGCAACCAAAAGCACGCCCGGCCCGATAATTTTCCAGCGTCCGGGGGCAAACCAAATCAAAGTCGCTAGTACCAGCAGAGGCAAATAAATAAAGGTGGGGCGCGTTTCCATCAGCCAAGCCAGACTGCCCCCCAACAGAGCAAAGTAGAGTGGCACTCGTGGGTAGCGTAACGCTTTTAGCCAAAACAAAACAGTCAGAGTGAGCCAAAACAGAGCCGCAATTTCGGTCAGCAGCACCCCACCAAAGGCCGCCGTGAAAGGGCAAAAAGCGGTCAAGGCTGCTGCCAACAGGGGTAGGGGCTGTCCCCAATAAAATTTGCTGCTCCGCCAACGGGTGGGAGGGGCGTGGCCCAACGCCTGAGCCTCATTGACGATCAGATACACCAACCCGACGGTTAAAGTCAGCAAACCCGCCTGGGCTATCCAAACCGCCACTTCGTTGGCAAAAAAAGCGGGCGGCCCACTCGCATAATCGTAGGTGGGTTCGGGGCCACGCACCAACTTATAAATCGCCGCCAAAAACAGGGCGTAACCCGGCGGCCTGACGATGTTGGGAACGTAGCCGTTTTTCAAAAGAGCATACGCCTGGTCGCTATAATAAAAGGCATCATTGCGGAGGGGTTGAGGGTTGACAAAAATTATAGTCAGGTAAAAAACAAATCCGGCCAGCATTAGCAATGGTAAAGCCAGAGGCAAATTCTGGAAAGAAAAATGGGGCTGGGATGAAGTGGGTAATAAAACTTTTTTGGCAACCAACCGCACCGAACGGGTAAAAGTGAGGCTCAGAATAGCTATGCCGAGCGCGGCCATAACACACCAGATTAAAAAAAATGGCCCACTACGCGGCGTGACGATATAACCCCATATCGCCAGCAACAACACCGCCACTGCCAGACAGACCGCCAACACCCAGCGATAGCGGTACAGTTCATCCGCGTCATCAGTCAGGCTGGCTTTGTCCTGGGTTTGGTGTGAGGTTTTGAGCATCTTTCAATAAAATTTATTCGTCGTGTTCGGTGATGTTGGCTTCCAAAGCCTGAAACTTGCCTAAAATGTCCGAATAACCGCGTTCCACATATTGGATACCTCGCACCTTGCTGACTCCAGAGGCCAACGCTGCGGCTATCAAATAGCTAAAACCAGCCCGCAAGTCCGGGATGTTAATGTCGGCGGCATGGAGTGGAGACGGCCCTTTGACGATACAGCTATGCTCATAGTCGCGGCTGCGAAAACGGCACTGTTTTTCGCCCAAACACTGGCGATAAAGCTGGATTTCCGCGCCCATCCGCTTGAGAGCCTCGGTATAACCAAAACGGTCTTCATACACCGTCTCGTGCAGCACGGAAATACCCGTCAATTGGGTCATCAAAATTACAAAAGGCTGCTGCCAGTCGGTCATAAAGCCGGGGTGTACGTCCGTCTGCAACGCGATAGATTTAAGTGGTTGGCCGGGGTGAAAAAAGCGAATACCACCATCCCGAACTTCAAAGCCAGCCCCCACCCGCCGCAAAGCGTTGAGGAAGCTCAACATATCGGCCTGCACTGCGCCTTCCACAAACACATCGCCCCCGGTCACGATACCAGCGATGGCCCAACTCGCCGCCTCGATACGGTCAGGGATAATGGTGTGGTGAACCCCGTGCAGCTTTGTTACGCCCTCGATAACGATGGTGCGATCAACGTCCACAAAAATAATCGCCCCCATATTTTGGAGCATCATAATGGTGTCCAGCACTTCTGGTTCGATGGCGGCATTCTTAATCAGGGTCGTACCTTTAGCTAAAACCGAGGTGAGGAGGATGTTTTCGGTAGCCCCCACGCTGGGAAAAGGAAGCTCGATTACTGCGCCGTGAAGTTGGTCGGCGTGGGCTTCGTAGCGTCCATTGACGAAATCAATCTTCGCGCCCAACCTCTCTAAAGCTTGCACGTGGAAATCCACTGGACGGGGGCCAATCGCGTCACCGCCTAAAATCGGCACAATCGCTTTGCCTGTGCGGTGCAGAAGCGGGCCAAACATTAAAATGGGGATACGATTGAGTCCAGCGAAAGCTTGCGGTATTTCCCAGTTACGCAGGGCTGGGGTGTAAAGGGCAAGGCTATTAGGGCTATCCCACTCGGCACTAAGGCCCACGCTTTTACAAATCCGCAGGGTCAGGTCAGTTTCGCCGTGTGGAGGCACATTATGTAAAACAGTTTCTTCGTCGCTCAAAAGCGAGGCCACGATCTGTTTGCTGGCGGCGTTTTTAGCTCCATCCAGCTTGATACGTCCCCTAAGTGGTTTGCCCCCTTCGATTTCGTAATACCGCATCACTCTCCTTCAGATTTATCTATTCTGGCACGTTGCCAGCTAACCAGGTCGTCAAATCAGCTGGGCCAGCAAAACCAAACAAAGCTTTGGCTAACTCCTTTAATTGCGGTTCTGCCAGGTTTCCTATCTGGGCGATGACCACATCTGTAAGTGTGCCAAACCGATAGGTTAGTAATTCTACTACCAAATCCGCTTCTCCAGCCTGCCGACCTCGTTCCAATCCCTGCTCCAGACCTTGCTCCAGACCTTGCTCCAATCCTTTTTGCAGAGCGCGTCTTTGCCAGCTATTCATTATTTCCACAAGTTTCTTCCTTTCGCGTTTCGGTAAAATCTCATCCAACCCGGCTTCAAAACGTTGTTCTTCTGTCGCGTTTAATTCCAAATACGTATCTACGAAAGTTGCCACAAAGCCTGTTTTGCGTCGACTCAGACCCAGACCGAGTAGCATCTTGATACATTCTAGCTTAACCTGTACCCGTTCGGCGGGTGCGACTTGCATTTTGGACATCAGGGCACTGGCGACGGGATTAGGCTTGTTGAGATAATCTTGCCACTTTAATTGATTCAATTGTACTGTAGTATATTCAAACCGATTTATCTCTCGGTCTGGGAAGCTTATGATATAGACGTTGGGTTCTTTGGTCAAAGGTGTGTCGTGCGAAAAAATTACGATTGGATAGACCTTGCGTTTGTGCCGATCCATCAGCCGCGTCCAGTACCCAAACATCCGCTCCCCAAAGTTGGTTTGGCTAGAGGACTGGTTTTCGACGTGGATCAAGAAGCTGCTATCTTCGTCTTTGAACTTTGCTTCTACCAATACATCAGCAATGTTACGTGCGCCGATTTCTTGCAGCAGTTTGCTAAACGTCTCTTTATCCACTGGTTTGAGTGAACCTGGTTCGATATAAGCCAACATTTGTGGCAAGAAAAGGGCGATAAACTCCAGGAAAAAAATGTCTAACAGCTTTTTGAATAGCTGGTCGTGGTCAATGTTAGATTGCTCAATACTCAAATTCTTGTCCTACCTAAATAAGTATAGAAAAAGGTAACTGTTCAGCTCTGTTTTATTTTTTGTAGGAGGCTGCTCCGTCAGCCGATTATTTCCAGGGCTGAAAAAACAGTCAAATCGGCTGACGAAGCAGCCTCCTACAAGCAGCCTGAGTAGTTACGAAAAAAGAGTTATTTAGGAAAAATCGTTATCTTGCGTTCTGGGCCTTCGCCAAAACTTTCGGTACGCACATACGGGTGGTCGAGCAAAGCCATGTGGATCAAGCGGCGTTCATAAGCAGGCATTGGCTCTAACAAAATCGGTTGGCGCGAGGCAGCTACCTGATCTGCCATGCGACGGGCCAGATTTATCAGGTTATCTTTGCGTCGGGTGCGATAGCCTTCTACGTCAATCATCACCCGTCCCCAAGTGCGCGTGCGCTTGTTCATAATCAGATTGAAAACATACTGCAAATCGGTTAAAGCCTCGCCGCGTCGCCCAATCAACACTGCCAAATCAGAACCTTGCAAATCAATCGTAACCAGTGGATTGTCGTTTTCTTCGCCACTGGCAGGGTCAAGCACGGGCGGGTGGAACTGGATCATAGGGCGGGCATTGATACGCATCCGGCGCAAAATGTTGGTAATCACATCGCGCCCGATGTTCGCCATTTCGTTTGGGTCGGTAGCATTGTTGCCACCAGCCTGAGCCACTGCCACTGGTTGCATAGCTGGTATTGGGGCTGGTTGCGGGTACATATTGGCCGGAGGCATATTGTTATAGTATGACGGTTGGGGTGGCTGAGGTCGCGCCCCTCCGGGTTGGCGCACCGTCACACGCACAAAAGCATTTTCCGCCCCCACACCTAAAACGCCGGATGAACCAGGGTTCAACACTTCCACATCTACTTCGTTGTAAGTCCGGCCAAGCTGGGCCACGGCCAGGGCAACTGCCTCATCCACAGTTCGTGCCTGGATTTCTATACTCTGCATCGGGCTTGTCTCTCCTCTTAATCGGTTTATTTAGCGTTTGCGGCTTTTTCCGCTTCCGTTGCCACCGCCTGAATTGTTGACACCACCACCGCCACGTTTGGGCGGGCGACGGTTCAACTGGTCGGTAGCATTCTGCATATTGGCGTTGCTGCGGCGTTCGGGCCGCGTCGCTTTATCGCGCATACTGCTACTATCTATTTCCGCATCTTGCCAGCTGGTTTCAGGACTACTATCAGCCGCACCGTCCGAGCCAGTGCTGATTTTGGCCGAAGTGCGGGTCGGCTTGAGATTAAAACCAGTCTCCTTCGTAAGAGGCGCAACTGTATCGCTACTAGCATCTGCCGCCTCACTCCCGCTTTTCAACTGTTTGATAGCTGGTTTAGAAGGCAGACTTTCATTGTTGTCTTTACTAACGGCAGGGCCGCCTTGTTTTTGTTGGGCCAACCGTTCCTGGTTATCTTGCATCCGCTGCATCCAGGTTTTGCGTTCGGGCGCACCCGCCACTATTTCTTTGCGTTTAAGTTGCACAGTGGGCAGTTTTTTGGCTGGCAAGAAACCGAGGCCGGGCAAATCGGCCAGTGAACCCCAACCGGTGATAAAAAACTGTTGAATCGCGCTATAGACGCTGGTAGTGACCCAATATACCACCGGGCCAGACGGGAATTGTAGAGCCGTGAAGCCGAAAATAAGCGGTGTCCACTGCATGATACCGTTTATACGCCGTTGTTGCTCGTCTGCTCCGCCGCCACGCGGTATCGCCATCTTCTGAGTCGTAAATTGGAAAAGCACCATTAGCACGGGCAAAATATAGAGCGGGTCGGGGCTATTTAGAGAGTTTAACCAGAAAAACGGGAAAGGGTTGTCGCTAATAACTGGCCCGGTACTGATGCCCGCTACTCCCGTAAAAAAGTGCCAGGTAGCATTAAGATGTTTAATCAGCGGGTCGGGGTCGCCCAAAGAACCACGTACCGCGCTATAGACGGCAAAGAACAACGGCAGCTGGATTAGTACGGGCAAGCAACTGGCGGCGGGGTTGATGCTGAACTCGCTATACAGCTTCATGATTTCGGCTTGCTTGGCCTGGGCTTTTTCGGGAGGCAGCCGTTCGCCCTTTTTGGGTTCGTATTTCTTGTTGATTTCCTTAATATAGGGCTGAAGCTGTTGCATGGCCCGCGAACTACGCACCGCTTTGAGGGTAAGGGGCAGCATCAACGAGCGCACACATATCGTAAACAAAATAATTCCGACAGCGGTGTAGCCCCCGGTAATAGTCGCAAAAAAGTCTATGACACTTGTCATGCCCCCGACAAAGGCATTCCATATATCGCCCACTTGACACTGCCTCCTTAAACTGTCGCCAGTTTCCTACAAGTCTTGTTATTACTACTAAATCAATGAGAACTATCTAAAAATCCGAGGTTTAAGCTCTTTTTACCTTCGGCATTTTGGTTTTCTTGGGCGGTACATAATCGAAGCCCCCATCGCTAAAAGGGTTGCAGCGCATCACCCGCCAGAACGCCATCGCCCCGCCCTTAAAAGCCCCGTGTACCTGGATAGCTTCGTAGCCATAATGGGAGCAGGTTGGGTAGAATTTGCAGGTATTTTCCGGCAATAAACGCGCAAAAGTCATTTGATAAAGCTTGATTAACCCTAATAGCAGGTACTTCATACTTCACTTCCCGTACAACATTTCAAAGATTATACGCTATCCTTGCAAATTAAGTTGCAGTTCTCATTATATACTAAAACAAAGCTGATGTGAACCCAGGCAGACCACCAAATCCGGTGACACGCAAAATAACGGGCAGGGTCAAGCCTTGCAGCGTATTATAGCACTTCTACACAGCTATATTTGACCTAATTGTTCCCTAAGCAGGTGTTTTTGGATTTTGCCGAGGGCGTTGCGAGGTAAAGCTTCGACAAAAAAGACCTGGCGCGGCTTTTTGTAAGCGGCCAGCTGGTCTCGGCAAAAAGCAATCAGGGCTGAGGCGGTTAAGGTCGGGTCTTCGCGCACGATAGCCGCCACTACCTGTTCACCTAAATCGGCATCGGGCCAGCCAAGCACTGCCACTTCTCGCACACCGGGGCAACTTTGCAAAACCTCCTCGACCTCGCGTGGGTACACATTGTAGCCACCGCTAATAATAAGCTCTTTGGCCCGTCCACTAATCGTATAGTAACCGTCCGGGCTGACGTGGCCCAAATCCCCGGTACGAAACCAGCCATCGGCAGCGAAACTTTCGGCGGTAGCCTGGGGTTGTTGCCAGTAACCTTTGAAAACGTGCGGGCCGCGTACCTCGATTTCGCCCGGTGTATTAGCTGGCAGAACCTGACGTGTTCGCACATCTACTACGCGGGCTTCCTGGCCTGGGAAAGGCTGCCCCACCGTGCCGGGTCGTCGTTCGCCCTCGTAAGGGTTGCTCAGGTTCATAATCGTTTCGGTCATCCCGTAGCGTTCCAAAATATTCTGGCCGAAAACCTGCTGGAATTCCTCAAAGGTTTGGACGCTGAGGGGCGCACTGCCCGACACATATAAACGTAGGGCGGGCGGCGGGGAGTTTTGAGTAGTGGCGTAGGCCAGCAAACGCGAATACATCGTCGGCACGCCAAAAAACAATGTCACGGGTTTGGTCAGCAGCAGATTATAGACGTGGCTGGCCTCGAAACGGCGACACAACACCATACGCCCACCTGTGACCAACGTACCGTGAACGCCTACCATCAAACCATGCGTGTGGAAAAGCGGCAAAGCCAGCAACAAGCAATCGGCGGCAGTCCACTGCCATGCTTCGCAAACCGCCCGAATGTTAGCCATCAGGTTGCGGTGGGTCAGCATCGCCCCCTTGCTACGCCCGGTTGTCCCCGATGTGTAGGCAATTACGGCTAAGTCGTCCGCGTTTGGCATTTTTGGCAGATAAGAATATTTTTCGCCAGCCTCCAAAAAATCCATCAAACCAAATGGCATTTCGATGATGCTTGTCAAAAGGGGCAAATCGGCCCGCACCCGCTCAAGCTCGGCCCGCCTTTCAGTATCGGTCAACACAAAACGCACGCCCGCATCGTTTAAGATATGACGCAACTCCACCTGTTTGTAGCCACTATTGACCAACACCACTACCCCACCAGCCAGCCCGATACCCAGGTAAGCCATTATAAATTCAGGACAGTTTTCCAGGAAAAGGGCCACCCGTTCGCCCGCTTGCAAACCCTGAGCAGACAAAGTGGCGGCAAAGCGCAACACCTGCGCCTGTAACAACCGATAAGTAGTCACGCGCTCTTCAAACTCAAAACAAATTTCGTCTTGAGGACGCTCACAATTTTGTAAAAAAGCTTCAACAATGGAAGCGGCGGGTGAGGTTAAAGCTGTCATTGATGCCTCATTTGGGGGTAGGAGGGGGCGTAGGGGTGAGAAATTTAGACCCAGGCGAGGTAGCAGGCGTACCAAAGGTAGTGGGGCGGGCGGTGGGCAAGCGTTGCGTTACACCAAAGGTGGGGGACGGCGCGGGGGTGGGCAGGAACGGCGAATTGGCGCGTAAGTAACCGTTTTTGGCCGCGTCCTGCTCCGAACAAAACCAACGATGGTTTTCGGGTGGCAGCATACTCAGGCTGTTGTAGGCGGCTTGACTGGGCAAATAATAAGTTTTGCTACCGTCGCTGGTAAATTGTTCGGCTTTAATATTGCAGTTCGCGGTTTGGAAAGTCAACGCCCCTCTCGCGCTTAGTTCGGCGGGCGAACTGTTATCAGGAGGCGCGGCGGTAGGAGTCGTTGGTAGCGGATTGGCGGCGGCGGCGGCAGTAGCGGTAGCCTGAAACTGCGCGACGGCAGCCAAAGCCGCTTCCTGGTCAGTAAAAACCCGCACTTCTTCGCGTTTGATCCAGCCGCCGCCAGCCAGCATATACCAACCCGCGCTGCTTTTCTTCTCGAAGGCCAGCAGCGTGTTTTGCTTTAACTTCTGGCTGACGTTGCCTGTTTCTAGCGGCACGTCCCGTACATTGGCACTGTTGACCAGCACCGTACCCCATTTTTCCTGAGCCGTCACCAAATCTACGACGGGAGTAGCTAAACCAGCTGTTCCATTTGTATCAGAAATTAGGGTAGCGGTGGCGACAACGATTTCGCTTTGCACTCCCACAGTCGGCTGGACGGCTGGACGGTTGAGAAACAAAAAAAGCAGAAAGACCGCCGCCACAATGCCCGCGCCAGCCAACAGATAACGGGCGGTATAATCTGAGCCTGACGAGACAGGCCCACCCCACCAGCCCCCTTGTGACGCGGTATTTAGCGGCTTAACTTTGGGCTGACGTACCACCGGCGGCGGTGTTGTCAAATAGCGATAACGAGCTGCGTCCATCGGGGGGTGCGACGGTTGCCATTGAGCCTGATAGGGCGAGACTGGCGGCGGCTGGTGATAAGCCAGCTGGGGCGGGGGTTGAGTAGGCCAGTTGGGCGGAGCAGCGGACGGTTGGGCGGGAACGATAACGGGCAGTGGGGCGGTGTTTCGATTTTCAAAATCAGGGTTTTTGAGTTGAGCTAAATCCTGCGTCGGAGCTTCCTGGTCGTTCAGGGTAGCCAGGCCAGTATTGGGGCCGACGAGTGAGGCGGGTGGCGTTTCCGGCTCGTCTCCACCGTCCGCCGAAAAGGTCAAAACCGGGGGTTCAGCTTGTTTGGCTTCTACTTTCAGATTGGGTTCTTGCGACATTCCCGGCTTCCTCTCTACTGCACCTGGACCAAGGGTTTTGCGTTGGTGCGCCTCCGCACCGATAGTGGCTTGAGGTATTGGTAATCGAAATAATAACGAATCTTTTGGTGATTTGTTACACCCAAAAATTCCCCGCTAAAAACCCCCTACCAGTGTAACAAAAGTAGTTGCTAGAAACAAGCCTAACCGCATTTTTCGTGCCATATTTATTTCAGAAGCAGCTTCCGGTCTTGTTCGTAAGGCAGGTTGTTGTAAAGGGCGGTTTCCGCTTTGGCAAGTTCCGCCCCCAAATAGGCGGCGTGGTCAAATTGTGTCAGCAGGTTTTCCTTGATAGCCGTGTGATAAAGCATATCCGCCGCCCTTCCCCGCACGATATGGGTCAGCTTGCGCTCGGTCTGGGTATAGCGTTCCAGGCAAATTTCGCCCCGCTCTCTGTCCAGGCTGACAATGAAGTAGCTGAGGGGGTCAAGCGTCAGCCATTCGCGGCGATGGGCGTTCATCTCGATAAGCTGACCGTCCTGGGGCAAGCGTGTCTCGTTTAGGCTCAGACCGTGCGCGGCAAAAGGCTGGCTCTGGCGGGCAGTATAAGCAGCCAGCACGGGATTGAGGTGGGCGGGGCGGGTTTCGCCAATCAAGTTGACCAGACTTATTTGCTGCCTGAAAGTTTCCACAACCTCCGCGGGCAGATTTTTAAGTTCGGCGGTCAGGTTGGCTGTGCCAACAATGTGGCCTTCCGCGTCCAGACCGTGTGCGGCCAGTTGCAAAACAGCCTCACCAACCCGAAACACGGGCGACTCCTTGCCACATAACACCAGATAGCGTAGTTTCGGGTTCGAGACTACGTTGCGAATCATCTTTTCCAGGCCGATGTTGGGGGTATAAACGCGCCCGATAATGGCGGCGTGGCGGGGGTCTAGCTGATCAATCAAGGCGGTGCTGCTGAGGGTGCAAACGGCTACCGCGCTATCGGGGTTGCCAACCACAAAATGACCGGGGGCGGGCGGCCAATCAATCACCCGCCCCACCGTGCGATGCGAGTAGCGGACGACCTGAAAACGCAAATTTGACCAAAAATAATTGACTTTTGCAGTAACGCCGCGTGAATTCATTTTGCTTATTACTTAACTTTATTGTAACTACTCAGGCTATCTGTAGGAGGCTGCTACGCCAGCCGATGTATTCTAATTTTTCAAGTTCAAAACCATCGGCTGGCGTAGCAGCCTCCTACAAAGTACCTCACAGGGCTGAATAGTTACTCTTTATTTTCCTGGCTGCCATAGATGGCGGCACAAAGGGCTGCAATGTCCTGCAAACCTTCGCCAAGTTGGGCAGTAGTGACACGGCAAGCAGCAAAGGCGGCGGGCAACGCCTCGCGCTCGAACTCGGCCATCGCTGGTTGCAGCCACAAATCACCCAGGCGCAACCCCAGGCTGCCAACTATGATAAGCTGGGGGTTGAGCAAGTCGGCCAGCAATGCCAACGCCCGGCCTAAGTACATTCCCGACTGCCGTAACAGTTCGATGGCTTGAACATCACCAGTTCGTGCTGCTTCGGCTAATTCTTTAAGGCCGTATTGAGGGTCGAGTCTGGTTGCCAGGGCCGGAAAGTTCTGGCGGGCCAGCTTACCAATGCCTGTACCGCCACAGAAACTCTCGAATACACCCCGCTTGCCAAACATTTCCGGCCCATTTTCGCTGGCCCGCACATGACCAATTTCCCCAGCCATACTGCTGGCTCCCCGGTATAATCGCCCGTCCAAAATCAAGCCCGCTCCGAAGCCTGTCCCCGCCGTCAAATATACCAGACTCTCCAGACCTTGCCCCGCCCCGAACAACCATTCCGCCAACGCCCCAGCATTACCATCGTGTTCGACATAGCAGGGCAATTGAAGCAAATCGGTTAGTGCGGACTTGATAGCGAAATTTTCCCAACCGGGTAAATGGGGTGGGTTGAGCAAACGCCCGGCTTTGAGGTCAATCGGCCCACCAATCGAAACGCCTATCATTTCGATACTATCTGGAGACGATTGTTCCCATTCGGCCCGCAGTTCTCGCGCTTGCTTGATGATGTTACCGAAGCTATATTCAAAGCCTCGCTCTACCTCGGTGGCAAAACTATGGCGGCGCAAAACTTGGCCCACCTTTGTGCCAATCAAAACGGTACTTTTAGTGCCGCCAATATCAATGCCTAAAATCAAGGTTTGAGTCATAATGTGTCCGAAGGTAACTACTCAACTACTATAGTATCCCAGGTGTCAAAAGTTCTCAAGTCGGAAAAATCTATGGGTTGGAGCATCTGGTATTCTTCTTGCGACACTTTTAGATAACGCCACCGTTGTCCGTCTATTATCGGTATTGCGGTAGTTTTTGGAATAATTCTGATAATAAGTTGTTGGGGTGTTGCAAGCAAGATTATACGAAGTTTGGCTGGAAATGTAAAGAGGTTGTAAGGTTTTGGCAAAAGGCTTGTGATTGGCTAGGCAGTTATGCTATATTGGGCTGGAAAAATGGAAGTGGCTGGTGTAATCGAAAGGAGCGCAATTTTTGAGTCTGGCTAGAAATAACCAGGCAAAGAGCCTTTACTCCAAACCAATTTCCCAACCTGAAATTTCAGACATTATCTCCGATCCGCGCACGCGGCCCAGGCAAGGCGTAGTTTTGGGTGGACGGATCTGGCAATGTGGGTGGCCTCCTCTGACCTATCTGCTACTTACCTTGTTGATGACCTGGCCGCTGGCTTTCAATCTAAGCAGCGGTATTATCCATTTTATCGCCAGCGACCATTATCAAAACCTTTGGAATATCTGGTGGTTTCGCACTGCTCTTTTTGAGCAGCACCACAATCCCTTTTATACCGATGTGCTTTTTTATCCTTACCGTTCTGATCAGCGTCCGCTTGAACTTTATTTCCACACTCTTTAGCCCATTTTGATGCTATTACTTTCGCCCCTCAGCTACGTCTTGGGTGTAGTAGGCAGCTACAATTTCATGGTACTGGCTAGTTTTATGATAAGCGGTTTGGGTATGTACCTTTTAGCCAGATACTTCACCCAAAACGTTTGGGGGCTTTTGTGGCTGGAGTATTGTTCGATTTTTGCGCTTACCATCTCAATATTCTGGCCGTTGGTCAGACTAACCTGATGCTAATCGGCACTATTCCCCTTTACTTTTTGTTCCTACATCAGACCGTCGCCCCATTGCGACCTGCAACTAAACCAACGCGCCCCTGGTTTTACCCCATTTGGCGATTTTAACCCTGACCATCGCGGTAGGGTAGGTTCGTGGTAAGCTCAAGCAAACAACTATGCAATGGCCCTGCTTTTCTTCAAAGGTGTGACATAGAATAACCGATGGTTGAAACCATCGGCAAATAGATTCCAAACCCATTAAAATGGGTTATAAAGGAGGTGGGATTTTTCAGCCTGATTTATCAGGTTTAGAATCGTGTGGCCGATGGTTTCAACCATCGGTGTCGCAAGTCAGTGGCAATTTCAGCAAAACTATGCATCACACCCTTTCTTCAAAAGGCACTTGCATACACGGGCGAAAACGGTTAAAATTTAAGCGGATTTATCATTACAGGAATAAAAACCATCCATAACTCAGTTTTATTTACGCAGGAGAAGCCGATGCCTAACGACCCTACCGATTTAACGCCTGACCCCGTTCCAGCCAGGGCCATTACGCCAGCCAGCCCTCATCAACCACACCAGCGGGAGCGTTTTAACTTGTTTAGTATGCTTTTTGTGGCTTTTATGGTGCTGGTGGGGGCGGGGATTTGGGTCACGCAATTTGCGGGTAATCCGCGCAGTAATGCTCAACCCACCATCGCCGCCTTCGTTCTTAGCAACACCACTGCTAAAAGTAGCTTTGTGACGGCCACGCCCGAACCACAAATCAAAATCTATGTTACAGGCGAGGTCAAGAATCCTGGTATTTACGTAATGCAAAAAGATGACCGCATCAATGATGCCCTGGAAGCGGCTGGTGGCACTACCGACGTGGGCGACATCAGTCAGCTAGACTTGGCCCAACGGGTGCGGGACGAAATGCACATCAATATTCCTAAACAAGCCCCGCCAACTTCTACAGCCACCGTAACAAATGCTACCCCTACCAGCGTTATCATTAGTAGCGGTAGTGCCACTAATGTCAATAGCGGCAGCAATCCCACCGTTGTATCGCTGCCTACCACTATTAACCCGGCCAGCCCGCGTCCTACGGCGGGCAGCAGTGGCAGCAGTAGTGTAAAAATAGGGGCAACCTCTGGTGCAAAAATAAACGTCAATACAGCGGACGTGACCGAGCTTGAACGTTTGCCAGGCGTAGGGGCAACTCTGGCCCAGCGACTGGTGGATTACCGCACTCAGCACGGCCCTTTTCGTAACCTGGATGATTTACACCACGTGCAGGGTTTTACCACCACGGTGGTAGAAAAGCTCAAAGATTTAGTGATTTTTTGAACAAGACGCAACCGTTACCTGGGCTATCCGTTTTTATTTCGAGTGAATGCTAATTTTTAAGGTAACGGAGGTCTTTCATTTTGACTCTAACCGCGTCGGATTTACGCCCATCGGCCATCTGCCCGCCGCTATTTTCTAAACCGGAGCGGACGATATGGGCGCAACCGCACCACAGCTTGCCCCCGACACAGGCTGTCGCTAACAGATCAGCAGCAGAAGGATATAATGCGTTGTGGGATGAGGAGACGGCTCTGGTAGAGCGGGCGAAACACGGAGACGAAGTTGCTTTCGCCGCGATCTATGACCGTTATGAAAAACCTATCTATGGCCTGGTCTATCGTTTGATGGGCAACCCCGATGATGCCTTCGACCTGACCCAAGATACCTTTATTAAGGCTTTCAAGGCCATTGACAAGACCCAGCCCGATTTGAACCTGTCGGCCTGGCTGCACCGGATTGCCTCAAACACCTGTCTGGATGTTTTGCGCCGCCGTAAAATCGTGCGTTGGCTGCCGTGGGACTCCGAGGTGCATACTAATCTCACCCCGGCCGGTGAGTACGACCAGCCAGAACAACGGCTACTACGCAAAGAAACCAAAGAACAGGTACAGGCCGTTTTGAATAAGCTTTCTCCCAAGTATCGGCTTTGTCTGGTGCTACGCGAATACCAGGATTTGAGTTGCGAAGAAATCGGCGAGATAATGCACCTGTCACGGGCCGCCGTCAAATCCACCCTCTTTCGGGCGCGAGAACAGTTCCGAGAAGTCTATGAGGAATTTCAAAGCCAGAACTGGGGTGGAGTCAATACCACCGTTCCTGCTCAATTCAACCCACCCGCGTCACCAACCAAACCCATCAGCAAAAAGGGAGGCAAACGTTAATGTCACCCGATTGTCGCAAGTGCCGCCAATTTATCTCTGCTTATCTGGACGGCGAAACTACCCAGGCTGAAGAACAATTTATCAGGGAACATACCCAAACCTGCCCCGAATGTCGCGAAGCATGGCGGGCCTATCAAGGTATCAGGTCGCAATTTCAAAATCTACCCCACCCTATCCCGTCCCCGGCCTTGCGTCAGGCGGTTTTGGCTGGTGTGCGTAGCGGGGGTCGGGCGACAGGGGTGCGCCGCCAACCCAATCGAGGTGGTCTGGTTGCGGGCGGGTTATTTGGTCGTTCGGTGCGGGTGGGGATGGGTTTGGTTACGGCAGCGATTATTTTCGTGATAGCGGTAGCTGTTCTGATTGCTTCGATTGTCACCACGCCCAAAACTTTCGAGGTGGTGGCTAATGCCACTGACCAGCTGCCGACGGGCAGAAATTATATCTCTTTGAAATTTACCAAACCTGTAAACGAAGACGACCTACGTAGTCATCTTAATATCAGCGTTCCGGTCAAAGTTGAGGTAGTAGGTGATGGTACGGAGGCCAGACTGACTCCTCTACAGGATTTGACCCCCAATCAGACGGTCAGCATCTCCATCGAGGGTTTGCGCGATAAAAATAACGAGCCGCTCAAAAATAATAAAGTAGATATAGTTTATAAAGTGGTTGATCCAACAGCTACCGCTGTGCCGCCCACAAACACACCCAAACCTGCCACTGCTACGCCTACACCCAAACCAAATGTGGGCCAACCAACTACTGCCTTCGCTCTGCCAACCAGCACGCCGAAACCGAGCCAACCGACTACCACTGCCGCCGCGCCCGCCACCCCTACGCCGCCGCCTGCGATTACAGCCACGCCCATTCCTGCACCTACTACTACGAGACCACCCGTTGCCACTACGTCCGTACCCACTACGTCCGTACCCACCACGTCCGTACCCACCACTATAGCTATAACGACTACCTCGCCGCCCACTAAGCCTGCGCCAAGTCCAGGCGGTACGCTGACAGTTACCATCACCGTGACGGCTACAACGACAATTACAGCCAGCCCACCAGTCACAGCTACTACTACGCCCGCGCCCACCACGATTGCGCCTACCACCATCACGGCTACACTTACTACTACCACACCCGCACCCACTACTACGTCCGCACCGACGACGGTTGCTCCCACCACGATACCTGCTCCTGGCTCGGCGTGTGCCATCCTGCCCGTCAGTGGCTTTGGTTTGGTTTATGCTTCTACGCCTGGACTTCCAGCCAAAATGGGCTGTCCAACCGAACATGAACACAACATCTTGATGGCTTACCGTGCCTTTGAATATGGTTTTATGTTTTATGAACACGAAACCGAGCGGATTTGGGTTTTTTATAATAGAACTGGCATCTGGGAAGCTTACGCTAACGATAATTCAACCACGCCGCCTGCTAGTTATGGTACAAAGCCACCTCCAGGTAAATACGAACCAGACCGGGGTTTTGGTAAAGTGTGGTACAACAATAAATTACAAAGCAAGCTAGGTTGGTCAACTCAGCCTCAAGAATATACTAACGGTTTGGGTGCGGCCCAACTTTACGAGCGTGGTATGATGTTATTTACGCCGGGCGGTGAGCCAGACGGTCACAAACATATTTACGTGCTTTACAACGACGGCACTTTTATCAACATAATTGATAAAACTGGCTAAAGATTTGTGTAGGCGGCACGTCCTTACGCCCGCACCGTTGAATAATATTAGGGAGAGTATAAAAGATGAGTTGGGAAGACAGGTTGAGCGAAACGGCAAAGGCGGCGAAGGCTTCCGATATACGCGAATTGTTGAAGTTGACGGCCCAGCCCGGTATGATTTCATTTGCCGGGGGTCTGCCCGACCCCAATCTGTTCCCGATCAACGAGTACGAAGAAGCTCTGGCGCGGGTGATGGAGTTGCACGGCCCCGCCGCGTTGCAATATGGTATGACCGAAGGCTTGACCAGTTTGCGAACCCAACTGGTGCGGCATCTGACTGACGAAGGTATTACCTGTCCCGAAACTATCGAAAATGTGATATTGACTACTGGCTCGCAACAAGCTCTGGATTTGCTAGGTCTGATGCTGCTTGACCCTGGCGATACCGTCTTGGTGGAAGGCCCGTCTTACCTGGGAGCGTTACAAGCTTTTAGTCTACGCCAACCCCGTTTCGAGGCGGTTGAAATGGACGCATCTGGTCTGAGGGTTGACTTGCTAGAAGAACGGATTGCAGACCTGAAACACGCGGGACGTTCGGCCAAATTCCTTTACACCATTCCAACTTTCCAAAACCCAACCGGAGTCACAATGTCTCTGGAACGCCGCCAGCAGTTAATGAGATTAGCTTTACGCGAAGACCTTTTGATTATTGAAGATGACCCTTACGGACGCTTGCGCTTTCGGGGCGAGGCTTTACCCTCGCTCAAAAGCCTGGACGCTTGCGACATGGTAATCAGTCTGCGTACTTTTTCCAAAACGCTGGCTCCGGCCCTACGTACTGGTTACGTAGTTGGCCCGCCCGACCTTTTGCGACGGTTGGTCATTCTCAAGCAAGCCGCCGACCTGTGTTCGCCAACTCTGAATCATTATGTGATTGCCGAAATGCTACAAAACGGAGCGATGGAACGCTATATACAGCAAGTCATCAAGGTTTATGGACACAAGGAAACAGTGATGGTTGCCGCCCTCGAAGCTCATTTAGGTCAAACGGGAGTACGTTGGAACGAACCCGACGGCGGAATGTTTTTCTGGCTACAGTTGCCCGACGGTCTGGATAGTGGCAAACTACTGGCCCACGCTTTGGAAGTAGGTGTAGCTTATGTCAAAGGGACAGCCTTTTATAGCGATGGCGTGAGCGGCTCTGACTGTCTGCGGCTCAACTTTTCGCAACCGAGTGTCAGCCAAATCGAAAGTGGCATCGCTCGTCTCGCCACCATTATCAAAGCCCAGCTGTCTAAAAATCGGTAGAGGTTCGCTTTGACAGTAAATACTATCAAAGGTCATAAGTTGCGGGTTTGAGAATTTGAAATTCCAGGCTCAAGACTACATCTAAGGCTATAGTGTGCTGACCTGTCGTTTTAGCCAGCCAGCGGCGACAAAAAATTTCAAAAGGCCAGGAGGCTGGGTTCGTGGACATATTAGCCGCGACAGCGACAAAATTTGAATCGAGCCAGATTAAATATAAACACGCCTGGGTACTGGTGGCTTATAGCCTGGTCTTATTTGGACTGCTGCTGGGTTTTAATTTGGTCAACAACGTCTTGCCAACGGCGGGCGACATCGAGATTTATTATACCTACGCCTCGTTCATGTTGAACGGCCTCACCCCCTACCACGATTTTCGGGTGGAGTACCCCCCCCTGGCTTTGGTCTTTTTTCTGCTTCCGGCCTGGGTCAGCACCTGGTTTGGTACGCCTACGTTGGGCCGCTTCGCTGTCGTTTTTCATACCGAATGTTTTGTGTTGGCAGTAGGGACATTAGTTGTAGTTTCAGCTACCTGGCGGTTGCTCTGGCCTAAAGCTCGTTTAGCAGTGTGGACGTGGCGGCTCGGTTGCTATACTTTTGGTGCGTTAATTATTTGCCTGTATTTGTTGCAACGCTTCGATATTGCGGCGGCTGGTCTGACTGCCCTGGCTCTGTGGCTGTTTTACCGCGATAAGCCAGGACTGACCGGGCTGATTATCGGATTAGGAACGTTAGTCAAGCTTTATCCGGCTTTGCTGCTGCCACTGCTGGCGATTTACTACTGGCAAACACGTCATAAATGGGCAGAAATTATACGCCTGATGGTGGGTTTCGGGGCAACTTGTGTGGCCGTGATGCTACCCATTGCCCTATTGGTTACGCCGCGTAGTTTGTATAGTTTTTTGGAGTATCACGCCGAACGAGGCATCCAGACCGAAAGTGTGTTCGCTAGTCTGATTATGCTGGGACGCGCTTTGGGCTTGACGACTGCCAGCATTTCGGACGATCACGGTTCACTCAACCTTGCCAGCGATTGGGCCAGGTCGCTTGCCAGCTTTTCCACTCTGCTTACTCTGGTTGGCATACTTGTCATTTACTGGCTGATCTGGCGCAAATTGGCAGCGAACAAGACCAAAATCGAGCCAGATTGGGTATTGCAAGCGATGGCCCTATTAATTCTCTGGTTTGTGTTAGCTAACAAAGTGCTATCCCCTCAATATTTGATCTGGCTGTTGCCGTTCCTGCCGTTCTGGAAAGGTGCGAAGGTGTGGCTATATCTGGTGGCTCTGGCTTTGAGCTTTGTACCGTTCCCTTTTTTGGTGGTAGGCATTACACATTTGGAAGCGTTGCCGTTTGTGGTGCTGGCAGTTCGTAATACTCTGTTGATAATAATTTTTGGCGGGCTACTGGCTGGGTTATTGACGGCACGTCCCCAGCGTAGGTTGCCCCAAGTTTCAGAGGTGGTAAGAATATGACCGTAGATTATCAGGCAACAAAAGAGGCATTAGCGGGGCAGGGTCAGCTGGTTTTGGATATAATCGCGCCCCTTACGCCCGCCCAATGGCGACTGCCGACAAAGCTACCGGGTTGGGACGTTTTTACTTTGGTGGCGCATATTTCCCGCGCCCCTGATGGTATTATTCGCTATACCGCCAGCCCGGTTGACCCACCTGCTCAGGTAGATTGGGCCAGCTATTTTCGCTTTGATGGTAGCTTGATAGCGGCAGATGTCAGCAAACGGGCCAGCGAAACCGCTGCCAAGATGTCGCCCACCACCATCGAAGGAGATTTTAAGCACACTTTGGATACAGCTTTGCAAATTTTGGAACGATTAGCTCCCACTACCGTCATCAAAACCATCGCTGGAACGATTGAGTTGGCAGATTATACCGTTACGCGCGTTTTGGAGCTAACTGTACATTCGCTAGATTTGACCTTAGCTCTCAACCAACCGCCCCGTTTTGACCCGGCTGCTCTGGCTTTGACTATCGCCACCCTCGAAGCTTTACTCGACCAACCTCGAACGTCCGCTTATGCCAATGACCTGGAATTTATGGCGGCGGCCACTGGGCGGACACCTTCGACTATTCGTCTGCCCGCTTTCAGTTGACTTTTTAGCGGCGGTACTCCGCCCCACAATCGCCAATGATACGGTACAGATCGCGGGCGCGAACCAGCACTCCTTCTAGCCGGGCGTTGTCCTGGCTATCCAGCGTAAAATCAAAGACGCGGGCGTTGTCCGCCAGGTGTTCGCTGATACTCAGACGTGCGCCCACGATTACGCCTGCTACTGCCGGACGGTCTAAAATATAGCGTACTGCTACATTGCTGATACTAACATCGTGTTTAGCCGCCACGTCCTTGAGGGCTAGTAACAATTCTTGAAATAATGCCCAACCGCCCCAACTATCTATCATCTGCTTATACTTACGCAAACTAACCGTGTTCAAGGCTCTGCCACCTGGTTCGGGTTGGCCTAAGTAGCCCTCGGACAATAGACCGCCGCCGACAGTGCCGTAAGTCAGCAGTTGGATGTTATTTTGGCGGCAAAACTCGCTCATTTGCACCATAGGTCGCACATCTACCAGCGAAAACTGCACCTGGTTAGAAACAATCTTAATACCGTTATCCACGATAGTTTTTAGATGCGAGGTATCGAAATTCGTCAAAGCTAAATGCCTGATTTTACCCTCATCTCGCAATTCCGATAGATAGCCGAGCGCGTCCAGATAACCAGTGTCGTCATAATCCCACCAATGGAATTGAAGCAAATCTAACATCTGCACGTTCATACGCCGTAGGGAAATGTTGATGTTATCTTCGACGATACGGCGCGTCATCGGCCCGCCGCGCGGCACCCATTTGGTGAAAGCCTGGATAGCGGATAGGTCGGCGGGGCGAGTAGCTACCAGCTGTCTGCGAAACTCGCCCACCAAATCTTCTGCTGGGCCATAATGGTCGGCCAAATCCCAGGTCACAAAACCCGCATCCAGATACCTAAACATACTCTGAACGGCGGCTGTCGCGTTAATATTACCGTGCGCCCCTGAAACTTGCCACATTCCGTTCAAGATGCGGCAAATTCGCATATCAGGGGTAAGCTGGGTATAAGCGGTGTTGGGTAAACTCATTTTTACTCCTTTTATTGTGAAACTGTTTTCCAGGCGGCGTAAAGCCTGTTCCAGTCGGTCAGAGTCAATTGTTCGGCCCGGCTCTGGGGCGCGATTTGGGCCGTTTCCAAAATAGCACGGCTTTGCTCTTTAGCCAGGTTTAGCCCCCCTGTCAAGGTATTGACCAGTTGCTTGCGTTTCTGGCCGAACCCCGCTCGTACCAGTTCAAAAAACCGGGCTTCGTCGCCCAACGCCACCGCCGGGCAAGAGCGGTCATTGTCAGAGAAAGTTTCGATTTGCAAGATGGCCGAGTCCACTTTAGGGGGTGGCAAAAATGCACCTGCCGGAACAGACGCAAAGATTTTGGGTTTACCAAAAAACTGCACGCTGACCGCTAACAAACTCATTTCGGGCGGTTGGGCCACAATTCGTTGCGCCACTTCTTTCTGGACTAACAACACTAACCGTGTGGGGCGATGCGAACTTTCCAGAAAATGGCGCAGAATGGCCGAAGTAATATAATAGGGAATGTTGGCAACCAGTTTATAGGGGTCGGGGGCGAGTTGGGCCGGGTCAAAGTCCAGCGCATCGCCTTCGATTAGCCGCGCCGATGGGTAAGCCGCCAATTGTTGATGCAAATAAGGATACAGCCGTGCGTCCAGTTCGATAGTAATTAGTTCGCGCACTATGGGAGCCAGGCGCAGTGTCAGCACGCCCACCCCTGGCCCGATTTCCAGCACCCGATCATTCGCGGTCAATTGGGCGGCGGCCAGGATTTTGGGCGGCACACTCTCATCTATCAAAAAGTTCTGGCCTAACCCCTTGCGAGGACGTAAATCCAACTCGCGGAGCAAGGCACGGGTGCTTTTAGTGGGCGGTTCGGTCAAAATGTTGGCTTTCTTATCTTTTATACTATTCCAAAAATTTGGTATTTGTGTTATTATAGCGCAAATCGAGCCAATCTCTGGAATTTTAGCTTTTTAGATAGGAATGGGTCAAGCTTATGCCGCGTCTTCAATATTTCTCAATGCGTCGTCTGAGCGGGCGAATCTTTTTCGCTTTTATGCTCCTTTCGTTGGTGGCACTGGTATCGGGTATTGTTTCTAATGTATTATTGGGCCAGTCTGACCGCAACAATGAGGCGGTCAACCGACATCTGGACGAATACAATCACGCCGTTTTATTTGACACCGATACCGATAATATGAAGAACGCCATTTCCGACATCATTCTTAATGATAAAATGGAAGCCAAAACTTTTTATCAAACCTATCACACGCGGGCCAGCAGTGAGCTATTCCAGTTGCGGCAATTGGTCGAGCAAGATAAAGACTCCACCTCTACTGCTTTGTTGCAGGATTTAGCCAGTAAATTTCAGGTAATCGAAAGCGATTATGGGCAAACGCTACCTAATGATGCTTCGATGAGCAACCTGCAACAGATGTATAACCAAACTGTGCAACATCGCGATGATTTGAGTGCAGCTTCCTACAAAGTAATTGCCACCCGCCGTGACTTACTTAGTAATAATCAAACCGAAGACGCGGCTTTTGTGACCGCGACGCGCTGGACAAATCTAGGTCTGGCCGTTTTTAGCGTGCTGCTGGCAATATTACTGGCCGTGCTGGTCACGCGACGCTTTGCCCGCCCTATTAACCAGCTTATAATCAAACTGCGTCGCGTCTCCGAAGGCGATCTGACCGAACAACTCCAGGTGCGGGGTGACGACGAGATTGCCGAGCTTTCAATCATCTTTAACCGTACCATTGCTAACTTGCGTCAGACTATAGGACGTTTGCAAGCTCAGGCTAACGCCGTCACTGCCACCAGCCAGCAAATTAGCAGTAGCAGCACGGGTCAGGCCAGCAGTTTAGCCGAACAAGCTATTGCCGTTTCGCAAGTGTCGGCGACGGTAGAGGAATTATCTAGCACCAGCCACCAAATTGCGGAGTCGGCCAATCGGGTTGCCAGTAGTGCTACCAACGCTTTGAGCAGTGCCGAAAAAGGCTACGAAACAATTTTGGCGACAGACCAGACCATGAGCGAAATTCGTACCAGAGTCAATCAAATTGCGGACCGCATCCTAATGCTGAACGCCATTGCCCAACGTATTCGGGATATTACCAAACTGATTGATAACATTGCCAACGAGACCCATTTGTTGGCTCTGAACGCGGCCATCGAAAGTGCCGGGGCGGGCGAGGAAGGTCAGCGTTTCGGAGTGGTTGCCAGTAGTGTGAGGAAATTGGCCCAACGTGCGCGGGTGGCGACGGTGGAAATTCAGCAGCTAGTTAGCCAGATTCAACAGGCGGCTAGTGCCAGCGTGATGGCAACCGAGGAAGGTATCAAGACGGTGGCGATTGGCGAACAGATGTTGGGCGAAAGTATGCAAGCTACCCAGGCCATCATCGAGCAGACCATGCAGACGAACGAGTTGGCGAACGCTATTTCGCTGGCTACAGACCAGCAACGGCTGGCGAGTTCACAAGTGGCCGACACCATTAGGGAACTAAGTCGCATCATTGGGGACATCAGCATAGGCAGCCAGCAGTATCGTTACAGCGTTACCGAACTGACCGAGGTAGTGAACCAAATCAACATTCTGACCGATGCCTTCGTCATAGAGAGAAACCCTGGGCCGACTGCGGTGGCCGAGGCTGAACGGTCTGTTTCCGCTCCCAGCCCCACACCCAAAACCAGAGAAATTTTGAAAGCAGTCAGTTAGGAGGTTTTATGTGTGGTAGATATACTATGACGCGGGCGGTTGAAGAATTATCCGAACGCTTTAACTTTAATATTGAAAACGCGCCTACCGAAAGCCTATCGCTGCGCTACAACGTCGCGCCGGGCCAGGCTTTACCCATCGTCACGCGCCATAGCCCCAACCAACTTGAGATGATGCAATGGGGTTTGGTGCCGGGTTGGGCCAAAGACCCCAAAATCGGCTACCAGATGATAAACGCCCGTGCCGAGGGTATCGAACAAAAACCGTCCTTCCGCAAACCGTTTCGCAGCCAGCGTTGCATCATTCCGGCTACGGGCTTTTACGAATGGCAAAAAATCAACACGCGCCAAAAAGTCCCTTACTATTTCACCCTTAATGCCCATAATAATGAAAATCCGCTTTTTGGTTTTGCCGGGCTGTATGACATCTGGTATGACTCGGACGGTAACAAGCTCAAAACTTATACCATTATCACCACCGAGGCCAACGAATTACTCGCCCCTATTCATGACCGGATGCCCGTTATTCTCGCACCCGCCGACGAAGCCCTCTGGCTCGACCCTGACTTGCACGACCCGGCTCCGCTTTTGGCCTTGCTAAAACCTTACCCTGCCGCTTTAATGCAGACGCGAGTGGTCTCGCCACTGGTCAACAAGCCTCAAAACGAAGGACCGCAGTTGCTAGAACCCATCTCCTAAAAATCAAAATTAAAATTGTAGAACTTGAGGCTCAATTGGCTCAAGTTCGGGAGCCACTGGCGCAGCTGCAAAACCAAAGTGAAGGCAAACAATGGAGACGCTGAAAAGCACGGTGGGGATACAAAAACGACCTGTAGCGATTAGCCTCAAGCTGGTAGCCGAAGTTTTAGGAAGAGTGGCCCAATTTGGTACATTTGGGTTGGTGGCCCACACCTTATCTCTAGCCGACTTTGGAGTATATGGGCTAGCCCTGGTATTGGGATTTTTACTGGCTCAGGTGGCCGATTTTGGTCTGCATCTGCTGGTAACACGCCAGCTTGGACGCAGCTACGGTGCGGCTTTAGCTACCAAACTCTGGCTCTTGTCAGGTTTGCTGGTTTTGACTATCGGGAGTGTGATTTTGACAAGTTATGGGTGGGCTTTTGGCCTGCTTATAATCTCCAGTTTGCTTTACTCGTTGGCCGAACTCAGTTTTGCCGTTTTGCGAACTCGCAATCAGCTACACTACGAAGCCGGACTGGTGATTTTGTACCGTCTTGCTTTGTTAGGTGGCGCATTAGTAGTTTTTTTTACCAACGCGGGTTTAAGTGGGGTGGCACTTATCTATTTTGGGGCGGGTGGATTGGTGGCAGCAGTGGGATTAAGGATATCTCAGGTGCGACCTGTAGGAACTTTTGACCCGCAGTTACTCCGCAAAGCTGCCCCAATTGGAGTGGCTATAATGTTGTCGCTGCTGGCCTTCAAGATAGACGTACCCTTGCTGCAAATTATCACGGGCAATTCCGCCGAAGTAGGGCTTTATAACGCCGCTTATCAACTTTTTGAGCCGCTCCTGCTTTTTCCGGCGGCGTTGTTGGCTGGGTTTTTCCCGGTTCTGGCTAAAGCCGCTTATCAACCTACTTTGTTTAATTTTACCCACCAGACCCGCAAATTATTGGCGGTTTTAGCGGGCGGCGGAGTCATAGCCGGGGGCGACGTGGCATTGGTAGCTGGCTGGGTTGTACCGCTGTTGTTTGGGACGGGTTACGATGGGGCAAGCCTGACTTTGGGACTTTTAGCGGTGGCTGTGCCTTTTTTGTTTGTCAATTCGGGCCTGACTCACGCTTTGCTGGCTCTTGACTGCGAACGTATCTACCTGTATTTTTTTGGCGTATGTCTGTCACTAAATGTGGCGGCTAACCTGATATTAATTCCCTCATGGGGGCGCAATGGGGCAGCGGTTGCTACTATTGTCACCGAGGTGGCCTTGACCGCGATGTGCGGTGTAGCTTTGCAGCTAACTTTGAAACCAAAAAACCTGACCTGCCGCCATGCTACCAAATTCCCCCCTTAATCTCCAGGTTTACCCAGCTAAAAATAGAAAAATCGGCTTTGGTTTGCTGCTGGCTTTGCTAGCGTGCCTGCCTTTCGAGCTAAACCAGCATCCTTTTGTAGCGTTTGAACCCTGGCTAGTGCTTAATAATTTGAAGTTGCTATATTACGTCAACATCCTGGCCGCCGTTGTTACTTTGTGGAAGCGGCGCGGCGATTTGAAAGACAACTGGCTGAACTGGCGTAAGGCGCGGTTTTGGCTGCTGCTTTTGATACTAATCTGCACGGTTTCAACGGTGTTTAGTGTTGCGCCCAAAGAAAGCTTCAAATTTACTATTGATCTATTGTTAGGCGCGATTTTATGGCTGGCTTTACCCTTCTGGCTACGAGAAAACCGCACCCGCAAACTAAAATTAATCAGTTATTGTTTGGCGGGAAGTGCAGCGGTATCCGCTGGTTTGGGATTGTTGAAATTTGTGCCGGGTTTGAAGTTAAATAACTGGCTACTAGCTCCATTTAAAGCAGGGGCGACGGTGGCCGGGCCGTTTCTGCGGCTTAGTGGCACCTTTGAATATGCCAATATCGCGGCTATTTTTTACGAACTGGCTTTGCCCTTTGCGTTGGCGAATCTAGCAGAGGCAGTTGGTAGTCTGAATCTGCGGGCCGCTAAACCGTCACCAAAAACAGGCTGGTGGCAAGTCCCGGTGTGGGTCGTCGCGTGCGGTTTGTTGTGGGAAGCTTTGTTGTTGAGTTTTAGCCGCTCGGCTTTGCCGGGTATGCTGGTGGCTGCCCCCTGCTATTTTGGGCAGCCTGACACAACGGCCTAAAGCTTTGGTGGCCGGGCTTGGGTCTGGGACTTGGCCTCGGCCTCGGCGTGGGGCTGGTGGCCCTAAGTTTGGTGCTTTCGCCAGTGTTGCTGCTGCGTTTCAAAACCCAAAGTGACCAGGGCTGGTATTTGGCAAATTATAATAGCCCGCCGTTAGGTACACTGGCGGTTTGCCAGCAGCTGGACGTGCCAGTAACCGTGCATAACCTTACGCCGCTAGATTGGGGCGGTGGCCCGGAAGGGTCTTACCATCTGGCCTACCACTGGCTAGACCAGCCCGACCATATCTTCCAGTTTGAAGGCATTCGCAGTGTCATGCCAGCCACCCTCAAAGCAGGTCAACAGGCGACAATCCAGGCTCATTTACGCGCTCCCGCCAGGGCCGGGTCATATTTTTTGGTGTGGGACGTAGTGGAGGAGGAGGTTAGCTGGTTTAGCCTCAAAAGTGCCAGCTATCAAAAGCAAGCGGTAGAAGTGACGGCCAGCGCGAACAGCAACTACAATTTGCTTGTTACGCCCACCGGGGTCAAAGCCCCCCCACCAGCTTGCCTAATGTGCCGCCCAACCCCGAACGTAGCCAGCTTTGGCACGTAGCTCAACAAATGATGGTTGCCAAACCCTGGTTGGGGGTTGGGCCAGATGGGTATCGCTTTGCTTACGGTCAATACGCTGGCTTAAAAGTATGGGATACCCGCATATTTGCCAATTCTACCCCGCTAGAGTTGGCGGCGGATTTAGGTCTGCCAGGTTTGGGACTGGTGGCTATTTTTACACTGCTGGCAATCGGGTCGCTGGTAAAAAATAGCTGGTTGGGGCGGCTCGGCTTATTTGAGGCGGCAACTCTGGCCGCGTTGGTGGCTTTTGGGCTGCACGGGCTGTTGGATTATTTTTTAGGTTTCCACGCCGTTTTTATCTTATTATGGATACTGCTGGCAATCGCCGTCAGCTACAGGTTTAAGCCGTTACCCGACCAGGCTGGGCCAATCCAATGATAACCTTAGAACATCGTAACTTTGTGGGTAGCGCGGTAGCTACAGGCGTGGCCCTTGCCAGCCTGATATTTTTATGCTGCAAATCTTTGAACCTGCGCTACAACATCAAACTCACGGTTTCGCAGCCTATTATACGGGAGCGTGGATGTGGCAACACGGGCGCATCGCGGGTTTATATGACCCTTCCGCCTTTAATGCGGCGATGCAAGATAGTGGCATCGCCGGTATTTACGATATTTATGATGCGAACGCACTCCTACTGGTAGCCGTAACCGCTCCCCTGGCATGGTGGCCGCCGCTGTTGGCACGTGCTATCTGGCTCTGGTTCAATTTAGGTTTGTTGCTGATGGTGGTTGCCTGTCTGTTCACCCTATTTGTCAAACGCAACCTGCTTTACCTGGGTCTAATTACAGCCAGTGTATTGCTTTATGCGCCTTTACAAGAAAACTTTCGGCTAGGGCAGGTTTATATCCCGTTCTTGCTGGGGGCTTGCCTCACCCTGGTTTGGTATGACAAGGTGGGCGGGGCGATTGGGTTGGCTTTGCAGCTAGTAATCAAGCTTTACTACGGCATTTTCGGACTGGTTTGGGGTTTGGCCCGGCCCAAAACCTTGCTACTGGCCCTGACTTTGGTAGCAAGCGCGACAATATTGTTATTGCCCTGGTTTGGCCTAGACTTATGGTGGCAGTATGCCCGGCTTGCCAGCAGTTTTAACCAACGCCCTTATATTGGCGTAACGGCCTACCAGACGCTTAATGGCTTCTTTTCGCATCTTTTTCACTACGAGCAGACCTGGAACCCCCACCCGATTGCCGATGTCAAAGGGCTGTCCGGGTTTTTAAGTTCAAGTTTCAGTGCGTTAATAGTGACAATAACAGTGGGGGTCATATTTAAGCTTGGGCGGCGCAAAGGGCCGGGTTGGTATATCAGTCCGGTGGGTTTTCAGGGTGTAGCGGCGGTGTCGTTGGCTCTGGCTCCAGTGTTAGCTCCTGCCGCCGAAGAATATCACTTTACGCTTTTGCTTGTACCGTTATTTGTCAGCGCGAAATTGTGGTTGGGAAATAAAACGCACCGACTTGAAGATTTGGCGATGTGGGTGGTAGCTGTCCTATTGCTTGGCCCGGCCTGGCCCTACAAAAGCTGGCCGGATAGCGGTTGGCTGGCGGTGGTAGCTTATCCGCGTCTGTACGGGGCGATGGTATTGTGGTTGGTGCTGTTGAAATTGGTGGCAAGCCACGAAAAGGCCAGAGGTGTTTTGAGTGAAGTTTGAAATAAAACCAATGGTGCAGGCTACAATTTGGGTAGGAGTAGGTTTGGCAATTACGCTGATAGCTATCTGGCTGGCAAACGGTTTCGTGGCCTACCCCACTCCTGATAATGTGCCGACTCGTTGGGATCGCTATCGCTACATCGCTATCTCGCGCCACCCTTTTGCCAGCGATGACCCCCTGGCCCGTGAAGCTCCCTACTGCTGGCGTATTTTGACACCTCTACTGGTATATTTTAGCCCGCTCGACTGGAGATGGTCTTTTATGTTGCTGACCCTGCTCGGTATTGGGGGCGCGGCCTTGACCCTTTTTTTTATTTGCAAAAGTCAGGCTATGCTTACAATGCCGGGGTTTTTGGCCTGACCCTGTTTTTTTCGTTGAGCGGTTTAAACTTCAACTTGCGCGACTTTTACCTGTCCGACCCATTGGCTTTGTTGGCGATTGCGCTGGCTTTTTACCTGCTGCTATCCCTTGCCAATTCTGGTCAAAAACTAGGCGCGACGGTCTGGTGGCTACTGGAGCAGGCAGTAGCGGTCAGCCAACAAGTACGCGCCGTTTTGCCAGCTGTTATCATCGTATGGGGCGGCTACTTTCCCACCGAACACACCGATATTTGTATGAAAGCAGACTACGTGGATTACATAGTACGCGGCCAGGGCGAGGCTACTTTTTTGGAACTGCTGGCCTTGCTAGAAGATGGCGGCGACCCGGCCACGATTAAAGGTCTGTCTTTTAAGCATAAGGCCAACGGAAATATTCGGCACAACCCCGAACGCAAACTGATTTCGCCCCAAAAGTTACCGTCTCTGCCTTATCACCGCGTCCCCGTCGAAAAATATGTTATCCCAACCGCTATCGGGCAACGCACCCTGCCCCACAATTCTTCCTACGGTTGCCCTTTTTACTGTAATTTCTGCGCCGTAGTAAAAATGGTGGACGGTGGCTGGATGGCTCATACGGGCGAACGCACCGCCAGCAGTGTCCGCTACCTGTATGAACAGTTCGGGGTGGACTCGGTTATTTTTGTGGACAACAACTTTTTTGCCGCCGAAAAACGAGTGCGTAAATATGCCGAGACCTTGTTAGAAATGGGCCTGGGCGATAGTATTAAGTGGTGGGGTGAAGGCCGGGTGGATACTTTGATAAAATATCGGCCCGAAACCTGGGAGCTTCTTAAAAAGGCCGGGTGTGCTATGATATTTATGTGGGCGGAGAGCGGCTCGGACGAAACGCTGGCCCAAATGAACAAAGGCGGGATGGCTTCAACAGCCGCCACGCTGGAGATTGCCCGCCGTTTGAAAAACTATAGTATCGTGCCGGAATTTTCTTTTATCCTGGGCAATCCACCCAACCCCGATGCTGATATTAAAAGCACCTTTGGCTTTATCAAGCAGGTCAAGCAAATCAATCCCGCTACAGAAATTATCTTGTATTTGTATTCGCCAGAGCCAGTCGCAGGTGAAATGCTGGAGGCGGCTACGGCGGGCGGTTTCAAATTCCCCCCAACTTTAGAGGAATGGCTAGGTGAAAACTGGAGCCAGTTTGCCCATCGCCACAACCCGAATACGCCCTGGCTACGACCCTACCATCGCCAGCAAGTGTTGGATTTCGGGCAAGTGCTAAACGCTTATTTCCCCACCACTACCAACCCAAATCTAGCGGGCTGGCGCGGCAAAGCAATCAAGTTGGCGGCTAGTTGGCGATACCAAACCGGGTTCTACCGTTTCCCGCTCGAACTAAAAGTGCTGGACAAAGTATTGGCCTACCAACGTCAGGATACCCGCGCCTGCTAATTTCCTTCTACAAAGGTTTTCAGATGCAGTATGGTATTAGTCCTGTTGGATTGGTAACAAAGTTGAGGTCAAACCGCGAAGTATATTGGAGTTGAGGATGTTTGAATTACAGCCGAATGGTTTGTCCTGGCCTAAGATAATAGTCACGATGCCTGCGTACCGGGCCGAACGCACTCTGGCTAAAACTCTTTACGATATTCCGGCTGGGTTTGCAGATGAAATCATTGTAGTAGATGATGCCAGCCCGGACAAAACTGTGAATGTGGCGCGGGAGTTGGGGCTGCGGGTGGAAGTGCATAACGCCAACCGGGGCTATGGCGGTAATCAAAAAACCTGCTATGATCTGGCATTGGCTGATGGTGCGGATATAATTGTTTTGCTACACCCGGATTACCAGTATGCGCCGCAAGTTTTACCAGATTTAATACAGCTTTTGTTGGAAGGCCGAGCCGATTTCAGCTTTGGGACTCGCTTTCGTAGCCTTAAAGACCCACTTGAAGGCGGAATGCCCCTTCACCGCTACGCGGGCAATCTTTTTACCACCAAAATCGAGAACTCCGTACTCGGTACTCATTTTTCAGGGTTACATAGTGGCCTCAAAGCTTATACCCGCCGCTTCCTGACCGAAATAAATTATCACCAATATAACAAAAAATTCGTGTTCGATAGCCAGATGTTGATTGAGGCAGTCCTGCTAGATTATAACATTGAGGAAGTTCCCATCCCCACTCGCTAAACGTTAGAGTCAAGTTCGGTCAGCCTTAAAAATTCGCTGATTTATGTAGCGCGTACTTTTGAAACGCTCCTATCTTACAGACTCCAGGTTGCCAAACTGCGAAAAGCGCACCTCGAACGTTTGTTTGACCTGACCGAAACCCCTCAGTTTTAAGAGCTAGAGCATTACCTGATTACTATTCTCCTCACATAGCCAATAGCGGCATTTCTAAGAATTACTGAACTGATTCCTCAAGAAGCTATATTGTAGAGCTTAAATCAGGTTGCTAGTTTTCGCAGTTGCGATAATTTGCAATTAGATCAATTGTATGGTACTATCAAACTGTCTAATTTATAAGCCTCAAAGGTAATACCTCAACTATCAAATCTTGACTATACGAGAAGGAAACAAAATAAAAGGCGTGACTCCTATAATAAAGTTCACGCCTCATATTGTTTTAAATCACTTGAACCATTGCCTCAAGCTTTTGACAGCGAAGGCGGTGTCACGTATATTATATAAGCGGAAGTGACGGGATTCGAACCCGCGGTCTCTTCCTTGACAGGGAAGCATGTTAGGCCGCTACACCACACCTCCAGGTTTGGTTTTTAACGTGGTGTCATCTTACCAGACACTTTTTGATTTGTCAAGCCAGTTTTGGGCGGGGTAGTATCTTACTACTTAGCAGAGAGGAGTGGACGATGTTGACAATACGACAGGGGGAAGGCAATAAGCAGGGCGAGTTAAAGTTTGAATGTTTGGAAGGGGACACGGTGGTAGGCCGTTTGACCGCGCATACCCAGCCGGACGGCGGTCTGACGGTTCAACCGCTTGAGACAACCCAACCAGAAGCGGCCCGCAGCTTGTTAGCGGTGCTTGAACGCGAAGCTGTCCAACAGCGCGTACCGACAGTATATTTAGAATTTCAGGACGAAGCTGAAAAAGCCCGTTACTTGCCCGCAGGTTATAGTCAGTTACCTGGCGGTGGTAACATTCTGGTCAAGAAGCTGCCATTATTGTAAAAAATTTAGACCCGCTCGAAATGTTCCAGATTGAGAACGAAAACAGTGGCCCGTCCAGTGGCTATGCGTGGCATCGCGCCAGTCAGAAAATCTAGAGGACTGGCCGCCTTATCAGAACGGCTGTTGCTTTTGCCAGGAGGATTATTGGGAGCAGCAGTATTTGCTCCGGCAGTCCGGTTTTGGGTATGTTGGGCAATGATTTCAATTACCTGGTCAACGACCTCGTCGGGGACACCAACAATGATAGTGGTGTTGCCCTGACGCAAAAAGCCGCCTGTGCTTGCCAGGCGCGTAGCTCGAAACTCCGCCGCTGTCAAAGCCTCTAACACGTCGTCGGCATCGTCATCCTGCACGATTGTTACTACCAGCTTCATTATTTGTTCTCCGCCTATCTTCCCGGAATTTGCCAACCAAAATATTTGTGTCATTATAGCAACAAGTGCGTGGCAAGTAAAATCAGGCCCATTTTTAGTTGGTTGAGCATTAATTGAGCAACTATTGGCCTGGATTTTGACTACCTGGCTCGGTTATGCTTAGTATGATTATTTGATAATATTCAAGCAAGCAGCCTAAAATAAGTGGTAGATAATAATGGCAAAACGTATTTTTAAGTTCGACCCCTGGTTGGTGGCACATCTGGAGGCGGCGGGTTGGCGGGCTTACTATAACCGTGATTGGTGGCGAATGTTGCGGATTTTAATCCAGATATGCCGCCAACAATTTAAGATGCCCTGGCCGATGGCTTGTACAGGAGCCTACTACGCGACGCGGGCGGCGATAGCCTGGGTGCCGACAGACCATAATCTCGAAAGGGTGCGAGCTTATTACACCAAATTTTATCGGCTGGCCCGCCGTTATTGTGGGTTGGATTTTGATGCGACAGAAGTGGCCCGGCTGGAAGTGGAATATTCGGAAGTTCACCGACAATTATCCGGCCAACCCGATAAAAGCGAGTTTGTGCGGGTGCTAACCGAATTGCACGCCGCCGTTTTTGGTTTATCGCTCAACCAGGCTCACGAGTCGGCAGAGTGGCGCGTTGAGGCTAATAACACCGTAGATTTAATTACCAACCATACGTCGGCCAATCCTGCCGAAGACTGGGCTAAATTAGAAAATTACTTGCACTCTTGTTATCAAGCTATTCAAACCGAATTGAATAAAAAGCCAGTTAGCCATGCTTCTTAATCATTTTTCAGGTATAATCCTTGCTGGATTTAACTTGTAGTATGGTTACAAAGTCGTACCAGTCGAGCTATTGCCGCGCCTATTTTTTGCTGTTTGTTAGCAAAGCACGAAGTTGGTTGTTATAGATTGAAGTGACGGCTATGAACGATATTTTGATTTGGTACGCCATCAGCTGTTTGATGGGCTGGTTAGCTCTACCCTTTACCTTTACGATTTTCCGCCATTTACCAGACCGAGGCTACGCTTTTAGCAAACCAATTGGCTTATTGACTGTCAGTTTGCTGATTTGGTGGGTGGGCAACCTCCAGCTAGTACCTTTTAATAGCTTGATGTGCTGGCTGGCCGTCGTAGCTTTGGGAATTCTAAGCGGTATATTGCTGTTGGTTGGCCGTCGCCGCTTATGCCCTGAAATGTTGCAATGGTTCGGGCAACGTCATAACTGGAAAATAATAGTTACTACCGAACTGATATTCCTGGCTGGTTTTGCTTTTATCATCAATCTGCGCTCTTTCTTTCCGGCTCTGAACCAATCCGAAAAGTTTTTTGACTATGGCTTTATTAACGCCATAGCCTCGTCACCCACTTTGCCACCGCCCGACCCCTGGTTCGGCGGGCAACCCATGAATTATTACTACGGCGGCGAGTTTTTGATGGGCGTAATGTCCAAATTGAGCCGCACCAATCCCAGCACTGGTTACAACATCGCTATGGGCCTGGTCTATGGAATGGCGATTGTAGCTTGTTTCGGTCTCGCCAGCAATCTGATTGGGCTGGCACACGGTCAGAAACGGGCAGCCATCGGTGGTGGCTTGTTGGGCGCGGCCTTTCTGATGGTCTTGGGCAATCTGTATCCCTTGCGGCAGATTTTGCAAAATGGCTTCTTGCCCTTTGGCAACCCTGATTTTCCTTTGCAGGTGGGTTGGCCCGCCAGCGCACGTATGATTTATGACCCTATGCCCGATGGACGTAAACTCGACATCCTGACCGAATACCCGATTTATAGCTATCTCAACGGAGATTTGCACGCTCATTTGTTGGACGCGCCTTTTGTGACCCTGGTGTTGGGTTACGCGCTCAATCTTGTAGTTGCACCTGCGCGGTGGGTGCTGGCTCGTCCCCACTGGCGCGAGATAGGGCGTTTTTTGCCCGCCGGAATGTTGGTCGGGGCGTTATATTTTATCAACGGGGGCGACTTTCCCACCTATTTCTTACTAACTTTAGTTTTGCTGGCTCTGGCCGAAATTTTGCGAGGTGGCGGCTGGTGGGCCATAACCGGACGAGTGGCTTTTCAATTGGTTGGTATTGGGCTGGCGATGTACCTGGTTTATCTGTTTTACCTGACCAGTTTTAGCGGTATGCTGCGCGGCATCCCACTCCCTGATGTGGCAAACGTACCCGTTATAGGTTTTATGAGCCGCTTTGTAGGTTGGATTAGCTGGCCGCGCACGTTACTGGCCGAATTTGTCCAGATGTTCGGCTTGTTCTTGCTGCCTCTCCTGACCTTTTATGCTTTGAAAATTGGGCAAATCTGGCGCGAAGAAAAGGTTGCCACGCCCAAACCTTTACCAACCTGGGCGGAGTGGGGAGTGCGGTTAGGTGGGCTGCTTTTGCTGGCTATGGGCATACTTGGTTGGGTGGCGCGTACTGTCCCCGACTTTGCCGCCAAAAATATCACTCTGACCAGCGCAATCTTACCCATAATTTGTATCAGTGCCGCCAGTTGGACACTTTGGCCGCGTGCCTGGAAAGAGTTACGCCAACGCCCCCGGCTGGCTTGTGAAGCGATGGCTGGTTTGCTTTCGCTGGCGATTGGGCCAGTGTTACAATTTGAACTGCTTGGCCCGGCAGCGTTTTTACTATATTTTTCGACCAGACTAGCCTGGCGGGAGCTAAAAGCAACGCTCAAAAACAAAACGGAGCTAGAATTGTCTGTGTCTAACTCCGCATTGGCTAAACCTGCTTTGGGTCAAGCAAGCTCAGAAAACCTTCCAGCCCATCCTGTTTGGCTGGCCCACGTGGATATTTTTGTGTTGGTGGGCGTAGCATTAGCGGGTGGTCTGACTTTGTTTTGCGAACTCTTTTATGTCCGCGACATCTACACCAACCGCTTTAATACTATGTTCAAATTTTGGTATCAATTGTGGGTCTTGTTTGGTTTTGCCGGAGCTTATACGACCTGGCGAGTTTTCCGGTGGGCTACGCTCTTATCAACTGCTACGCTCAAAAACGCGCCTACGAAGACCAGTTCGTTATCAAACTCAGCTTTCCCGTTTGGAACAAAAAGTTTGGCAGGGCTGTTTCGGTGGCTGCCTTCCCAACCCCAGCTTGAAGATGGCATGACTTCGGATAGATTTCTGTTTACACCATCTTCCTCAGCAACTTTTGAGCCAAACACGCCTGCTAAAACCGCAGATGTTACAACCACGCGGCCAAAAATTAAGACACAAGGTTGGTGGCGATGGCCCTGGCTAGGTTTGCTGGCCGGGCTGATGTTGGTAGCCACTGCCGTGCCGACTCTGGCCTACTGGCAAGCCACTAACCATTATAGCAATCGTCAGGACTTGAACGGCGAAATTTGGTATGAACAGACTATGCCCGCCGAATACAAAGCGATGCTCTGGCTGCGGGATTACGCCCAACAGGACGCGGCCCGACGCGGGATTGTGCTGGAAGCCAACGGTATGAACTACAGTTGGGCGGCGCGTATCAGCACCTATACCGGACTGCCGACAGTGGTAGGCTGGCCTTTTCACGAACTACAATGGCGTGGCAATCTGCCCGACCTGACTATTTGGGAAGCCTGGTTGGATATGGACCGGATTTACGAAACGACGGACGTAGGCAAGGCCCAAGAGCTTTTGCAAAAACACGCGGTTCGCTATGTCTTCGTGGGGCAGGTGGAAAACGGTAGCCGTAGCTTATACAGCGATAACCGCGATTTCAAGAAATTTTCGCCGCAAGCTCTCGCAAAGTTCGCGCTTTTTATGACCCCGATCTATTCCGACCCGGCCAACAACGTCTTTATTTACGCTTCCCAGCCTTAACTATTCAAGCTACTTGTAGGAGGCTGCTCCGTCAGCCGAGTATTCTAGCCTTTCAAGACCAAAAACCATCAGCTGACGGAGCAGCTGCGCGTCCTACAAAAAATGGGAGAGCTGAATAATTATTTTCAACCTCGATTTTAGAAAACCATTTGGGTTTGGAAAAAGGTGGGCTGGCTGTCCCAATCCCGATTAGGACGGTCACGCTCCGCTACCTCGCAATCGTCAGTAGTTGAGGCAGAAGTTATAAAGTCCCAATCCAGGCTCGGCTGGTCACGCCCGGCTACCTCAAGCTTAAAAGGCGGCAGTCCAGCCCGGTCTAGCCACTTGTAGATAAATCCTTTGGCAACATCAGGCGAATTGTTAGTCTCCGAAAGATGTGCCAGCCAGACCCGATGCGAGTAGCCGCTGGTTTGCAACACTTTTTGCAAAATATCTGCACTTTGGGCGTTGGAAAGATGCCCAACGTTGCTAGAAATCCGCGCCTTGAGCGAGGCCGGATAACGGGACTGGCGCAATTGCTGTAAATCGTGATTGGCTTCCAGAATAATTAGCTGCGAGGCGTTGAGCGGCTCAAAAATTTCGGACGTGGCGCAGCCCAAATCGGTCAAAATTACGCCCTGCTGATTTTCGGCCCGAAAAGTGTAGCATACGGTGTCGTTGGCATCGTGCGAAACTGGAAAACTGCTGATTTCCAGTGGCCCAAAGCTTTTGGCTTCCCCCACCCGCAATACTTCGGTGTTATAACGGCTCTCAACTTTGGTCTGGCCTGTACCTAGCTGGGCGGCACGTTGTTCTTCCAACCTATCTACTTTTTGCCAGCGATAGCGGGCTGCAGTCAGGGTCTTTTCGTTGGCTATGACTGGTACGCCCCAGGCACGCGAGGCTATACCTGCACTCCGCACATGGTCGCTGTGTTCGTGGGTCAGGAAGATAGCGGACAGTTCGGCTGGGCGCACCCCGTAATCCGCTAGATATTTTTTCAAATTGGTGGCGGTCAAACCACAATCAATCAAAACGTTGTAGCCATCCACCTGTATTAAATAACAGTTGCCACTGCTGCCGCTTGCCAGAGATATTACACGCATTTTACTTTGTCATCAGTTATTCAGGTAGAGCGAGATTTCCCTTGCCCTTTTTATTTCAATTAGCTGTAAAGTTATCATAACACATTCGTTCAAGTTCCGCGACTGGATTTGGCACACAAAATATAGCTTTCGGCAATGCTGGGTGGCCTAGAGAATGCTATAATTTTACACGACGAATTAATTAAAAAAACTAGAAAGCACAAAAAGAATTGACCCAAGCTAATTTTCCGGCGTTTGACCTGACTAATCCGACCAACTGGCGACGAGTGGACGAAAGCGACGACGGCGTTTTTTATCAACCACCGCGTCTGGTAGTCCACGTGGACGAGCATTTTTTGGCGACCCTAACCAACTATTACGCCCTACATTTGCAAGCAGGGATGCACGTCCTGGATATGATGAGTAGCTACAAAAGCCACCTGCCGCCCACGCTCAAGTTGGGCCACGTCAGCGCACAAGGTATGAACCGCGTCGAACTGGAAGCCAACCCGCAGCTAAACGATTTTGTGGTGCAAAACCTCAATCGCAACCCCGTCCTGCCTTACCCCGATAACAGTTTCGACGCGGTTCTGAATACCGTTTCGGTGCAATATTTGAAACGGCCCATCGAAGTTTTTCGGGAGGTGGGGCGCGTCCTCAAGCCGGGCGGCCAATATATAGTGTCCTTTTCCAACCGAATGTTCCCCACAAAGGCGGTAGCAATCTGGCGCGAAAACAGCGATGCTGGTCACGTAGCCTTAGTCCAACAATATTTCCGAGACAGCACAATGTTCGATGAACCAGAACTCTTTCAAGAAGTGGATACTAAAGGTGGCGGCTGGTTTTTCAATGCCAAAGACCCGGTTTTTATCCTCAACGGGCGCAAAAAGGAGTAGCAAGAATCAGGTGGTGTTCTTCATAAGCTGCTAAACCGAAGTGTACTAACCACGAGGCGTACTTGCCTTACGCTTAAAGATAGGTCTAAAGGCCAATAAACATTGTGAGGGATTTCACATTTAGCTAATTGGTTGTGAGGTAGAATAGCCCTCGGTTCAGCCAGATACTAAATCTGGTTATTGGTTGGCAGCTAGAAAGGAACACCACCGTGATAAAAGAATATCATCCTACGTTTTTTGAGGAACAGCCCAACCCGAATTTAGCTTCCAATCAGCCTGAACAGCGGGTGGGAAACCTGATAACCCTCGGCAAAGAGCCGGAATTCGCCACGCAGAAGTTGGAAAAGCTAACCTCTGCCGAGATGCACCCAGCCAGAGTAGTTGTCATATCTAGCAACCTGGTTTTAAAGATTTGAGCATGGATTGCAGTCAATGGCATCATATTTGCGCGATTATTAGCTTGACCATCGCCAACGGTTCACCCGTGCCGGGTACAGGTAAACCGTCGTCTAGTCAACCCAAACCCACTAAAGTGGGTTCTGACAAACTGATTTATCAGGTTTGGAATCCCCTAGACGCTGGTTTTAACCATTGGCGATTAAACGCAATTAGTTGAAGTTTTTCCAAACATAACCAGGGTTGGATTTGCCGAGTAGGGGCATAGTTTGGGCCTGGCCGCCTACCACTAACATCTCCAAACTGGCCCTTACCTCTTTTTCGGGTATGCCCAAATGTTTCGCCAATACGTCCGGTACAGCATAAACCGCCTGGGGCAAATAAACCAGCAGCAATCGTTCCAAAGCAGCTTCGCGACTCAAGCTCAAAGCAGTTTTAACTTGCTCCGGGTAGCGCATTGTTACCAAAGCGTGACGCATATCTTCGTCGTCGGGGGCGAAAACTTTGGCAACCAACAAGCGGGTATCCAGTTCGCTCATCGCCCGCAAATAGGCCGCTCGTTGCTCTTTGCCTGTCGGGAAACCAGCCAGACGACGCAACGCCCCCGTTTCAAGTGGCCCGCTCGCCGCCTCTAAAGCTTGCGCGATACGCCACGCTCCATTTGAAAGCTGACCCACCCGGTATAATTCCTCGACGCTACGCAACTCGCCCCGCAACCGCAACACTGCGGCCAACAACGACCAACTAACCCAGGTTGGTCTGCTGCGAATAATGGCGGTGTAGAAAGCGGCTTCCTGGCGGCCCAAAATCCAACGCCAGCTATAAACGTGGCCCGAATCGCTATCCCACTCTGAGTCGGCCTTAGAAGTAGGATCGCCCGTATAAGCCTGGTACAGATTAGGTATTTCGGGCGAAACGGCGTACAGAGTGGCGATACCCACCCGCTCGATAAGTTTGGCAGCCGCCTCGGTGTCAGGGATTTTGTCTTCAGATGTTTGCCCCCAATTAGAATATCTGCGTGCTTCTAGCTCCTTTATATCAAGCATTTTTGTTACCTCTCAATAATTCGCGTTCAGAGCAGCAGAGCCAGTGCCAGGTCAGCACTTGGTGGGACATTGCGCGGCTACCCCTGGGTATGGTTGTCATCAATGGACATATAGCCATATCCTATTGTGGGACATTGCGTCAATTGGTTGCCGTCAATGGACATAGAGCTATGTTACGGAACTGGTTAGGCTCATTCTATCACAAAAGCCGCGTCTTTCTCGTGCACACCGATAAGGCCAGAGTATAGCAAACTAAAGATTTACTTCTCAATATTCAATTATAGTTTAAAAAGTTTAATAAACTTCCTCCGCCAAAAAGCAATAAATTTGCGTTTATAGCTACAAGGACAATAACTTACTCTACCAGTTGGCTGCAAGACCTGCTTATAGCAAGCCAGCAAATAATCGAACGCCTGGAGAATAGCTAAGATAAAGAGGAGCGTAGGAGATGCCGCGTCAAAAGTCTGAGGAACTGACTGCCCATCAACTAGAGGTTTTACATCTGGTTGCGAGTAGGATAAGCTATCAAGAGATTGCCGACCAGCTTGTTCGCAGTCCTAGAACTATCGAACACGTAGACCTAACAGACCCTTCACGCAGCCTCGCCTCCGTTCAGGGTAACAAACCTAACTAGCACAATCCCCTAAATAGTAAGTGACCAGCGGCATCGGTGGTACTAATTTGTTGATCCAATACTTCGGGTTACGCAAACATTAAGCTGCTTTCCGTTTGTATAGGTACATCGCAAACAGATATGCGACGATCAGTATTCCTAAGCACCACACGAGCGCAACCCAAATAGCATTGCCGACAGGCTGCCCCGCGAGTAGGGAGCGCATCGCTTCGAGGATGGCTGTAACCGGCTGATTTTCGGCAAAAGCACGGACGACTGACGGCATCGATTTGGTGGGCACGAACGCCGAACTGATAAATGGAAGGAAGATAAGCGGGTAGGAAAAGGCACCTACACCGTCCACCGATTTTGCGGACAGTCCGGCAATCACCGCGATCCATGTCAAGGCCAGC